>NZ_CP009692.1:1101615-1421173 GCF_000832605.1 Bacillus mycoides
CAAGCACTCGTTGTGTTGTTTTGATTGGAAAGAGTTCTATTTTCCGCTGAGTAAGGATTGCTACGGTAATTGCAATCCAATAGAAGTGGTGCTCGGGCCAAAGTATTCGCAATCCCTCAGCTATACCTAGACATAATGCGAGCCTGATTGGGAATTGCCAACTGGATAGGTGTGCAAGAGAGTTCCACCATAGAATGATTTTTTTCGATGTTGGCCCTTTCACAGCTCCATCCAGCGATGATTTAAAACAACGGTGTACCCAGATGCCTAGCACCAAGCTGATACTGACGGTCCAAATCGCCCCTGCTAAGATTGAAAAAATTAGTTCCATCCGGTACTCCGTCTGGTCGACCATATTGAGGATGATAATCAGGAATACGACAAAGCGTGTTGTTGCCACCGCCAAGGCACGACTATATCCGCCAATTAACGCAGCAAGGCTTACCAGCAGGATCAAGACTCCAAATGTCAGATAGCCATGTCCGAAAGAGAGAACAGCAGCAATCGCAGCGAGCACTACTGATATCAGCGCTGATGCCAACCTTTTCCCGTGATTTATAAAACTCGAACCGACTTTCACGCTACTGACTGCCAAACTACCGACCGATGCAGCAAAACCAAGAGCGGGATAGCCTAGAACTGTGGCGAACAGAACGGGTCCGGCCATACCTATGCCGGCGGAAATGAGTTCTACTATTTCTACCTTGGCCTCCTTAGACCAAGAAAACACTTGAGCCCTATATGTCTTTACATTCATCTATAGCACCTCTTCCGACCCAAAGAGTAGGGTACAGTTTAATAATAGGCTCTTTCTTTAATCCATGGACATGTGGTGATACCTATGTCCATCAGGCTAATATTTTGAAGTATCCCCAAAATGAAAATTTTATCTTTCCAGAGTTATTTATAATAATTCAGCTCATTTTTTTCGATATGGGGAAATACCAATTTCTTAAGTTGATGGCAATGTATGGTGACCCCTTATAAAAACCTCTAAAAGTATTGCTGCGGATTTACAAAAGTTAAATGATGAGAATTATGTGAAGGCTAACTTCTTCGCTCCAGCCAAATTTTGAGGTGGGAGTCTTACTACCCACAAATAGCGGGATAAATAATATAGATAGAAGAAGCTATTCTTGTCGAAACGTCGATATAACCAAAGTTGTGTTCAATATAATTTCACTTACCAAGAAAACTTTAAGAAAAAACCTTTCACAATCTAAAGAAAACGCCTCCATTGAGATGGATTTCACCCGCATTCTAACAACTTTACACTCTATGTGAAAAAGTTCACAAATAGGTCATAATTTGTGAAGGAATTCACAATAATCCGTGCTACAATATGTATGTAAAGAAGTTAAACAACATTAAATTAGTATTTTAATTAATTACTTAAACAATAATAAAAAATAGATGTAAACAATTGAAAGGGGAAATTAACATGAAAAAAGGTATCAATCGCGTAGTATTAGTAGGAACAGGAGCTGTAGGTTGTAGTTACGCTTACTCAATGATCAACCAAGGTGTAGCTGAAGAATTCGTACTAGTAGATGTTAATGAAGCAAAAGCAGAAGGAGAAGCAATGGACTTAAGCCATGCGGTACCATTCTCTCCAGCACCAACAAAAGTTTGGAGCGGTAGCTATGCAGATTGTAAAGATGCAGATTTAGTAGTTATCACTGCTGGATTACCACAAAAGCCAGGCGAAACTCGTTTAGACTTAGTTGAGAAAAATACAAAGATCTTTAAACAAATCGTTCGCGGTATTATGGATAGCGGATTCGATGGAATCTTCTTAATCGCAACTAACCCAGTTGATATTTTAACTTACGTAACTTGGAAAGAATCTGGTTTACCGAAAGAGCGCGTAATCGGTTCTGGTACTACTTTAGACTCTGCTCGTTTCCGTTACATGTTAGGTGACTACTTAGATGTAGATCCACGTAACGTTCATGCTTACATCGTTGGTGAGCACGGTGACACTGAACTTCCAGTATGGAGCCACGCTACTGTAGGTGTACAAAAACTAGAAACAATCTTAGCGAACAACGAACAGTATAACCAAGAAGATTTAGATAAAATCTTTGAAAATGTACGCGATGCAGCTTACCACATTATTGAGCGTAAAGGCGCAACTTACTACGGAATCGGTATGTCACTACTTCGTGTAACTAAAGCAATCTTAAGCAACGAGAACAGCGTATTAACTGTATCGGCATACCTTGAAGGTCAATATGGTGAGAAAGATGCTTTCGTAGGTGTTCCAGCTGTTATTAACCGCGAAGGTGTACGTGAAATCGTAGAACTTGAGCTAAATGAAGAAGAAAAAGCGAAATTCGCTCATTCTGTAAAAGTATTAAAAGAAACAATGGCACCAGTACTATAATAATTGCTAAATAATTCAGAGGCGGGAAACTGCTTCCTACCTCTGAGTTTTTATATAATTTAATATAAATTCCTTTTCCGGTTTCCCTTGTATATCCCCAATATACCCCTTTTGCTGGATAAGGGTCGTTTATAGAAAAGAGCACTCTACTTTATATAGAGTGCTCTTTATTATTATTTTTTAGGTGTTAATCCTAATTTCTTTAAAATATCTGCCAGTGTACCGCTTTTTGATTTTTCTACAGGTGTTTGTGATTTTGCTGCATCTGGTCCTTTTTTCAAGAATTTCTTTTCTACGAAGCGAATGTCTTTTTCGTCGACGATGCCGTCATTATTAAGATCGCCATCTTTTACAGATACTCCTTTTTTACCATAGTTATTAGCGATAATTTCAGCATCTTTAATATCAATTATTTTATCGCCATTTACGTCGCCTGCAAGGTTTTCATCTGGACGAGCATATTAATATTGCCCGAGTAGCTTACCATCTTTTTCAGTACCTAATTTCGTTGTTAGACGGTTTGAAATGAATTACCCGATGTTTCAGAATCACTGAAATAGGCGAATACACCGCCGAATGTAAGGGATAAGCCAAGTGAAGCTGTGACAACTCCCATTCCAACCTTTTGTTTTAATGACATAAGAAAGCCCCCTAATTTAATTTTTATCAGACTTTCGCCTGGAGCATCGATAGAGTAAACATAGTGTTTCAGTATGAATTATATTTGCGAAGGTTCAATGTTCTTTATTGAGAATGAGTATATGCTTATGAATTTTCCATTTCAATAAAATTGTGACAAAAAATATTGAGAAACATTTTTTTATAACAGATTATTTTGTTACGATTTTAAGTGATAAATAGCGAGTAAAATAGGATAAATCTTATGAAATAAAGGTTGAGAAATAAATAATAGGATGAAAGGCTAGTAGGAAATGAAGCGTTTGCAATGAATATTCGTCAAAATTCGATAATTTACACGGAAAATGTGAAAATTTTAAGTGGAATTTAAGAAAAAAACGAATATTTTTTAAAAAATAACAAGGATATTTCAGTTTTTCGCAGAAATGATAAAGAGTAAAAAATTTCTGTCATCTTAGTGAGGTGAACATATTGGATGTAATAAATTGTGAAGAAGTGAAACGAGATGAGTTTCATACAGAAAAGTACTATGACAGTTATAACATCTTTGGCGCACATATTGTGACGGAAGATGGGATGCGAGGTGTACGATTCACAGTATGGGCTCCTCATGCGAAAGCAATGAGTGTTGTTGGGGATTTTAATGAATGGGATTATGAGCAACATAAGATGCTACAAGTGACAGAAGAGGGGATTTGGTCCTTGTTTGTACCGCATATTGAAGAGAATGATATATATAAGTATGCGATTGAAACGATGGATGGTGACGTTATTTTAAAAGCGGATCCTTATGCAGTATATGCAGAAGTAAGACCAAATACGGCATCTGTAGTTTTTGATATAGAGGGATATGAATGGAATGATAAAAACTGGATTCGTAAGAGAAAGAAAAAATCGATTTATAAAGAAGCGATGACAGTTTATGAATTACATTTCGGTTCTTGGAAAAAGAAAGAGAATGGCGCTCTGTATTCTTACAGAGAAATGGCCGAGGAGCTCATTCCGTATGTGGTGGAACATCAATTTACACATATTGAAATTATGCCGCTTGTTGAGCATCCATATGATCGTTCTTGGGGATATCAAGGAACAGGATATTATGCAGCGACAAGTAGATTCGGCACGCCACATGATTTGATGTATTTTGTCGATGAATGTCATAAATATGGAATCGGTGTCATTTTAGATTGGGTACCGGGGCATTTTTGTAAAGATGCTCACGGTTTATATTTGTTTGATGGGACACCGACTTATGAATATAAAGATAGAGACGTACAAGAAAACCTTGTATGGGGAACTGTTAATTTTGATTTAGGGAAGAGAGAAGTACGTAATTTCTTAATTTCAAATGCGTTATTTTGGATGAAGTATTTCCATATTGATGGTTTCAGGGTAGATGCAGTTGCGAATATGCTGTACTGGAATAAAGAAGGAAAAGAGCAAAGCAATGAACACGCCGTTTCTTTCTTACGAGAGTTAAATGAAGCCGTGTTTGCAGAAGATGAAGAGTTTCTTATGACAGCGGAAGATTCAACAGCTTGGCCACTTGTAACAGCTCCAACATACGAGGGTGGACTTGGATTCAATTATAAATGGAATATGGGTTGGATGAATGACGTGCTGAAATATATGGAATGTGCGCCAGAGTACCGGAAATACATTCATGAGAAAATGACATTCTCTTTAATATATGCTCACTCTGAAAACTTCATATTGCCGCTTTCTCATGATGAAGTCGTTCATGGGAAAAAGTCGTTATTAAATAAAATGCCGGGAGATTACTGGGATAAGTTTGCTCAGCTTCGTTTATTATATGGATATTTCTTTACTCATCCAGGTAAGAAATTACTCTTTATGGGTGGAGAATTCGGGCAATTTGATGAGTGGAAAGACCTTGAAGATTTAGATTGGAATTTACATGATTTTGAAATGCATCGTAATATGCATGATTACTTTAAAGAGCTCATAGCATTGTATAAGCGCTCAAAACCACTTTGGCAGTTAGATCACTCGCCTGAAGGATTTCAGTGGATTGATGCTAATAATAATGAGCAAAGTATTTTCTCGTTTATCCGCCAAGGGGATAAGCAGGAAGATGCGTTAGTTGTCGTATGTAATTTTACGAAAGCTACATATGAAAACTATAAAGTAGGTGTACCAGATTTCGAGTACTATAACGAAATTTTAAACAGTGACTCGGCGCAATATGGCGGATCGGGGCAAGTTAATAAGAAACGTCTCAAGACGATTCTAGAGCCATATCATAATCAAGCGGCACATGTAGAAATTACAATTCCACCATTTGGCGTATCCATATTACGACCAGTGAAGACGAGAAAGGGGAGCAAAAAACAAGATGGCTCAAAAACAAAAGTGCGTAGCAATGTTACTAGCAGGGGGAAAAGGTAGTCGTTTAAGTGCATTAACAAAAAATTTAGCCAAGCCAGCTGTTCCATTTGGTGGTAAATATCGCATTATTGATTTTACGTTAAGTAACTGTGCAAACTCCGGTATTGAAACGGTGGGGATTTTAACACAATATCAACCGTTAGAACTTCATAATTATATTGGAATCGGAAATGCTTGGGATCTTGATCGTGTAAACGGTGGAGTCACTGTGTTACCTCCTTATGCGGAGTCTTCAGGTGTGAAGTGGTATACAGGTACGGCAAGTGCTATTTATCAAAACTTAAACTATTTAAGTCAGTATGAACCAGAATATGTCCTTATTTTATCAGGCGATCATATTTATAAAATGGATTACAGCAAAATGCTAGATTACCATATTGAGAAAGAAGCGGACGTTTCGATTTCTGTTATTGAAGTGCCGTGGGATGAAGCAAGTCGCTTTGGCATCATGAATACAAATGAAGAGATGGAAGTTGTTGAATTTGAGGAGAAACCGCAATTTCCAAGAAGTAATCTTGCATCAATGGGAATTTATATTTTTAACTGGGCAATTTTGAAAGAGTATTTAGAAATGGATGCAAGAAATCCTGAATCTAGTAATGATTTCGGAAAAGATGTACTTCCGCTTTTATTAGATGAAGGGAAGAAGCTAATGGCGTATCCGTTTGAAGGGTATTGGAAAGATGTTGGAACAGTGAAAAGCTTATGGGAGGCGAATATGGATTTACTTCGCGATGAAACATCGTTGAATTTAAACGACCGTAACTGGCGTATTTATTCTGTCAATCCAAATGAGCCACCTCAATATATTGCGGAACAGGCGAGAGTAGAAGAATCGCTTATTAATGAAGGATGCATCATTGAAGGGGACGTGAAGCATTCTGTGTTATTCCAAGGGGTAACGGTGGAGGAAGGTAGTATGGTTATTGATTCCGTTGTTATGCCAGGGGCAAAGATTGGAAAAAATGTTGTGATTGAAAGAGCGATCGTTGGATCGGAAATGGTTATTGAAGATGGAACAATCATTCGTCCAGAAAAAAATGTTGACGATGTAGTATTAATTGCTGAAGGGAAATAGAAAAGGGGGATGAAATGAATGGGAGAAAAAATGTTAGGAATTATTAATGCAACGGGAAGTTTTCCTTCCTTAAAGAAAGTAACAGGGCATCGTTCATTAGCGGCGTTACCGTTTGGGGGCCGTTACCGACTCATTGATTTCATGCTTTCAAATATGGTGAATTCTAATATTCATAGCGTAGCGGTTTTTACAAGTCATAAAAATCGTTCTTTAATGGATCATGTAGGTTCAGGGAAACAGTGGGATTTAGATAGAAAACGAGACGGACTGTTTTTATTCCCACCAAATTGCCAATGTGACCAAGATGAGTTTGGGTCTTTTGCACATTTTAGAAGGCATATTGATTATTTTCTAAGAAGCAGAGAAGAATACGTTGTTATTACGAATAGCCATCTCGTAACGGCATTAGATTTTCAAGCAGTGTTAGAGCGACATATACATACGTCAGCTGATATTACCGAGGTTTGTCATAAAGGCATTTCGCTTCAAACATACGTGTTAAAGAAACAATTGTTGTTAGATTTATTTGAGACATATAAAGATGTGGAGCAATACAGTTTATTTGATGTAGTGAGAGAAAAGCGCGGAAAATCACTACATATTGCTACGTACGAGCATACAGGATATGTAGCTATTATTGATTCGATTGAAAATTACTATAAACATAGCTTAGAAATTTTGCAACCTTCTATTTGGAAGCAATTATTTAAGAAAGAAGCACCAATCTTTACGAAAGTAAAAGATGAGCCACCAACTCGTTATATGAAGGGTGCAGTCGTGAAAAATACGATGATTGCAAACGGCAGTATTATTGAGGGTGAAGTAGAAAATAGTGTTGTCTCCCGTTCTGTTAAAATTGGAAAAGGTTCAATTGTTCGTAATAGTATTATTATGCAAAAGAGCCAAATTGGAGATAATTGCATAATAGACGGTGTTATTATCGATAAAGATGTGAAAATTGGCGACGGCGTAGTGTTAAAAGGAAATGCCGATGAGCCATATGTTGTAGAAAAAGGTAGTGTACAAAATAGTACAATCAACAGTTATTCGTAAATAGCAGGTGCATAATTAGTGGGGGATTTAGAAAACCCCCACTAATTAAGGTTTTACTCTATATGAAAACTTGAAGGGAGGAAGCTGTAAGAAGAGCGATTTATGATGTATACGCTTTTCGTGCAGTGGAACAACAGGTGAATATTTTATTTGCAGTATCAGAATGTGTACCGTTTATTAAATCCGGAGGTCTAGCTGATGTAGCAGGAGCGCTTCCAAAAGAATTAAAAAAATTAGGAGTGAATGTTCGCATTATACTTCCAAACTACAGTCTTATCCCGAAAGAGTTAAGAGAAGGATGTACGCTTCATAAAGTAATTAGCGTTCCCCTTGGATGGAGAAATCAATATTGCGGGATTTTAAAAGGTGAGCAGGACGGGATTACGTATTACTTAATAGATAATGAATATTATTTTAAGAGAGATTCTCTATATGGCCATTATGATGATGGGGAGCGTTTTTCTTATTTTTCAAAAGCAGTTTTAGAGTGTATTCCGCATCTTGATTTCGAAGTAGATGTTCTTCATAGCCATGATTGGCATACAGCTATGGTTAATTTCTTACTTCGTGAAAAGTATCAAGATAACCCGTTATATGAGCATATTAAAACGGTATATACGATTCATAACTTGCAGTTCCAAGGTGTATTTCCTCCTGAAGTGATGTACGACTTACTGGAGCTTGGTCATGAATATTTTCATAGTGAACAGCTTGAGTTTTATGGAAACGTGAACTTTATGAAAGGCGGTATTATCGCATCTGACCAAATTACAGCGGTTAGCCCGACATATAAAGAAGAGATTCAATATGAGTTTTTCGGTGAGAAGTTAGATGGATTGCTACGAAAATATAATGATAAGCTTAGTGGCATTGTAAATGGAATTGATACGAGCGTATATAATCCAGAAACAGATCCATATATTACGGCTCAGTATAGTGCAGAATCGCTAGATGAAAAGAATGAAAATAAACGCGCATTGCAGCGTTATTTTGGTTTACCAGAAAAAGAAGATACACCAGTTATTTCGATGGTAACACGATTAACGAAACAAAAGGGGCTTGATCTAGTACGTACTGTATTCTGTGAAATAATGGAAGAAGATGTACAATGTATTATTTTGGGGTCAGGCGATTCTGAATACGAGCAGTTCTTTGAATGGATGGCATACGAGTATCCAGAAAAGGTAAAAGTATATATTGGGTTTAATGAAGCGTTAGCGCACCAAGTGTACGCGGGAAGCGATTTGTTTTTAATGCCATCGCTGTTTGAACCGTGTGGACTTGGACAACTTATTGCGCTAGCATATGGCACGATTCCAATTGTAAGAGAAACAGGCGGATTAAATGATACTGTACATTCTTACGATGAGGACACTGGAATTGGGAATGGCTTTAGCTTTACGAATTTTAATGCGCATGACATGTTACATACGATTCTTCGTGCAATTGAGTTTTATCAAGATAAACCGGTATGGGATAAGCTTGTAAAGCAAGCGATGACTGAAGATTATAGCTGGGGGAAATCTGCTCTTGCATACAAGAAATTGTATAAAAGTCTCATGGAATAACATTGAGGTGGTGAAAAAATGTTTACTCATGTTGAAAGCTTCAAATCCGCTTTTCTAGAAAAATTAGAAACGATGTATGGGAAAAGTTTCAAAGATTCTACAACTCGTGATCAGTATAATACGCTCGGTCATATGGTACGTGAGTATATGAATAGTCAATGGATTGCAACGAATGAAAGGTATCGTTCTGGAGATCAAAAACAAATGTATTATTTATCCATTGAATTTTTACTTGGGCGTTTACTAGGCAGTAATATATTAAATTTAGGCATTCGAGATGTATGTGAAAAAGGACTTTTTGAACTTGGAATTTCTTTGCACGAGTTAGAAGAAATTGAAGCAGATGCAGGCCTTGGTAACGGTGGACTTGGACGTTTAGCAGCCTGTTTTCTCGATTCACTCGCTTCTTTAAACTTACCAGGACATGGCTGTGGTATTCGTTATAAGCATGGTCTGTTTGATCAAAAAATTGTTGATGGCTATCAAGTAGAATTTCCAGAACAGTGGCTTCTTCATGAAAACGTTTGGGAAGTAAGAAGGTATGACCAAGCGGTAGAAGTAAGTTATTTTGGAAACGTTGAACCACTAGAAATTGATGGACGTTTAGAGTTCAGGCATACAAATGCAGAAGTTATTATGGCAGTACCATATGACGTTCCAGTTGTAGGGTATGAAACGAGTACTGTAAATACGCTTCGGCTTTGGAATGCGGAGCCAGTTCCTTTCCCGCAAAATTGTAAAGATATTTTGAAATATAAGCGTGAAACAGAGGCCGTATCGGAGTTTTTATATCCAGATGATACGCATGATGAGGGGAAAATACTTCGTTTAAAACAACAGTATTTCCTCGTATCAGCAAGTTTGCAAAATATCGTTCGTATGCATAGGGAGAGACACGGTAGTCTTCGTCAGTTACATGAAAAAATCGCGATTCATATAAACGATACACATCCGGTTCTAGCAATTCCAGAACTTATGCGTATTTTATTAGACGAAGAAAAATTGACATGGGAAGAAGCTTGGTACATAACAACGCAGACGATTTCCTATACGAATCATACGACGTTATCAGAAGCGCTTGAGAAATGGCCAATTCGTATTTTTAAACCGTTATTACCGAGAATTTATATGATTATTGAAGAAATTAATGAACGTTTCTGTCATGAGCTTTGGGACCGTTATTCGTACGATTGGAAGCGTATTGAGGACATGGCCATTATTGCGCATGACCTTGTGAAAATGGCTCATTTAGCGATTGTTGGTAGCCATAGCGTTAACGGTGTGGCGAAAATTCATACAGAAATTTTAAAGCAGCGTGAAATGCGATTGTTCTATGAATTTTATCCAGATAAGTTTAATAATAAAACGAATGGAATTGCTCATAGGCGCTGGCTAATGAAGGCGAATCCACAGCTGACGAATCTTATTTCGGAAGCGATTGGAGAAGAATGGAAGAAAGAGCCAATTAAGCTGCAAGCACTGCAAAACTTCATACATGATACTAGTTTTCAAGAAAAGCTTGCAGGGGTAAAACAAGAGCGTAAGATTATTTTAGCGGAGAGCATTCATAATAAAATGGGGATCACTATTGATCCAAATTCTATTTTTGATGTGCAAGTGAAAAGGCTACATGCTTATAAACGACAGTTATTAAATGTTCTTCATATTTTGTACTTGTATAACCGTTTAAAAGAGGATACTAGTTTTTCATTTTACCCGCGTACTTTTATTTTTGGAGCGAAAGCATCACCTGGCTATTATTATGCGAAGAAAATTATTAAATTAATAAATGAGCTTGCAAGAAAAGTGAATACCGATCCGTACGTAAGTCAATTTATGAAAGTTATCTTTCTAGAAAACTACCGAGTTTCTTTAGCGGAAGATATATTCCCGGCGGCAGATGTAAGTGAACAAATTTCAACTGCAAGTAAAGAAGCATCGGGAACAGGTAACATGAAATTCATGATGAATGGTGCAATTACACTCGGAACGTTAGATGGAGCTAATATTGAAATAAAAGACCGGGTCGGTGATGATGCCTGCTTCATTTTCGGCTTAACAGCGGATGAGGTTCTTCATTACTACCAAAACGGTGGATATCGTGCAAGTGACTATTATCACCACAATATGCACATTAAAAAAGTAGTAGATCAGTTAACGAATGGTTTCTTTGCACAGTCCGGAGCTGAATTTGAAGCGATTTATGATTCTCTCGTTATTCAAAATGATGAATACTTCGTTCTTCGAGATTTTAGCCCATATGCAGAAAGACAAGAAGCTGTCGGAAGGGCCTACGAAAATAGGGAGAAATGGCTGGAAATGTCGATTTTGAACATTGCACAATCGGGGCATTTTGCGAGTGATCGAACAATTTTGCAGTACAGTAATGAAATTTGGGGTATTGGTAATACTGTTAAACTTTTTTAGATGAAGGCCCCTTTTGAAGGGGCTTTTATTTATTTTGCTTAAGAAAGGTAAGGCATGAACGTATATATTATACCTGTTCCGCCATATTCGCCTGTCGCAAAGTATGAAAATGTAAAGAAACCTGTAAACGAAAAAATTATTATAAGAAAAAGTGCAAAGAAAAATTTTAGCATGTAAGGTCCCCTCATCCGAAAGTAATTTCATAGATTATTATAGTATACAAATATTAAATTTCCAATTGTTTACTGGTTAAAAATGAGAGGTCAGACATGTTTTGTATGTTGTAATGGAATGGTTATTCGTAATGGATTTTGTATTTTTCGTAAATGTCATGTTGTGATGGACGTGTGCATATTCCCAGTCTTTATCATTAAAATGGACATTTCTTGGAGGGAGAAGAGGAACGACATCGAATAAATTGACAAAACGAAAGCTACTAGCTACTTGCAGTTTATAATAATTTCGAAAGGCGATATCTCCAACTTTTGGAGAGGCAAAGGTATAAAGACCGTACTGTGCGAAGGCAGTATTTATACGTGCATCTAGTATGTGTAGTGTAGCGAGTGCACCGCCTAAGCTATGGCCTGTTGCAAGAAGTTTCTTATGGGCTGGTAATGACACGAGCATATCCATAATGGAATCCCGGCAAGATTCATAAATTGAAAGAAAGCCATTATGGACATTTCCACTATTTAAAGCATATGGGTATGGCTTTTGGTTAACGAGTGAATCGATAATCCAATCTGTATCTGTTTGTGTGCCCCTAAAAGCTACAATAATTGTATCCTCAGATTCTAATATGAATCCGAACCATTCTGTCTTTTGAATGGCCTTTCCTTGAAACCCTTGTACATATTGGAACCCATCGGGTATTTCGAAAATGCCATTTTGTTTATATTGTTCATACGTTAGATCGCAGCAAGATGCTAACAATATGGCAGTGTCTTTATCAAAGGATAAAGGAGTACGCATCAAGAAAGCCCTCCTTAAGAAAAGGTATAGTTCAATATATGCAGTGAGGGACTTGATTCATTCTTTTTGAAAAAAGGCTTGAACCTACAGTTACGTGAGGGCGTATGATTTTTGTAAACATATTGTTAGGAGGAGTGTAGGATGAGCAAAAAGGAAGGCTATTCAATTGGTGAGTTTTCAAAGAGAACAGGTATATCAATACGAACACTACAGTATTACGATGAACTTGGCCTGCTTAAACCTGAAAAAAATATAAGTTCAGGACACCGTGTATATAAAGATAGAGATATATTAGCGCTCCAAAAAATAGTGAGTCTTAAAGTATTAGGATATAGTTTAGAAGAAATTCGTGTCATGCTCAATGTGAAAAGTTTGAATATAAGCTTAAAAGAAACATTACAAAATCAAAGAGTAGCCTTTGAAGAAAAGAAAAAACAACTTGAAGTTTCGATAAAGGCGATTGAACGAACAATGGTATACCTTGAGGAAGATGAAGAGGTAGATAGTAACATATTAATGAGCTTAATTAATAGTATCCAAAAAGAAAACGAACAACGTTTATGGCTTGAAGAATATGTATCAAAAGAAGTGGCTGATGGATTATATAATAAGCCGGAAGAAGAGGACATAGCACTTGATAAAGAGTTTATGCGTTTAGCAAAAGAAGTGAAAAGGTTATTTGGAAGACAAATTGAGGATTCAGAAGTGCAAAAATTGGTTGATGAACATATGAAAGCGACTCTTAAGTATGTCGGTGAAGAGACAATGTATTCTCTAGGTAAATTAGAGAATGTAGAAGAACAATATAATAATATGATGCCTTTTCCTTATACGGAAGAAGAAGGGGCGTGGCTTAATGAAGCGATGAAATACTTTATGATCCAAAATGGTTTGTATAGTCCACCTAAATAAAAAGTGCCCTATAAGGGCACTTCTTACTCTTTTCCATCTAATAAACGACCAAGTCCGCCTAAAACGCTACCTTCACCGCTGTTTTGAGCTGCTGGGCTTGTAAGGCGTGCTGCTAAGCGGCTAAGTGTTAAGGACTGAATCCAAACCGTTCCAGGACCTTCTAGCGTTGCGAAGAATAAGCCTTCACCGCCAAATAGAGCTGTTTTTACTTTTCCAACGAATTGAACATCGTAGTTAACGTCTTTTGTCATTGCAACGAGACAACCTGTATCAATGCGAAGTTTCTCACCAGGTTTTAATTCACGCTTATATACAGTTCCGCCTGCATGCATGAAAGCTAGACCATCACCTTCAAGTTTCTGCATGATGAAACCTTCACCACCGAAGAAGCCAGTTCCTATTTTTTTAGTAAACTCAATTCCGATAGAAACACCTTTTGCGGCACAAAGAAATGCATCTTTTTGGCAGACTACTTTTCCTTGATATTCTGTTAAATCAACAGGAATAATTTTTCCAGGATAAGGAGCGGCGAATGATACGTGTCGTTTGCCATGACCTGTATTTGTAAATACAGTCATAAACATACTTTCATCTGTAACGAGACGTTTACCTGCGCCCATTAATTTACCGAATAGACCATTAGATGGTCCAGAACCATCACCGAAAATCGTTTCCATTTCGATATGATCTTCCATCATCATCATTGCGCCAGCCTCTGCGACAACGCTTTCTTCTGGATCCAATTCAATTTCAACAAACTGCATATCATCGCCATATAATTTATACTCGATTTCATGTGCTTGCATTTTTTCACCTCATCATATGTAGTAATTATATTGTACAGAAATCAAAGGAATTAGAATACTGTAGTTTTATTAATTTTTGAATAAAAATAGAATGAAAATTTAAGGTTATACTAGAATTATAAAAAACGATGGGACGAAAGTGTTCTCATTTGACGTTTTTGATATAGCATGATATAGTGAAAACACTATTGAGCTACATAATGTGGTACGGAAATAAAGCACGTTGTATTAAAGGCTGTAAGCTTGTTATACATTCATGTCCTTTATATCCACCTTTTCATGTGGATTCATAGTTTCATTTTTATTTAGGAGGTACATGACATGCAAACAGGTAAAGTTAAATGGTTTAACGGCGAAAAAGGTTTTGGCTTCATCGAAGTTGAAGGCGGAGAAGACGTATTCGTACATTTCTCAGCTATTCAAGGCGACGGCTTCAAAACTTTAGAAGAAGGTCAAGAAGTTTCTTTCGAAATCGTTGATGGAAACCGCGGACCACAAGCAGCTAACGTTACAAAAAACTAATTAGCTAGCGAAAAAAAGCATTCCGAATTTCGGAATGCTTTTTTTATGCTTTAGAACCAGACTCATCTGAAGATAATTCACCTTTAAAGGTGCGTTCTTCAAAGTCATCAAGCAATTGTTCATATTCTTCATGTTCTTCTGTTGCGAAAACTTGTGGGTTTTTTCCATACATATCTGTTCCAATAAAGTTTTCGAAATCCTCTACATACCCAACATTTTCTTCACTATTTACGTACATGCCATTATAGTTTTTTGAATCCTGTCTTTCTAAATCGGATGGTGTTTCTGATGTTCCGTAATTTGCGACGTCTTGCCAAGCATCTTCAGCATCGTACTCTACAGAATGATCTTCGTCGTGCTTATGAAACGAAGGATCTAGCACCTCTTCTTCAACTGGGCGCGTCTGCATATCTAATTTATTTGTAGTGTGCTGAATACACGTTGTAGCAGTTGGCATTGCTTCTAATCTTTCAAATGGAATTTCCTCACCAGACACTTCGCAAATTCCGTACGTACCAGCTTCAATTTTTTGCAGAGCATGTTTCGTATCTTCTAACTGTTTATGCCAAAATTCGATGAGTCCGAAATCTTTCTCACGTTCGTACAATTCTGTAGCCATATCACCTGGATGGTTGTCATAGCTAGACAATTCTCCTACTGAATCACGTTCAGATGCACGGTTTTCATCTTCATGAGTTTGTATCGTTTGTTCAACTTCTTGCTGTTGTTTTTCTAGAATAGATTTAAATTGATTTATTTGTTGTGGAGTTAACATAGTCGTCCACCTTCCTACAATTCAGTTTCTTTACATAGTATGAGCGTTGAGAGTAGGAATTATGAGATGAATTTCAGCCGGGAAGTCGGTATATGAAAAAAGGAGCCGCATAAGCAGCTCCTTTCTATAGGAAGTATCCAAGTAATAATCCGATTCCCATTAGGAGACCGAAAATTGTATTTGTTTTTGCTGTTGAAATCATCGCAGGTACCATTTCCATTGGAATGCTTTTGCCGATAAAGCCTTTCGTCGCTTTAAATGCTTTCGGTACACTTAAGAATACGATAAGCATCCATGGTGATACGATGTTAACGATGATTAAAGCGATTGTCCAAATGTAGGCAACGATAAACATAGAAGCAAGTACACCAACGGCTCTTTCGCGTCCAACGAGAATTGCTAACGTTTTACGACCATTTTCTTTATCACCATCTAAATCACGAATATTGTTAGATAGTAAAATTGCACCAATTAAAATGGAGCTTGGAATAGATAATAAAATCACTTCTGATGTTACTGCGCCTGTTTGGATAAAGAATGAAATACCAATAATAATGACACCCATAAATAATCCTGCTGTTAGCTCTCCAAATGGTGTGTACGCAATTGGAATAGGGCCACCAGTGTAAAGGTAAGCAACGGCCATACAAACAAGACCGATTGCAGCAAGCCACCAGCTAGAGTTCATACAAATATAAACACCTAATAGCGTTGCGATGCCTAAAAATCCGAATGCTAAGTTAAGAACGGTTTTTGGTTTAATGCCATCGCGGACGATAGCACCGCCTATTCCAACTGAACCTTCATGATCGAGTCCTCTTTTATAATCAAAGTATTCATTAAACATGTTCGTTGCTGCTTGAATGAGAAGGCAAGCAAGAAGCATCATAAAGAAAAGAGGAAGATGTATTTGATTTATACCTCCGACCTGCATTGCAAAAGCTGTTCCGATGAAAACAGGAACGAAAGCTGCTGTTAATGTATGGGGACGTAATAAACTCCACCAAATTCGCCAGCCTGTTTGTTTACTTGGCTTTGGCGACGTAGGAGAGGAATTCGTTTCGACGTTCATTTCCATGTTGAATCCTCCTTGGTCACATATTGTACACAATTAAGTGTAGAAAAAGCATCATTTAGTGTCAACGTTTATTTTCTAGGAAGAGAAGGTGAATTTCTCAGAAATGCTAAACGTTGACAGGCCTTTCCTTTGAGGTGTATCTTAAAATCAAGCGTAATTATGACTATTTTTCGCCCATAGGGGGGAGACAATTGTGATTCAAACGAAACGAAAAGGCTTACAAGAAGTTCTTGTTACAGCTATTAAGCGTGCGACTGATGAAAAAACATTAGTTAGTTTTGTAAAACAAATAGATTGGGTGGATCCACTTCTGTTTTATGCAGCAGGAAAAAGGATCGCATTCGAAAATAGATGTTATTTTGCAGACCCAGCTCAGCATGTAATATTTGCTGGAATTGGCTCTGTTTTCACTATAGCAAATTCTTCTCACAAACGCTTTCAAACTGCTCGTGACGAGTGGGATAAAGTAAAAGAGAAAGCATTCGTACAAAGAGAAGGATACGAATTTGGAACAGGTCCTCTTTTATTTGGTGGATTTTCATTTGACCAAGAAAAAGAAAAAACGAATCTTTGGAAAGAATTTGATGATACCACATTTTCACTACCAGCATTTTTATTAACTGTAAAAAATGAAAAGGCGTGGTTAACGATTAATCAGTTCGTTTCAGCTGAAGATTGTGCAGAAACTCTTTATAACGAAATTATTTCTGTAGAAGAGAGAATTTTACAAGAGAGTAAATGTGCACTAGTAGGATCAAAATTAACAGTTACTTCTAAAGTAGAAGTTGATCCGAGTGGCTGGATGAACGCGATTGGAAAAGTGCAAGATGAAATGAAGCAAGGGAACGTGCAGAAGGTTGTATTAGCAAGGGAGCTAAAATTAACGATGGATCAGCATATTGATTCCGTTCTTGTTTTAGAAGCGCTTCGCATTGGGCAACCGGATTGTTACGTATTTTCTTTTGATTATAAAGGAGCATGCTTCTTAGGGGCGACACCTGAGCGATTGATTCGAAAAGAAGGCGAGAAGTTCACATCGATGTGCCTTGCTGGTTCAATTGGTCATGGCAATTCTATAGAAGAAAGTAAAAAAAATGGTGAGACGCTTCTTCATGATGAAAAGAATTTGGCTGAACACGGTTATGTAGTTAACATGATTCGAGGTGTGCTAAGTGAGCATTGCGAATCTGTTAATATTCCGGAGAGCCCAGGCTTATTAACGACGAAAAATTTAATCCATTTATATACGCCAGTAGAAGCAAAAGGTGATGCAAGTCTTTTAACGATGGTAGAAGAATTACATCCAACACCAGCTCTTGGTGGTACACCTCGTCATGAGGCGTTGAAATTAATCCGTGATGTAGAGCTTTTAGATAGAGGATTATATGGTGCACCAATTGGCTTTATAGATGATGAAGGAAATGGTGAATTTGCGGTTGCACTTCGCTGCGGATTATTAAATGGCGAGAAGGCATCCTTATTTGCCGGCTGTGGTATCGTAATTGATTCAGTAGCGCAGCTTGAATATGAAGAAACAAGTTTGAAGTTTAGACCGATGCTTGGTGCTTTGGAGGAATTAATGAAATGAACAATCATATAGAAGCATTATCATATTATTTAGGCGCGTTCGTGGACGAACTGACGCGTCTAAATGTATGTGATGTTGTCATTAGTCCTGGCTCACGGTCAACGCCGATTGCCTTACTAATGGAACAACATGAAGGAATGAAAACATATTTACATGTAGACGAAAGATCAGCAGGATTTTTTGCGCTCGGTATTGCGAAAGCAAAAAAACGTCCTGTTGCGCTATTATGTACGTCAGGGACGGCAGCAGCGAACTATTATCCAGCTGTATGTGAAGCGTTTCATTCACGAGTGCCGCTTATCGTATTAACAGCGGATAGACCGCATGAATTAAGAGATGTGGGTGCACCACAGGCGATGAATCAATTTAATTTATACGGTACTTTTGTGAAGCAATTTACAGAGATGGCACTTCCTGAAGCGAGTGAAGCAATGTATCATTACGCTCGAATGACAACGCAGCGTACGATAGCAAGTGCACTTCTAGCCCCGCAAGGACCTGTTCATCTTAATTTTCCAGTTCGCGAGCCGCTTATACCGGATTTCTCATTAGAAAGTTTATGGGATAAAGGGCGTGGTGAATATACAGGAGTAGTTCAGCAAGGGAACGTGACGATGCCGAGTGAATATGTAGATTCTCTTGTAGGGCGCCTTTCACATATGGAAAAGGGGCTTATTATTTGTGGAGACGGCAGTCATCCAGAAATAACAGAAGTTGTTATGAAAGTAGCTGAGAAAACAGGGTATCCAATTTTAGCAGATCCACTTTCTAACCTCCGTAGTGGTAATCATGATAAAACGATGGTTATAGATTGTTACGATACATTTTTACGAAATGAATTGTTAAAAGAAACGTGGAAGCCGAATGTTTTAATTCGTTTCGGAGGAATGCCTGTCTCTAAAGCATTAACGCAGTTCATCAAAAAACAAACGAAAGCTGTTCATATCGTTGTCGATGAATCTGGACAATGGAGAGATCCAGCTCTAGTTGCGACAGAAGTTGTACAAGCTAGTGACAGTGAATTTTGCAGAGCATTACTAGAGAAAATGCCAGTTATGAAAAAGAATGATTGGTTCGGAATGTGGAAACAAATAAACGAGAAAACGAGAGAAACGCTTCGTGAGATGGAAACATATGAAACGGCATTTGAAGGAAAAGTAATTACGGATATTGTAAGTGTATTACCAGAAGGGGCAACGTTATTTGCGAGTAATAGTATGCCAATTCGCGATACCGATTCATTTTTCTTCACATCGGATAAAAACATTCAAGTAATGGCGAACCGCGGTGTAAATGGTATTGATGGAATCATTTCAACAGCTTTAGGAGCGAGTATTATTTGTGATCCGCTCGTATTAGTAATCGGTGATTTATCATTTTATCACGATTTAAACGGACTATTAGCCGCGAAACTACATGAGTTAAATATAACGATTGTTGTTGTAAATAATGATGGTGGAGGTATTTTCTCATTCTTACCACAATACGAGAAAAAGGAACATTTCGAATCATTATTTGGAACACCAATTGGGCTTGATTATGAACATGTTGTCAAAATGTATGGTGGTTCATTTAGCCGTGTAAATGGTTGGGGAAACTTCCGAGAAGAAGTACAAACTGGAACGAAAACGAATGGATTACACGTCGTGGAAATTTGTACGAATCGCGAAGAAAACTTGAAATTACATCGTGAACTATGGGCAAAAACAATGGACGTTATTACTACATCTTTGCAAGGTGAATCAAAATGAAAGTAACATTGCAAGGTGTATCGTATGAATATGAAGTAGCCGGAAGCGGGGAACCACTTCTACTTCTTCATGGTTTTACGGGAAGCATGGAAACGTGGGGTTCCTTTATTCCTTCTTGGAGCGAGCAGTTTCAAGTCATTCTAGTAGACATTGTTGGACACGGGAAAACGGAAAGTCCTGAAGATGTGATGCATTATGATATTCAAAATGTGGCACTGCAAATGAAAGAACTACTGGATCATCTTCATATTGAAAATGCGCACATACTTGGCTATTCAATGGGTGGTAGACTTGCGATTACGATGGCATGCTTATATCCAGAATATGTGCGTTCGCTTCTTTTAGAAAACTGTACAGCTGGACTTGAGAGTGCAAAGGAGCGAAAAGAACGCAAGGAAAAAGATGAACGACTTGCCGATAAAATTGAGCAAGAAGGCATCCGAAGTTTTGTATCGATGTGGGAAAATATTCCGCTATTTGAAACGCAAAAACGTTTAGTGCAAAACGTAAAAGAAGCGGTGCGAAAAGAACGACTTGCTAATAATCCAAAAGGACTTGCAAATAGTCTTCGTGGCATGGGAACAGGGGCTCAACCTTCATGGTGGAACGAATTGCAAAACCTAAAAATGCCTGTCCTTTTACTGAATGGAGAAAGCGATGAAAAGTTCTTTCGCCTATTAAAAAACATCGAAAAATGCATCCCTCATGCGAAATTTGTCAAAATTGATGGGGCTGGCCATGCAATTCATGTGGAACAACCGGAAAAGTTTGATACAATAGTAAAGGGATTTCTAAAAACTATGCAGTGATACTTTTTTCAGCAAGAAGGAAGTTGCACTTATAGCGGAGATCAGAAATATAAAAGGAGGTAATAGTAATGACTATTGAATGGGTAAAAGAAGGCAATTACGAAGATATTATTTATTCAACATACAATGGCATCGCAAAGATTTCGATTAACCGCCCTGAAGTACATAATGCATTCCGTCCTAAAACGGTAATGGAGTTAATCAATGCTTTTGCACACGCTCGTGATGATGCAAATGTTGGCGTTATCATTTTAACAGGTGAAGGTGGACGTGCATTCTGTTCTGGCGGCGACCAAAAAGTTCGCGGTCATGGTGGCTATGTAGGTGACGACCAAATCCCACGTTTAAACGTATTAGACTTACAACGTCTAATTCGCGCAATCCCTAAACCGGTTATCGCAATGGTAGCAGGTTATGCAATCGGTGGTGGACACGTACTTCATATCGTATGTGACTTAACAATCGCTGCAGACAACGCTGTATTCGGACAAACAGGTCCTAAAGTAGGAAGCTTTGACGGTGGATACGGAGCTGGTTATTTAGCTCGTATGGTAGGCCATAAGAAAGCTCGTGAAATTTGGTACCTATGCCGTCAATATAGTGCACAAGAAGCACTTGATATGGGCTTAGTAAACACAGTAGTACCATTAGAAGAACTTGAAGCAGAAACAGTACAATGGTCACAAGAAATTTTAGCAAACAGCCCAATGGCACTTCGTTTCCTAAAAGCTGCATTCAACGCAGACACAGACGGTTTAGCTGGTATTCAACAACTAGCTGGAGACGCAACGTTATTGTACTACACAACTGACGAAGCAAAAGAAGGCCGCGACGCGTTCAAAGAAAAACGCACTCCGGACTTCGGTCAATTCCCTCGTTTCCCGTGATCAAACCAAAAGCGGAAGCGGCTCGCTTAGAATGTGAGGGGGATGGAGCTTCTGACAGAGAGGCGCTTTTTGCCTCGTAGGAAGAAGTGAAGCCACCGAACATTCTAGCCGCTGTAGCTGGATGAAACCAAAAGCGGAAGCAGCTCGTTCAGAACAAGAGGGCGTTGGAACTCCTGAAAAAGAGGCGCTTTTTGCCTCACAGGAAGGCGTGAAACGACCGACTGTTCTAGCTGCTGTAGCTGGATGTTTCAAAAGCGGAGCCGACTGTTTAGCTCCGTAGGCTAAGGTTCTTTCGCACAGAAAGTGTTTTTTACTTTCTCGTGCGGAAGGTTCTTAGACGGAAGGGGCTAGGAGGCGCAGCTGGATGTGATGAAAAGCGGAAGCAGCTCGCACACAATGTGAGACGCAACCAAAAGATCACACCGGAAACAAAACAACTAAGAGACTTGATGTCATATCAGGTCTCTTTCTTTCATGAAAGGAGAATGAGTGATGGAGACGATGCCGAATTGGTTAATGCAACGTGCATTTTTAACACCTGATCGCACTGCAATTGAAATTGAAGAGGAGAAGGTTACTTTCGTGCAGCTGCATGAAAAAGTAGTATCTGTTTGTGAACACCTCACGCATGTAGGAGTGAAGCGGGCGCAAAAGGTGGCTGTTCTGATGAAAAATGGTATGGAGATGATTACAGTTATTCACGCCCTATCTTACATAGGTGCAGTAGCTGTGCTTTTAAATACGCGTCTTTCAAGAGAAGAGCTACTTTGGCAAATGGATGATGCGGAAGTTGTTTGTTTAGTGACGGATCAAGAGTTTGAGACGGAAAATGTTCCAGTATGTTCATTTGCTGAAGTGATGCAAGGACCGAAGGCGGAAGCATTTATACAAGAAGAATTCTCTTTAGAAGAAGCGATGACAATTATTTATACGTCAGGGACGACAGGGAAACCGAAAGGCGTTGTTTTAACGTACGGTAACCACTGGGCAAGTGCAGTCGGTTCTTCGCTTAATTTAGGGCTTCGTGATGATGATTGTTGGTTAGCTTGTATGCCAATGTTCCACGTTGGCGGGTTATCTCTTTTAATGAAAAATATTATGTACGGTATGCGCATTTTACTCGTTCCAAAATATGATGCTAATTTTATTCATAAAGCACTTCAAACGAGAGGCGTTACGATTATTTCTGTCGTTTCTAAAATGCTAACAGATTTATTAGAACTACTTGGCGAAGGTACATATCCATCTTCTTTACGATGCATGTTACTTGGGGGAGGACCAGCACCGAAGCCGTTATTAGAAACATGTGTGGAAAAAGGAATTCCTGTGTATCAAACGTACGGTATGACAGAAACATCATCGCAAATTTGTACGTTAACAGCAGATTACATGTTAACGAAAGTAGGATCAGCCGGAAAACCACTATTTCAGTGTCAGCTTCGTATTGAAAAAGACGGCGTAGTTGTGCCGCCCCGTGCTGAAGGAGAAATTGTAGTAAAAGGACCGAACGTAACAGGTGGCTACTTTAACCGTGAAGATGCGACGCATGAGGCGATCAGAAATGGATGGCTTCATACTGGTGACCTCGGTTATTTAGATGAGGAAGGATTTTTATACGTATTAGATCGACGCAGTGATTTAATTATTTCTGGCGGAGAAAACATATATCCAGCTCAAATTGAAGAAGTATTGCTCTCTCATCCGGCGGTAGCAGAAGCGGGTGTTGTCGGTATGGCTGACGAAAGTTGGGGACAAGTACCAGCTGCTTTTGTTGTAAAAAGTGGAGAGGTAACAGAAGAAGAAATTCTTCGTTTTTGCGAAGAGAAATTAGCGAAATATAAAGTGCCGAAGAAAGCATGTTTCTTAGAGGAATTACCACGAAATGCTTCGAAGAAATTGTTAAGACGAGAGTTAAGACAATTAGTGGAGGAGATGTAGGTGGAAATAAAAAAAGCGACACTTTATATAACGGAAATGCCGCTCATTATCCCGTTTGCGGCAAGTTACGGGACTTATGAAAAGCGTGAAAGTATCGTCATTGAATTAGAAGATACAGATGGATACATTGGTTTTGGTGAAGTCGTTGCATTTTCTGAACCGTGGTATACGGAAGAAACGGTAAAGACAGCGCTGCATGTACTTCAGGATTTTTTATTACCAGATTTATTGAAAGCTGAAATTTCTCATCCGAATGAAGTACCGTCTTTGTTCAAACATATAAAGAGAAACCGAATGGCAAAGGCCGGAATTGAAGGTGCTGTTTGGGATTTATATGCGAAGCGTCAAAAGCAGTCGTTAGCGATATTGCTTGGCGGAAATAGGTCTGAAATTGAAGTCGGCGTTGTGATTGGGATCAATACAATTCCAGTTATGCTAAAACAAATCGAGGAGTACGCGGAAGAAGGATACGAGCGCTTTAAAGTGAAAATAAAGCCAGAACATGATTACGAATTGCTGAAAGAAATTCGTAAAGAGTTTCCGAATATCCCGTTAATGGCTGATGCAAATTCAGCTTATACATTAGCGGATACGGAGAAGTTGAAACGACTAGATGAATTCCAACTTATGATGATTGAACAACCGTTAGCGGATTACGATTTTCTGGATCATGCACAGTTGCAAAAGAAAATTGAAACACCGATTTGTTTAGATGAAAGCATCCATAGTTTAGAAGACGCACGTGTTGCGATTACGCTTGGCAGTTGCCGCGTCGTTAATATTAAACCAGGGCGAGTGGGCGGATTAACAGAGTCCGTTCAAATCCATAATTATTGTATGGAGCATAACATACCAGTTTGGTGCGGTGGCATGGTAGAAATGGGGATTTCACGAGCTCAAAATGTTGCACTCGCTTCATTGCCAAACTTTACGATTCCTGGAGATATATCTGCTTCTAGTAGACATTGGGAGAGGGATATTATTTCACCGGAAGTGATGCTTGAAGGCGGAAAAGTAAGGGTACCGCAAAGTATTGAACGTGAGTATGAAGTAGATCGAGGCAGGTTGGAAGAAATAACAAAGCAGCGGATTATTTTTGAGCGATGAATGGGAGCTTTTATTAGTACTGACTACCTGCAAATAGCGGGATGATTTTGTCGTTAATTTTCGGTAAGTCGATATACTTAAAAAATCGCCGATATAATTTCATTTATCAAGGTTACTCTTACGGGTAG
Source organism: Bacillus mycoides (assembly GCF_000832605.1). Lineage (GTDB taxonomy): Bacteria > Bacillota > Bacilli > Bacillales > Bacillaceae_G > Bacillus_A > Bacillus_A mycoides. The sequence continues at coordinate 1,126,449 of NZ_CP009692.1, forward strand.
CCTTTTCTTATTGTACAAATTGGATAGACTAGTTTAAAATCGAGCGTATGAAAACAGAATAAAGTAGGGGGACTAAAATGAAGCGCATTTCAATTTTAATAGCTGATGATGAAGCGGAAATTGCTGATTTAATTGAGATACATTTAGAAAAAGAGGGTTACCACGTCGTTAAAGCAGCTGATGGAGAAGAAGCCATGCATATTATTCAAACGCAGCCAATTGACTTAGTGGTTTTAGATATTATGATGCCGAAAATGGATGGATATGAAGTGACGAGGCAGATTCGCGGCAAGCACCACATGCCAATCATTTTCTTAAGTGCGAAAACATCTGATTTTGATAAAGTGACAGGTCTTGTATTAGGCGCAGATGATTATATGACGAAACCTTTTACACCGATTGAATTAGTTGCACGTGTAAATGCACAACTGCGTAGATTTCTTACGTTAAATCAGCCGAAAGTAGCGGAGAATAAATCTGCTTTAGAAATAGGCGGAGTCGCTATTGATCCTGAGCGAAGAACAGTAAATGTGTACGGAGAGCCAATTGAATTAACACCAAAAGAATTTGATATTTTATATGTATTAGCAAGTCATCCGAAGAAAGTGTACAGTGTGGAAAATATTTTTCAGCAAGTATGGGCTGAAGGGTATTACGAAAGTGGAAATACAGTTATGGTACATATCCGTACTTTGCGAAAAAAGCTTGGGGAAGATAAAAGAAAGGATAAGTTAATAAAAACAGTGTGGGGGGTAGGTTATACTTTCAATGGCTAAAACGATGAGAAGCTTTCGCTCGAAGATGATTATGCTATTTGCGTTAAGTATGATATTAGCTGGTGGCGTAACGTATTTGATTTATGAGGGGCTACGTCTCTATTATAAATTAGCAGTTCGTTATGAGGATCCTTTAGCCCAATTTCGTTCAATGGTAAGACAAATTGGGGACATTAATTTCTTTTTAATTGTATTTATTCCTCTGTCCATTATGTTTTTCTTCTTTCTTACTAGACCGTATTTAAAATATTTTGATGAGATTTCGAACGGGATTCATCATCTTGCGAACGGAGATTTTTCAAATCAAGTTCGTGTTTCATCAAATGATGAGTTTGGATATATCGCACGCGAAATTAATGTAGCAAGTGAAAAATTAAAAGAAGCGGTTGAACGAGGAGACTTTGCGGAAAGTAGTAAAGATCAGCTCATTGTCAACTTAGCTCATGATTTAAGAACGCCGCTAACATCTGTTTTAGGGTATTTAGATTTAATTCTTAAAGATGAGAATTTGACGAAGGAACAAATTAAACATTTTTCCACAATTGCTTTTACGAAATCCGAAAGGCTTGAAATCTTAATTGATGAATTATTTGAAATAACGAGAATGAATTATGGCATGTTGCAAATTGAAAAAAGACCAATTGATATAAGTGAATTACTTATACAGTTAGATGAAGAATTATATCCGTTATTAGAAAAAAAAGGTTTAGAAGCGAGATTGAATATGGATTCGCATTTACCTATTAACGGTGACGGGAAATTGTTAGCTCGAGTATTTGAAAATCTTTTAACGAATGCGATTCGCTATGGATACGATGGAAAGTTTGTTGATGTGAACGGATATATTGATCATGAAGAGGTAGTTGTACAAATTATTAATTATGGAGATAGCATTCCAGAAGAGGATTTACCATATTTATTTGATATGTTTTATACAGGTGATAAGGCCAGGTCAGAGCAACAGGGCGGAACAGGCCTTGGGCTATTTATCGCAAAAAATATTATCGAACAGCATGATGGGACAATCTCTGCTGAAAGTAACTTAATTAGAACGATATTTGAAGTGAGATTACCAAAAGAAGAGAGCAAAGCAATTTAATAAAAATTTAAACTTTACCCCACTTTTTATTTTAATAGTTTTTTCTATTCTATACGTAAGTTACGTTAAGGAGGAACTAGAAATGAAAAAGTGGGTATTTATTTCTCTTTTTATAGTATGTACAGCATGTGTAGGCTTTTATATATTACCAGTATTTCAAAAGGAGATCGATGTTAAAATTGCAGAAAAAGATAACAAAGTAAAAGCCGCGAACACTGAAAAGATAGAGGTTACAGAGGAACAAATTTATAAAGGTGATCTATTATTAGTTAATAAGGATTACCCGGTTAAAAAAGATAGTGTTAGGTCCGATATTATAAATGTAAATCACAATAGTGAATTAGTAAGGGGCTATGTAATATTTGATAGAAATCTTCGCTTATCAAAGGGTGTTGTAAAAAAGTTTTTGAACGTTGTCGATGCAGCTGGGAAAGATGGAATACAGCATTTCTTAATGAGTAGCGGTTACCGAGATTTTCAAGAACAAAGTAAATTATATAAAGAAATGGGATCTGATTATGCACTTCCAGCAGGATATAGTGAACATAATTTAGGGTTATCACTCGACGTTGGGTCTACTCAAAAGAAAATGGAGAAAGCTCCTGAAGGAAAATGGATTGAAGAGAACGTATGGAAGCACGGATTTGTTTTACGTTATCCGAAAAATAAAAGTGATATTACGGGCATTCAATATGAGCCGTGGCACATACGTTATGTCGGCTTACCACATAGCGCAATTATGCAAAAAAAGAAGATTACGTTAGAGGAATATTTGGACTTTTTAAAAGAGGAAAAAGAAGTTTCAACTGAGGTTGAAGGTAAGAAATATACGGTTTCTTATTATAAAGTTTCAGATCGTATGAACGTGAATGTTCCAGTAAATAAGCAATATGAAATTTCGGGGAACAATATGGACGGGGTTATTGTGACGGTTCAAGAATAGAGAAAAAGGCTGGTCCGTTTTGGGTCAGTCTTTTGGCATATAAGAAATAGATTGCCGTTTTTTGTCGGTAAATCGATATTCCTTGTCGAATCATTGATATAATTTCCTGTACTATCAACATTTTGTGGATTGTTTTTTTATTTACCATTAAACATTATAACGTTATATTTACTTTTCTTTTTTTTCGTGATACTCTAAATATGTGAAAGAGATATAAAATGAAATTTTAATGTAAGCGTATTCTTATGGCTTCTTATAGAAAAGGGTGGAAATACAATGACAGAACGATTCGTGCTACGTAATGTGAAGCGTGTGAACGGGGAAGAGATTGACATTGTAGTTGAAAATAATAAAATCGCACAGGTGACGAAAGCTGGTGCTGGCGAGGGTGGAAAGGTTCTTGATTACTCAGGTACTTACGTATCGAGTGGATGGATTGATTTGCACGTTCATGCTTTTCCAGAGTTTGATCCGTATGGCGATGAGGTAGATGAAATTGGCGTTAAGCAAGGGGTAACGACAATTGTTGATGCGGGAAGCTGCGGAGCTGATCGTATCGCAGATTTAGTACAAAGTAGAGAACAGGCAAAAACGAATTTATTTGCCTTTTTAAATATTTCTCGCATCGGTTTGAAACGAATTGATGAATTATCCAATATGGAATGGATAGATAAAGAGAAAGTAATAGATGCAGTAGAAAAGTATAAAGATGTAATCGTTGGATTAAAAGCGAGAATGAGTAAAAGTGTCGTTTGTGATAGCGGAATTGAACCGCTGCACGTAGCGCGTTCTTTATCTCGTGAAACATCATTACCGATTATGGTACATATCGGTTCAGCTCCTCCGCGTATTGAGGAAGTTGTAGCCCTTTTAGAAAAAGATGATGTCATTACACATTACTTAAACGGGAAAGAAAATAATTTATTTGATGAAGAAGGCAAACCGCTATCTGTGTTATTAGATGCAGTGAAACGCGGTGTGCATTTAGATGTTGGGCATGGTAATGCTAGTTTTTCTTTTAAAGTAGCAGAGGCAGCGAAGCGTTACGGTATTGCCTTTAATACAATTAGTACAGATATTTACCGGAAGAATCGTATACACGGTCCAGTTTACAGTATGGCTAACGTTCTTTCGAAATTCCTTTACTTAGGGTATCCGCTAGAAGAAGTAATTGATGCAGTTACGAAAAATGCGGCAGAGTGGCTTAAGAGACCAGAGCTTGGCCGTATTCAAGTAGGGGATATTGCAAACTTAACTTTATTTACGGTGAAAGATGAATCGATTACGTTAATTGATTCAGAAGGGGATCAGCGCGTTGCTGAAAGAAGAATTGATACGAAAGGGGTTGTAATCAATGGGTTATTCATTGAATGCTAAGTACGGATTAAAAAGAGTTATTAATGCGAGCGGTAGAATGAGTATTTTAGGTGTATCCGCTCCGACAAATACAGTGATGGATGCGATGAAGCATGGTGGACAAAATTATGTGGAAATTGCCGATTTAGTAGATAAAGCAGGAGACCATATTGCAAGAATTTTAGATTCAGAGGCAGCGGTCGTTGTGAACTCAGCATCAAGCGGAATTGCGCTTTCTATCGCTGGTATCGTTACAGAAGGAAATCGCCGTAAAAGTGAAAGACTTCATCAAGAAGTAATCGCGAAAAACGAAGTGATTATGTTAAAAGGTCATAACGTTCAATACGGTGCTCCTGTTGAAACGATGATTTATTTAGGCGGCGGTAAGCTCGTTGAAGTAGGTTACGCAAATGAAGGGAAAGCGGAGCATATTGAAGATGCAATTGGCGAAAATACAGCAGCTATTCTTTATGTGAAATCGCATCATGCAGTGCAAAAAAATATGATTTCTGTTGAAGAAGCGTGGGAAGTAGCGCAGCGAAATAATGTACCACTTATCGTTGATGCAGCAGCAGAAGAAGATATTCAAAAATATGTGAAGTATTCAGACCTAGCCATTTATAGCGGTTCAAAGGCAATTGAAGGACCTACTTCTGGTATTGTCGGCGGGAAACGAAAATATATCGAGTGGCTGAAAGTGCAATTACATTGCAGTGGTAGAAGTATGAAAGTTGGGAAAGAAACAACTTTCGGTTTACTTCAAGCGCTTGATGAGTACGGAGTAAAAGAAGATAAGAGTGAACAAGAAAAAGAGTTATTACAAGTACTTATGCCGCTAAAAGAATTAAATGGTGTAAATGTAACGATCGTTCAAGATGAGGCAGGAAGAGCAATCTTTAGAGCACGTATTCATATTAACGAGAACGAATTAAATAAATCAGCAAAAGACGTTGTAACAGCATTACGCGAAGGGGAAATCGCAATTTACACACGTGATTACGGAGTAAGACAAGGATTCTTTGATATTGATCCACGCCCACTTCAAGGTGATGACATACATGTAATTGAAGAAAAAATGAGAGAAATTGTAGGGGGAAACTAAGATGACAAACATTCAAAAACGTTTTTATAAAGGCCGCGTAGCATTAAATGTATTAGCGAACAATACCCGAAATGCGAAAGATATTTTTGAAGCCGCAGAAGGTTATGTAGTAGTCGGAGTGTTATCAAAAGATTATCCAACAGTAGAAGAAGCAGTAACTGCGATGAAAGCATACGGAAAAGAAATTGATGACGCTGTATCAATCGGACTAGGAGCAGGAGATAATCGCCAAGCAGCAGTTGTAGCTGAAATTGCGAAGCATTATCCAGGTAGCCATATTAACCAAGTGTTCCCTTCAGTTGGAGCAACACGTGCAAATCTTGGCGGAAAAGATAGCTGGATTAATAGTTTAGTATCACCAACAGGAAAAGTAGGGTACGTAAATATTTCTACTGGTCCAATTAGTGCAGCTGGAGAAGAAAAAGCAATCGTTCCAATTAAAACAGCGATCGCACTTGTACGTGATATGGGCGGGAATTCATTGAAATACTTCCCAATGAAAGGTTTAGCGCATGAAGAAGAATATCGCGCTGTTGCGAAAGCATGTGCGGAAGAAGGATTTGCATTAGAGCCAACGGGCGGAATTGATAAAGAAAACTTTGAAACAATTGTACGTATTGCATTAGAAGCAAACGTAGAGCAAGTTATCCCGCATGTGTACTCTTCTATTATTGATAAAGAAACTGGCAATACGAACACAGAAGATGTTCGCGAATTACTAGCGGTCGTGAAGAAGTTAGTTGATCAATATGCGTAAGAAAATTGCAGCATTCGGTGAAGTTATGATGCGCCTGCAAGTGCCAGGGTATGAATTGCTATCGCAAGCAAACACCTTAAATTACTCATTTTCTGGTACAGGTGTGAACGTTGCAGCAGCACTTTCTCATCTAGGGCATGAAGGTTTTCTTATTTCAACTTTACCGGAAAACTCGGTTGGAGATGCGGCGGTATCACATATTCAAAAGTTAGGCATTCAGGCACCGTTTGTTTCAAGAGGCGGTAAATATGTTGGTATGTACTTTTTAGAAAATGGATTTGGAGCACGCGCAAGCCGCGTTACATATTCGAACCGATTAGAAAGTAGTTTCAATACGGCATGTGAAGAGATGTACCAATTTGAAGAAATCGCAAAAGAAATTGATATCGTTCATTTTTGCGGGATTACCCTTGCGATGAATGATACTGTGCGCCATCATATGAAATCTTTGGCGAAGGCAGTTAAAGAAAATGGAGGCACTGTCGTTTTCGATTGCAACTATCGTCCATCGCTTTGGGGAGAAGATGGGTATGAACAGGCGAAACCTCATTATGAAGAAATGCTAGGCCTTGCCGATATTGTAATGATGAATGAAAAAGATGCGATGTTTGTTCTCGGAATGAAAACGGAAGAGACGGAACGAGAAGCACAGCTTGTTGATCTTATTCCAAAAGTCGCTGAAATATATAATATCGCTACAATTGCTGGGACACATCGTTCTATTAATAGCGATAATACACACTCACTTCGCGGATTCATATGTAAAGATGGGACGTTCACTTTTGCCAAAACACTTACGTTTTCTGTATATGATAGAATAGGTGCTGGAGATGCTTATACGAGCGGAATTATTCATGGCGAGATAGAAGAGTTTGCACCAGAGAAAGCTGTTTCATTTGCGTCAGCAGCTGGAATGCTTGCACATACAATCGTCGGTGATACGCCAATGTCATCAGAGAAAGATATACTTCGGGCAATGACGGCATCAGTAGGTGATGTAGAAAGGTAGTGGGTGTAACGGTGAACGTAACGAGAAAAAGAGGTCCATTATATTTACAAATTAAAAATATTATTCGTGATCGAATATTACATGGTGTTTATGCCATTCATACAAATATTCCTTCTGAACCACAATTAGAAGAAGAGTTCAAAGTGAGTAAAATTACAGTGCGAAACGCAATTAAAGAACTCGTTCAAGAAGGATATTTAGAAAAGAAAAGTGGTAAAGGAACGAAAGTCATTCGAAATACTTCTGCGACAAAGCTTTCAAAGGGAAAGAAATTTACAGAAGTGTTAGTGGAAGAAGGCTATAAAGTACAAAAGAAATTGCTAAAGGCAGAAGTGGTTCATAATGAAGAAGGAACAGTACCATTTCGTTTGTTTGGTAAAGAGAGTTTTCGTATTGAGCGTCTATATGCTTTAAATGATACTCCGTACATTCATTATACGCACTATTTCTCAGCACAAATGGCAAGTACAGACTTAGCGGACTTTGACTTACAATCGCTTTATGATCTAGTCGAGGACCGTGGTATACATTTAGAAAACTTCAGAGATGAATTCGCTGTTGGATTTGCGCCTAATTTCGTTGCAGAAGCGTTAGGAGAAAAAGAGGGAACAGCGTTATTAAAACGTATGCGCTATTCTTACGATGAAGTTGGCGAAGTAATTGAATATAGTGAAGGCTACTACAATACGGAAATGCAGCATTACGTTGTAAATTATGATGTGTAAAAAGTGAAGAGGGACCAATTCCCTCTTTTTTTGTAAAAAAATTTCATATCGAAGGGGAATGGGATATGGATATATACTTATTAATCGTCACGTTAATTGCGATCGCAATTGTTATTTTAGGGGTATCATGGTGGAAATGGCATGCGTTTATTAGTTTAACAGTTGCTAGTCTATTTTTAGCTATTATGTCTGGATTGAACTTGACCAAAATTGTTACTGCCTATGAAACTGGTGTTGGTAGTGTACTAGGGCATTTAGTTGGTATTTTGGCTCTCGGAACAATTTTAGGGAAAATGATGTCCGATTCAGGGGCTGGCATGCAAGTAGCAGATTTCTTCATTCGATTCTTCGGGGTGAAAAAATTACCTTGGGCAATGTTATTCGCCGGATTTGTTATAGGTATTCCAGTGTTTTTTGAAGTGGGAATCGTCATTTTATTACCACTTGTTATTTCAATTCGAAAAACAACGAAACAAAATATATTGTTAATTGCGTTACCTGTTATTGCCGGATTATCGATTGTACACGGGCTAGTGCCTCCGCATCCAGGTGCGATGACAGCAATTGGTATTTATAATGCGAATTTAGGGAAGGTATTATTGTATTCATTAATTATCGCGTTACCAACATCCATTATCGCAGGACCGATATTTGCAAAGTGGGTACATAAGAGGGTTATACCTGAAAATGAACCGGAGCTTGTTCGAGTTACGACAGTATCAACTGATTTACCGAGTCGTAAAGTTTCATTTTTTATTATTTTACTGCCAGTAGTTTTAATGATTTTATCAGTAGTCGCACCATATAGTTCATTACCGAAAAAAATGACGGAATTTTTTGTGTTTATAGGAAGTCCGGTAATCGCTTTGCTTATTTCATGTTTCGCAGCGTTTTATTTGCTTGGCATAAAACAAGGAATTAATAAAAAGATGATTAAAAAATTAACAGATGAAAGTTTACTACCTGTCGGTTCCATTATTTTAATAATTGGTGCAGGCGGTGGATTTAAACAAATATTAATTGAAAGCGGCGTTGGAACAGCCATCGCTCAAATGGCAGAACATATTTCATTATCACCAATCGTCTTAGCGTTCATGGTAGCGGGATTAATACGAATTGCAACAGGTTCAGCTACTGTAGCATTAACGACAGCAGCTGGAATTGTTTCACCGGTTATTCAGCACATGTCTGGTGTAAATTTAGAATTACTCGTTATTGCAACAGGGGCAGGTTCATTAATGTTTTCTCACGTAAATGATGCAGGATTCTGGCTTGTAAAAGAGTATTTAGGTTTGACAGTAAAAGAAACGTTTAAAACGTGGACGGTGCTGGAGACATTGTTATCATTTATTGCATTCGGCTTTGCGCTTTTACTTAATATGTTTGTTTAGAAGAAGGGGGTGCCTATTTAAAGGTATCCTCTTTTTGTGTTGGGGCTCTTTTCATGAAACAAGCCCGTTTTTAGGAGTGCCAAGCTTCCGATTTGCCCTGAAAACATAATATAAATGGAATCCCCTCATTTAGAGCAAGAAGAACTTGTTATGAATGATACTAAAGGAGGAATAGAATAATGGGCGAAAAGTGTGAACACAGACATGATGATTGCGACCGCAGATGTGATGATTTCGATCGCAGACGTGGCTGCGGAGGCGGTTTTGCGCTTCTAATCGTATTGTTTATTTTATTAATCATTATCGGTGCTAGCTGCTTCGGCGGAGGCGGCGGTTATGGTGGCGGTTATGGTGGTTACGGCGGTTATGGCGGCGGCTATGGTGGATATTGCTGCTAATTATTTAAAAACTATTGAAAATGGCCTTGTGCAATATGCACAAGGCCATTTTATTCATATTTTTATATGCTGTGATAATTTATTAATGTACAGAGAGCGGATTAAGAAAAAGAAAATAATCTCGATAATCCCGAAAAAGGTGAGTACAATCAGTAACTCTTTTAGTAACGAGAAAGAAAACATGCTTTGTAAAAACTTAACCGCAAATAACGTGTGAACACCAGCAACGATGTAAGGAACGAAAAATAAAATTCCTAATTGAATCGTTGCGGAGCGAAACATTTCTGATTCAGTTAAGCCCAGTTTTGTAATCGTAATGTACTTTTGTTTTTCATTCGTTAAGTCGTTATACATACGGAAGTATAAAACGCTAGCCGCTCCGATAAAGAAGATAAAGCCAAGAAATGCCCAAATAAAGAATTGAGCAACTGCATTTTCTTTATTATGGAGTAACTCATCAGTAGCTGTATAAATATTAAAAGGGACGGGAGATGCATGCTTATCATCTTTATGTGCCTCATAATATTTTTCGGTGTCATTACTAATACTTTTTAATATATTTTTCGTTGGAATAATTGCATTTTCCCAATTATCCACGAAGTAGTTATAAACTGTAATGGTTTCAATATGAGGAATCATAGTATCGATTGCATAATCTTGCATAATAACTAAATTTGCTAATGCAAATGGTGGTGCTATTCCTTTGTTAATAAATCCCTTTATATAAAACTCCTTTTTATTGGATTCAAGCGTAATTGTATTTTGTTTTACAAATGGATTTGATACAAGGTTTAATAGCTCTGGTGAATAGCCAGAAATAATGTAAACTTCTTTTGAATCAAGGGTGATTGTAGGTCTCTTTAACTGCTTAGCAATTTCGTTATAATCACTCATTTTCATAATTGCAATCTCTTCTTTTGAAGCATTATCTTTTAAAAGCGTAAATTTATATTTTTTATATTGAAAATGAGCATTGGAAAGTTCGGATTCAATAGTATTAACGTGCTTTCGTTCAAGGGAATGATCCCCTTCTAATTTGTATGTGAAGGGAATAGGATATCGCTCTAGTATCGACGCTTTTGTATTATTATTCGCAGCAAATAGTCCGATAATAATCGTAAATGCAAGCGCAGATAGCATAGAAACGATAAAGAGTACATTAATATTACTACGGGTACGAGCAACTAAGTCTGAAATCCATAACATGTTTATTTGTTTCAAATAAAACTTTCTACGTTTCTTTAAAATATAGATAAAAAGAAGAAATGTTTGTGAAAAGAAAAAATATGTTCCGACTACTACGAGTGGCAAAATAGATAATATAATAAAGAAGACAGATCCGTTTTGCACATTTTTTTCGGTTACGTAGCCTTGTGGATAACCAGCAATATAATAACATAACCCTAAACAAGTTAAAGCAAATATCGAAATGAGTATAGACGGCCTTTTTTCGGCTGTCACTTTCTTGTTCCCTTTAATAAGATGGACTGTTTTACGAGTCTGAATAAACATAGGTGTAAATGTAGAAACGATTAAAAATAAAATGATAAACGTTACGGTTGTCACGATAATCGCTTCTGTTGGCCAATATAAATAGAGACCTTTCGCACTTGTTAATTTTGAAGTGACTAATAAGAAAAAATTAGAGAACACTAGGCCACCTTGTATACCGATAAAGATGGACAATATCCCGATTATCATGTTTTCAGTAAATAACAGTCTTTTTAATTGTTTCTGTGAGATACCGAGAATCGTGAGTATCCCGAATTGCTGCTTCCGTACATTTAAAAATGTTCCAATTGAATATAAGAGAAAGAAGAACGAGAACATAACAATCACAAGCTGTGCTGTACTCGCTAAGTTCATTAGAGGATCCCGTTCTTGAAAGCTTTGTACATTTTGTAAGCGTGGATGATACGCGTATACAGTAAATGAAAAGAAAACCATGATAGAAAAAGCACTACTTACAAAATAAGCGAAATATGCTTTAGAATTACGCGAGACATTTTTAAATGCAAATTGCCAAAACGTCATCCACGCCTTCCTCCTAATAATGCTAAAACATCTAATATTTCTTGATAAAATTTCTCGCGATATAGTCCGCGGTGTAATTCATTGTAAAGCCCACCATCTTTAATGAAAATAACGCGGTTACAATAACTAGCTGCAAAAGGATCGTGAGTAACCATTAAAATTGTGGCATCCTCTTCTTTATTTAATTTCGTAAATAGCTCCATTACATCAATTGCTGCTTTAGAATCTAAGTTTCCTGTCGGTTCATCAGCTAGTAAGAGAGAAGGGTTATGAATAACGGCACGTGCTACTGCAGTACGCTGTGCTTGTCCTCCAGAAACTTCAAAAATACGTTTGTCCAAAATATGATCAATTCCAAGCTTTTTTGAAATGTTATCGAGTTTTTCGTCCATTTCTTTTAAAGGAACATTGTCTAGCGTTAAAGGTAATACGATATTTTCACCAATTGTTAGTGTATCTAATAAGTTAAAGTTCTGGAAAACAAAACCTAACTCTTGGCGGCGGAAAATAGCTAACTTTTCTCTACGGAATGTATGCGGTTGTTTTCCGTTAATAACGACTTCTCCAGAAGTAGGTGAATCGATAGTCGAAATAACGTTTAAAAATGTGGATTTCCCACTTCCGGATGGTCCCATAATCGCAACGAATTCACCTTTATCTACGTGTAAATTTATATTTTTTAAAGCAGTATGAGGGACTTTTCCTTCATACACTTTTGAGACGTTTTTTATGTGTAATACCTCTTCCATAATAATCACCTTTCTATTTTTAAAACTTAATATGTTGTGATAACTTTTGCATATAAAAGGAACGAATTAAAAGGAAAAAGAGAATTTCAACCGTTCCAAAAATCATAAGCACGACTGTAATTTCAGCGAAGAACGAGAGATTTAATACATCTTGTAGCATCTTTGTCGCAAACATCGTATGGATGGATGCCATAATGTAAGGGACGAAGAATAAAATAGCAAGTTGGATTGTAGCAGATTGCTTCATCTCAGTTTCTGTTAAACCAATTTTTGTAATCGTTATATACTTTTCTTGCTCATTTGTTAAATCTGTATACATTCGGAAGTAAAGAACACTGCCAGCACCAATAAAGAAAATAACGCCAAGGAAAGTTCCGATTAAGAAAAAGGAAGCAACATTTAGTTTCTTGTTGTATAAAGAGTCACTTGCTTCACTTGCGTGGAACGGTGGATGTTCTGCTTGAATCGCCGCATTGTCGTTAGCGATTTTTGTTATAAATGCTGAACCAATATTATATGCTTTTTCCCAATCCATAACTTTGAAGCTATATACACTCATTTGTTTCGAAATAGATGATAATGCTTCTACATTTTCATCAGATAGTACGATTAATTGAGGTACTAAACCAATTGGGAACGGGCTATAACTTGTATAGTCTTTAACCTGCAATGGTAAAGAGTTTTGAGTAAGTGTAAGAGTGTTTTTCTTTTCCTTATTATGAAGCGTTCCAATGACTTGAGCATCTAAATCTTTAATTAATATATAAGACTCGTCTTTATTCACTGTGAGAGTTTCCCAATTTAACGCCTTAGCCAGTATATTATAGTCACTTTGTTTAATTGCATAATAGAGCTGCGGGCTTTCTTCCGCCGAAGATACTTCATATATATCCGTTTTAAATTTCTTATAAGTAAAATGCTCTTCGTTAAATTTTTGTTCTAACCAATTTAAATGTTCATCAGCTAACGTATTTTCAGTATGTGATAAATAAGTAAACGGGAAAGGGTTTTGCCTTATTTCATCAAACTTTGTGAATTTCCCAAACCCATATAAGAATGTAATCATTGTGAAAGCGAGTGTCGATAACATCGTCACAATAAAGAGCATGTTAATATTCGTCCGAATACGGGTTGCTAAATCAGAAATCCAAAGCATATTAATACGTTTCATATAAAATTTTCTTCTCGTCTTTAATATGCGAATGAGTAAGAAGCTAATTTGTGAGAAGAAAAAATATGTCCCAGCTGCAGCAAGTGATGGGATGACAAATATACAGGAGGCAGCGTACAAAAGCCCAGCGATATCTCCTAGTGAAATAAAATATAGCGGGTTTGCTGCTAAAACATATCCAGATATTAAACATATCGCACCAAATAGAGAGATGAGTACGGATGCTTTTCTTTCTTTTTGTTTTGTTCCTTCTTTTAAAAGACGTACAGCTTTTCTCGTACGGATTAGCATCGGTGTAAAAGATGATACGAGAATGAAGAGTCCAAGAAAGATAATTATAGTTAAAATGATAGCACCTGTAGGCCACCAATATAAATATAAACCAGGCACATGCGTAATTTTGGCGGTAACTAATAAAAAGAACTGTGAAAAGACAAGGCCAAATTGAATGCCGAAAAATATGGATAGGCCACCAATTAACATGTTTTCTAGAAATACAAGCCTCTTTAACTGCTTTGGAGATATGCCAAGTACTGTTAAAATCCCGAACTGTTTTTTTCGTACTTTTAAGAAAGTACCGATTGAATATAGTAAAAAGAAAAATGAAAAGAATACAATGACAACTTCTGAGATTGTCATTAATATGTTCAGAGCAGCATTCACGCCTGTCATATGCAATTTAGGATGAAATAAATAAACTGCAAACGAGAAGAAAATTGCAATGGAAAACGCACTGCTTACAAAATAGGCGAAATAAGCTCTGGCGTTCCTTGTTACGTTTTTAAAGGCAAACTGCCAAAATGTCATTCACCTAAACCTCCTAATAGAGTGAAGAAGAAAAGGATATAAGAGATACCCTTTTCCTGTACTAATATATTCATAAAACTTAACCATTCGTATACTCTGATAACTTTTGCATGTAAAAGGAACGAATGAATAAGAAAAAGACGATTTCAACTATGCCAAAAATAATAAGAACGGCTGAAATTTCTTTGAATAGTGATAAATCAATTACATCTTGAAGCATTTTTGTTGCGAACATTGTATGAATGGATGCCATAACATATGGAACGAAAAATAAAATGCTAAGTTGAATGGTTGCAGATCGTTTCATCTCTGCATTTGTTACACCAATTTTTGAAATTGCTACATATTTTTCTTGTTCGTTTGTTAAATCTGTATACATTCTGAAGTAAAGAACGCTACCTGCTCCAATAAAGAAAATGACACCTAAGAATGTCCCGATTAGGAAGTATGCAGCACTTCCTGATGTGATTCTATATAATGAGTCTGCTGATTCATAGGGGCGGATAAGGGGGCCTTCGTATTGGAATTCCTGTCGATCTTTTTGTATTTTTTTCATAAAATCATTAGCAATTTTATACGTCTTTTCCCAATTTTGTACGTTATAATTGTACGCTGATATATGCTTTGTTGTACTTGGTAAGTTGTTTACAACAACATCAGGTAAAATTAAAGTTTGATATGAAAAGTTAGATGGAATGGCCCCTGCTTGTTCATAGCCCTTTACTTGTAATATCGTATTTGTGCTAGAAAGTGTAATGGATTTTCTATTGAAGCTTGGCTCAAATTGGCTAAATAAGGTGAAATAAGCGCTATCGCTTAAGACATATGCTTCGTTATCGCTCATGAATAGTTGTTTCATTCGTAGGGAAGCTGCAAGTTTATTATAGTCACTTTGTTTCATTGCATAGACGTCATTGTAAGCCGTTATACCTTCATCTTCTTTCAGTGGTGTTTCATATAAATCAGCTTCTATCTTTTTATAAGAGAAATTTTCTTTTTGTAACTGCTGTTCAAGCCAAGTTAAATGCTTGTTAGCAAAAGGATTTGCGTCATATGAAAAATAAGAAAATGGAAAAGGTGAACTTCTAGTAACATCTAGCTTTGTAAACTTTCCAAATCCATATAGAAATGTAATCATTGTGAAGGCTATTGTAGATAGCATCGCTACAATAAAAAGCATATTGATATTCGTGCGAATACGACTTGCTAAATCCGAAATCCAAAGCATATTAATACGTTTCATATAAAAATTTCTTCTTTTCTTTAAAATATAAATAAGTAAGAAACTAATTTGAGAAAAGAAAAAATATGTCCCAATTGTAACAAGTGCTGGAATCACAAAAATACTTGAAACCATATATATAACGCCTACTTGCGGGTTTATTGAGAAAAAATATTTAGGGTTTACAGCTAAAATATAACCACCTAATAAACAGATAGCACCAAATAGAGAAATGGATATGGATGGTTTTCTTTCTTTTTGTTTTACATTGTTTGTTTTTAAAAGGTGCACTGCTTTTTTTGTTCGAATAAGCATTGGTGTGAATGCAGATACAGCGATAAAGAGACCAAGAAACACAATCGTTGTTAAAATGAAAGCATTCGTAGGTATATATAAATATATCCCTGGTAGGTGTGTAATTTTCGCTGTCACTAATAAGAAAAATTGTGAAAATACAAATCCAAACTGCATACCGAAAAAGATAGATAAAATACCAATTAGCATATTTTCAGTGAAAACGAGTCGATGTAATTGCTTTTTTGATATACCTAAAACAGTTAAAATCCCAAATTGCTTTTTACGAACCTTTAAAAACGATCCGATTGAATAGAGTAAAAAAAAGAACGAGAACAAAACAATAACAACTTCTGAAAAAATCATTAATCCTGAAATTTCAGAGATCATAGTGGAATTTTGTAATTTTGGATGAAACAAATAAACAGCGAATGAAAAGAAAACAGCAATGGAAAAGGAACTGCTTATAAAGTAAGCAAAATAAGCTCTTGAGTTGCGCGTTACATTTTTGAATGCGAATTGCCAAAATGTCATAATAAGTACCTCCCGATAGAAGGCCGATATGTAGTTTTATTGCAAAAAATGTATGAGAGTGAGATCTCATACATTTTGCTAGCATATGTTACGATCATGCTTCGGTCACCTTCTCCGTATTTTCTGCTTGATTATTTGCAGCGTTGTGGAAGATGATTTTAATCGTCGTTCCTTTACCAACTTCAGAGTCTAGTTTCACAGAGTGACCTAAATAATCACAAATTTTACTTACAATATAAAGCCCCATACCAGTAGATTCTCCAAATGCACGACCGTTTTTTCCAGTGTAAAAAGGTTCAAATACTCTTCGAATATCTTCTTGCGGAATACCAACGCCTTCGTCACGAACTTCCAAAATAATATCTTTACCATTGCGATAAGCTGATAAGAAAACTTTCTTTCCGCGCTCACCAGAGTAGCGAACTGCATTTGTCATTAACTGATAAATAATGAACTTTAGCCATTTCGCATCAGAAGCAACTTTTAAATCTGAATGAACTTCTAAAACGGGGAAGACTCCGTTTCGAATGAATAGTTCTTTTAATCCGTTAATATTTTTTGTTACAGCATCTTTTAATGAAATCGTCTCAACATGGAAGTCCTCATGGAAGTTATTTAATCTTGCCATGTATAAAGCCATATCGAGCCCTTGATTTAATCGCTCTAGCTCTTTTTTGAATTTAGGGATTAAATGCTCATCTTCCATTTCAAGCACCATAAGCTGCATAACAGAAACAGGCGTTTTCATTTGATGTACCCAATGGTTAATAAATAATTGGTGTTCTTGCTGTTTTACTTCGAATGTTTGTAGGTCTTTTTGGAATAGGCGATATTGCGTACGAACGAGCTCGTTTACACTGTGGGGCATAGGAGCAGTCGCTCTTTCAATAAACGCATCTTCCATTTTCTCTGGTGGTTCACTTAATCTGTGGTACATTCTACGGTTACGAACGTAACGATAAGCGAGGAAACAGATGAATAAGTATAAGCTTAAAACGATGAAGTAAAACTTATTATTTTGAAATCCGTCTACTGCATCATAAAGAACGAAAATGATTCCGAAGTTTAATACATATAGTAGGAAAAATGCAAAATGATCACGTAAAAATAGCTTCATGTTTATTCACTCCAAGTTGCGTTAAAACGATACCCAAGTCCACGTACTGTTTCAATAGCATTTTCAATACCAAGCTCATTGAACTTTTTACGAAGACGCGTGATGTTTACGTTTAATGTATTTTCCTCAACGAAGCTTTCGTCGTCCCAAAGAGCGGCTAGTAAATCTTCACGACTCGCTGTACGCGGGAATTTAGATAATAGCATTTCTGCTAAAATTGCCTCTTTCTTCGTTAAAAGAACTTGCTCAGCTCCAAAATGAATTTCGGGACGCTCAGGGAATAGTTTTAGTCCTTCAACTTCAACGATACGTTCAGAAATATTTGGTGCATAATCACCGTAAATACGGCGTAATTGACCTTTGATTTTCGCCATTACAACGTCGTAGTGGAACGGCTTCGTAATATAATCGTCCGCACCGCTTTCAATCGCCATAATTTGTTCCATTTCACCAGCACGTGCCGAAATGAAAATAATTGGACAAGTAGATTCATGACGGATTTGACGGCACCAGTAGAAGCCATCGAATTTTGGTAAGTTTACATCAAGTAAAACAAGATGTGGTTTCACGGCGTTAAACGATTCCATAATATCATCGAAGTTCTCTGCAACAACAGCATCATAGCCATATTTTTGAATGTGAGATTGTAATAATGATGAAATATTTGGATCGTCTTCAACGATTAAAATTTTATACATATGTATATTCCTCCTAAAAAAACAATTGTAGCTATAGTGTATCATGTGTTTCAAGTCTTTTCATTATGTTGAAATGAGAGCTATATAAATATAAAAGTTTAAAAGACGACATAGAACTTGTCTTTTTAGGGGAGAGAGAGGATCCAGCGATGCATAGAAGCGGTCAGAGCCTTTTTTGCCCCGTACGAAGTAAAAACAAAGAAATCAAATGAATAGGCTTTCCTTTTTTGTTATACATAGCATAGTTGTGGCGTATTTATATGATGAAAGATTAAACAGGATTTATATAGTAAACAGTATGGGGCAAAAGTGGAAAAAGTAAAAAGGGCCTTATATATAATTGACAATTGACTGAAATCATTTTAACATTTAGATAAATATCTAAATGTCTAATTAGTGAAAGGAAGAAAGACATTGAATCAAGCATTCAAAGCATTAGCAGACCCAACAAGGCGAAAAATTTTAGATTTATTAAAAGAAGGCGATTTAACAGCTGGGGAAATTGCTGAACAGTTCAACATGACAAAGCCAAGTATTTCACACCACTTAAATGCACTTAAAAATGCTGAACTTATTCAAGATGAAAAAAGAGGGCAATTCGTTGTGTACTCTTTGAACACAACTGTCTTTCAAGATTTATTGACTTGGGTGTTTACATTTACAAATAAGGGGGAAGAGGGGAAATGAAAAAGCATCTTTTTGCAATTATATTAATTCTTATAACTTGTATAGCTTGGGCGTTTGCTTGGCCACATTTGCCGGATACAATCGCGACACATTGGAGTGGTGGTAAGGTAGATGGTTATTCTTCTAAATTATATGGAATGATTTCTATGGTTGGAATTATGATTGCGTTATATGTATTTCTAAATGTGATACCAAAGATTGATCCAAGGAAAGCAAATTACGAGAAATTTTCTAAAGCTTTTATGATGATGAATAACGGGATACTATTGCTACTATTTGTAGGAAATATAGATATTATTACAAGTGGATTAGGATATAACTTATTCATTAATCGCATGCCTGAATTATTAGTTGGTATTCTATTCATAGTTATCGGAAACTATTTACCACAATGTAAACCAAATTACTTTGTAGGCATAAAAACACCGTGGACGTTAAGTAACGAAGAAGTATGGAGAAAAACACACCGTTTTAGTGGAAAGGTGTTTGTTGCATTAGGAATCATTATGATTTTAAGTGTTTTCGCGCCGGTAGCATGGAAATCTTTCGTAATGGCTGGAATTATTATTGGTGCAGTAGGACTAACGATGGGATATTCCTATGTTGCTTATAAGAAAGAGATAGGGGCTTAATATAAAATTTATGGGGGAGAGAGGATGAAAAGACACGTATTACCATGGAGTTTAATTATTGCAATTGCAATTGGCTGGTACATTGTATGGCCTTATTTACCGAAACAAATTCCACGTCATTATAATGCTGCAGGAATGGTAGATGGATATTTTTCTAAAGTAGAAGCGAGTTCAGTTTCAATAGGTAGTATGGTGTTGCTGTATTTGATATGGCTAGCTATGGGGTATATTGATGTAACGAAAGATAAGTATAAACAGCATGCTAAAGTCCTTTCTGCAATCCATTATGCAATTCTTTTGATAGGGTTCGGCTGTAATATATTTGCGCTATTAGCAGTGTCTAATTATATTGCATCGGGCTCCATTGCATTTAATTTCGGACTTGGAACATTGTTTTTAGTACTCGGCAATTATATGCAACAAACGAAGCCAAATGGTTTAGTAGGCATTCGAATGGACTGGACCTTAGAAAATCCTGTAGTTTGGAGAAAAACACACAGATTTGCTTCGAAGGTATTTGTAATAGGTGCACTTTGTATATATGCGGGAGCGTTACTTCCAGATCCATTCAATATCTTTGTGGGGATTGGAATAATATTAGTATGCATCTTCATATCAACGATAAAGTCATATGTTATTTATAAAAAAGAAATGCAATTGTAAGCAATAAGCGATTGAACTACACTAATCAAATTATATATTTATAGTTTTTATGTGTTAACAGGTTCTAATACTCAGTGAGGATAACAAACAAAACTTGCTGAGTAAAATTAAAAGCTTGATAATCTGAATATTTTGTTTTTATCCGAGAGATAGTTTGGGGGAAATCACATGTTAGAAATTATAAATTTTAGTAAGACATACAAAGGTGGCAAAAAAGCAGTAGATCAGTTAAATATTACTGTTCAAGCAGGAGATATCTTTGGATTTATTGGGCATAACGGTGCGGGGAAAAGTACAACAATTAAGTCGTTAGTTGGAGTTATAGATTTTGAAGAGGGTGAAATTTTTGTTGCTGGATATTCAGTAAAAAAGGATCCGATTGCATGTAAGAGAGTAGTGGCGTATATTCCCGATAATCCAGATTTATATGAGCAATTAACAGGAATTCAATATTTAAACTTTGTTGCGGATGTGTTTAAAGTGTCTGCAAAAGATCGGGAAAAGGAGATACAAAAGTATGGAGATGCTTTTGAGATTACACCGTACCTAGGTGATTTAATATCTTCTTATTCACATGGTATGAAACAAAAAGTGGCGATTATATCAGCGGTTTTGCATAAACCGAAATTATTAGTTTTAGATGAACCCTTCGTCGGTCTTGATCCAAAGGCTGCTGTAGTATTGAAAGGTATTATGAAGGAGCTTTGTGAAAAGGGAAGTGCGATTTTCTTTTCTACGCATGTTTTAGATGTGGCGGAGAAGTTATGTAATAAAATAGCGATGATTAATAGAGGGAAATTAGCACTTTCAGGGGAAGTGAATTCTTTAATAAAGGAAGGATCATTGGAAGAGCTCTTTATGAAGGAGCTTGCTAATGAATATTAGTAGTCTAGGTCTTTTAAAAATCCGCTTGATAACGCAGCTTGGTTTAAATACTTTTAAATACGAAAAAGATAAAAAGAAGAAGCAGAATAAGATTTTACTGTCAGCATCTATTGCCTTAGTTGGTGTCATGTTAATGCTATATTGTGGGGCCTCGGCATATGGATTGGTGAGACTAGGAATAAGTGAAATTATCCCAGTTTATGCACTAGTTATTAGCAGTGTATTGACGTTGTTTTTCACTATATTTAAGGCAAATGGAGAGATTTTTGCTTTTAAGGATTACGATCTTTTAATGTCATTACCGATTCGTGTAAGTACGGTTATTACAAGTAGGTTTTTGTATTTATATTTGCTGAATACGATCTTTTCAATCATAATCATGCTACCAATGGGAGTTGTTTATGGCATACATGAGAGGCCATCAGTTTCTTTTTACTTTATGTGGTTCATCAGTATGTTTATAGCATCTTTAATTCCAACAACAATAGCAGCGATTTTTGGAGCTGCGATTACGGCAATCGCTTCTAAATTTAAAAATACGAATAAAATAACTACGACTTTAAGTTTTATAGTAATTATTACATTCGGTTTCTTTATGCTAAAAAGCGGAAATGCTCAATATAGTCTTAATGATATGAACGGAATAGGTGCAATTATTTCAGAGCAACTAACTAAAGTGTATCCATTAGCTAACATGTTTCAAAAAGCAATTGTTCATGCTGATATTGTAGCTTTCATCCTGTTTGTTGGGATATCGGTTATTTGGTATTATCTTTTTGTAAAAATCCTTTCGTTAAAATATAAGCAAATAAATACAGAGATTACCACTTATCATATGCTTTCAAATTATGAAATTCATAGCATGAGAAAAGAAAGTGTATTGGCCGCATTGTATAAAAAAGAACTGAAGCGTTTCTTTTCTTCTACAGTGTATGTGGTAAATAGCGGAATGGGAGTTGTGATGGCGCTAGCTTTCGCACTAGCTATAGTTGTAGTAGGGCCAAGTCAATTAATAGCGTATCCTGGAATTGAGGCCCTGTTGCAAAAGGTTGCGCCATTTGCTATTGCAGCAGCGATTTCGATGACGTGTACAACATGTGTATCATTGTCATTAGAAGGAAAAAATGTATGGATTATTAAGTCGTTGCCTATAGCGCCAAAGATGATTTATGACAGTAAAATTCTTATGAATCTTTCATTAAGTATACCTGCATCACTTATTAGTGCTGTATTACTGATAATAGGGTTAAAACTAGATGTTTGGAGTTCTCTTTTCATCGTAATAACACCGATAACATATTCATTCTTTTCGGCAGTATGGGGGATTTTTATTAATAATCGATTTGGTTATTATGATTGGGTATCAGAAACTCAAATAGTAAAACAAAGTGTAGGATCGTTTGTCGGTATGTTTGGTGGCTTAATTACGGCTGTTATACCTGCCTTGTTAATCGGTACTGCTACGATCTCGAACTATAGAGTATTTACTTTGGTAGTTATTATAGTGCTTGCGATTATTACTATTTTCTTGTATAAGAACGAGTCGAGAAGAAGTATAAAATAAAAAGCTGCTTTTCCTTTAAAGAGGAAGAGCAGCTTCTTTATTTTGAAAAATTTTAGACCTTTATATTACTTTTTTAAAACAGGTACCCATATCTCGCTTCTGAAATTCGGCGATGATACGTCTTTACTTTCATTCCACAATATTTCCGGTCCTTCCGCTAGTTCATAGTTCGAAGAAGGGAACCATTCGGAATAAATACGTCCCCACACATTTTGTAATGCATCAGGAAATGGACCGACAGCTTCAAATATAGCCCATGTTGAAGCTGCGACTTCAAGTTGTTTGAATTGCTTTGGACAATCTTTCGTTGTGGCTACTCCAATATAGTGATCGAGTTCGCCTTTTTCCTCCATTCTTCCTTCAGAAAAATTCGTAGAAGCACTAATAATTCCGGTAGGTTCAATATTTGAAAGGGACTTTAATGTTTCGATTGATTGGCTGTCTAAACTTTTCCACATAGAAGCAATTTCTTCGTTTACACCGTTAAAAACAATCGGTACTCGTTTTTGTATACCAATGATTTGAAATGGCCCTTTTTCTTCAATTCGATAGTTCATTTCATTTCCTCCTTGAATGGATAGTTGGAAGGTCATTGGTGAATAAGCTTTCAAAGAACGACTGGTACTTCGAGCTTCTGAAGGCGTTATTCCGTGCAAATTTTGAAATGCACGTGTAAATGAATCTGGTGAGTTGTAGCCATATTTTATAGCGACATCAATGACTTTTGCATTGCTATCTGTTAGTTCAAAGGCAGCAAGGGTAAGACGTCTACAGCGAATATATTCTGATAGTGATATGCCAGCTAGAAAAGAAAACATTCTTTTGAAATGATATTCGGAGCAGAAAGCTATTTTTGCGACTTCTTTAAAATCAATTTCGTGTGTAAGGTTGTCTTCAATATACTGCATTGCCGCATTCATATTTTTAAGTGAATCCATTATATGACCTCCTTTGTATATAGAATATCAGGAACGAAATAGCTCCATCCGACATTTCATGCACAACTTTGTGGGGGCATTTTTAACCTTACAAAATTGTAATGTTCCTGTAAGGAGAATGAATGGATGGCATGATATCCCAATGTTATAGTAACAAAGTACTTTAGTACATTAGGTTAAATTCTGATGTCTTTACTTATGTGCCTTACATAACTGTCATGTTTGTGTAAGAAACATCGATAGTGGCAAGAGTAGAGAGTGTATATAGTTGAAAATAGAGAATAGAAGAAATGAGGGATGTCGAGATGAAAACAGTGTTAGAAGCAAAAAATATTGAAAAAGTATATGACACAGGTGGGAATAAATTTGCAGCTTTAAAAGGTATTAACTTACAAGTAAAAGAAGGTGAGTTCGTTGGAATTATGGGACCTTCTGGTTCGGGTAAGACGACTCTTTTAAATGTTCTTTCTACAATTGATAATGCGACGAACGGTGAGATTTTAATTGATGGAAAAGACATCGTGAAGATGAACGATGATAAGCTAGCGTTATTCCGCCGTGATCATTTAGGGTTCATTTTCCAAGATTATAACTTATTAGATACGTTAACGGTGAAAGAGAATATTGCGTTACCTCTTGCGTTATCAAAGGTGAAAGCGAGTGAGATTGATCGCCGCGTTCTTGAAATCTCAAAGAAATTCGGTATTGATCATATTTTAAGTCAGTTCCCATATCAAGTATCCGGTGGACAGAAGCAGCGCTGCGCAGCATCGCGTGCGATCGTTACAAGTCCTAGTATGATATTTGGGGACGAGCCGACTGGAGCACTTGATTCTAAATCAGCGACAGATTTATTAGAAAGTATGAAGTCGTTAAATGAATATGATAATTCTACAATTTTAATGGTAACGCATGATGCGTTTGCGGCTAGTTATTGTAAACGAGTTATTTTCATTAAAGATGGTGAGTTATATAAAGAATTACACCGTGGTGAATTAACACGTAAACAGTTCTTCCAAAAAGTCGTTGACGTAATGTCTTCCATTTCTGGAGGTATGGCTGATGACCTTATCTAGCATTGCCCTCCGCAACATACAGCGGAACTTTAAAGACTACTTTGTATATTTTGCATCTATGATATTTAGTATCGTAATTTACTTTACATTTAAAGCACTGCAATATAATTCACAAATGGAAAAAGCAGCGGAAGCATCAAAAAAGATTAGCGGTGCATTCCAAGTTTCCAGTGTAATGCTAATCATTTTCGTAGCAGTGTTTATTATATATTCGAACGGTTTCTTTACAAGAAAACGTAAAAAAGAAGTTGGGCTATATTCGTTACTTGGTATCCGAAAAAGACAGATCGGTAAAATGCTCTTTTATGAAAATATGTTAATGGGATTAATGTCTTTAATTATCGGGATTGCGATCGGTAGCGTCCTTTCGAAACTATTCCTTGAACTACTAGTAAGTATGATGGGATTAAACTTAAATGTTCATTTTGAAGTACCGATGGCTGCGATTATTGATACAGCAATTATTTTCTTTGTGATTATTTTATATACATCACTTCAAGGGTATCGTTTAATTTATCGCTTTAAGTTAATTGAACTTTTCCGCGCAGAGCGTGAAGGAGAAGCAATGCCAAAAGGATCCGTAATTATGGCGTTAATTTCAGTTTTCTTAATCGGCTCAGGTTATTTCTTAGCGTTAATGTTTATGAAGGCAGTTATGTATGCAAACTTTATGGCAGTCGCACTTTATATATTACTTGCGACAGTATTAGGTACGTATTTACTATTTATGTTCTTTACAGTATTCGTATTGAAACGTGCAAGAAATAATAAATCATCGTTTTATAACGGTATGAATATGATAACGACGTCACAGTTACTATATCGTATTAAAGGAAATGCAAAGTCACTTGCGACAATTTCTATTTTAAGTGCAGTAACATTAACGGCGGTTGGTACGTCAGTTACGATGTATTACAACACATTTACACAATCAAAAGCAGTTGCACCATACAGCTACTCTTATGAGAAGAAAGATGCAGAACTAGATAAGAAAGTAAATGCGATTTTTGCTGAAGAGAAAGAGAATCACCCTGTAAAAGATCAATTTGAAGTTGAGATGGTTCCTGTAAAAGGAAAGTTTGAAGGAGCTAAAGTCGATTTCATCTTTAATATGAACTACAGTATCTCAGAGAAATATCAATTTATATCTCAATCTGAATTCAACAAACTTGCGAAAAAAATCGATGCGGAAACAGTGAATATAGCTACTGGCGAAGCATTTATATATGATAGTTCTTATATTGAAGGGTATGAGTTTAGCCCTGAATATAAAGGAAATAAAGCGGTATTCCAAATTGGAAATGAAACGAAGACATTGACGATCCAAGGTGCAAATAATAATGCAATTACGAACTTAGGTGAATTAGTTGTTGTCGTTTCAGATGAAATGTATGAACAGGCGAAGCAAGCATTTGGAACACGTGTTGTAAAAAATATTGATGTAAAAGATGAAAGAAACAGTAAAGTATTAACAGAAAAATTAACAAAAGTGATGCCAGCTAGTGAATCAGAAATGGCACCACCATTTAGAGACTTCTATACTGGTTTCCATATGGGACTTGAAGCAACTGGACTAATGATGTTCATCGGAATGTTCTTAGGACTTGTATTCTTACTAGCAACAGGTTCTATTATTTACTTCAAACAGCTAACAGAAGCAAGTGCAGATCGTGAGCGTTACGTTGTCCTTCATAAAGTCGGTGTAACGAAACAAGAAATGAAAAAAGCTATTGCAAAACAAGTGAGCTTTATCTTTGCAATTCCACTAGTAATCGGAATTCTACACAGTTTGTTTGCATTAAAAGGTTTAGGGAACATACTACCATTTGAAATTATGATTCCGCTTCTAATTAGTATCGGAGTATACAGCGTTATTTATATCGGATATTACTTCTTAACAGTTCGCTCTTATTATAAGATTGTGAGCGCGAAGTAATGAAAGAGTTGTTTTATCTTAGTAAAAAAGCATCCGACTAACATGTTAGTCGAATGCTTTTTTGTCTATACGTGAGCTTTATTTTCGTCCGAACTATCAAACATGTCCATTACTTTAAAAATACCTTCCAATAGCAAGGTACATAGAATAGCGAAAATTAATACGGCATGAGGTGATAATTCAACTGATGTGAAGTTAAGGTCTGCCAACCAAAAGTAACCTACATAAAAACTTAGAAATGTGCTAACAGCCGAAAGTGTAAATCCTAAAAATCCTAATTCCTTTAATTTTTCCTCAGATAATTTACATAAACGTAAAACAATAGAGAAGAGAATTCCTACTATGAAAAATCCCATACATAATGCGAACAATGATATTATGCTTGGATACTTAACTTCATCGGGCATCCACTTTTTCATTCCCACTATTAAAAATGTAGGGATAAGAATAGGTAATAAAAGTGGTAGCACTATTTGTATAGCTGCAAATAATGCATTTGATTTATTATCGTTTTGATTATTCATAAAGCCTCCAAAAATGATTTCTATACTAATTTCAAATATCTTAGAGGATTCTAACATAAAAATAGTAACTTCGCTATACAAAATCGGAGTAGGAACATGATCATTCATGGTAAATAAACAAGCTGACTTATTTGTATATGTTTGATTCGCTTATCTTTGGAATTCAATTTTTTATGTTTGTTTATAGTAAAGATGAAGATTTCCTTCATCTTCATAAAATCTTAAGAAATCTCCTCAATATTTGTTAAGAAACGATAGTTATACTTAAACACAAGTTAAAAACTATTGAACGAATGGAGAGAGAGTATATGCAGCTCATAACATTCTTAAATGAATTTATTAAACATCCGAAACATACTGGTGCGATTGCGCCAAGTTCAAAGATATTAGCAAAGAAAATGGTAGATGTAATTGATTTTAATAGAGCGAAATGCATTGTAGAGCTAGGGCCTGGTACAGGAGCCTTTACGAAAGAAATTATAAAGAGAAAGAAGAAGGAGACAATATTTCTTCTTATTGAAATTAATGAAGTATTTTTCAAAGAGTTAAAGAGAAAATTTAAAGATGAGCAGAACGTGATTGTTATACACGGCTCAGCGGAAAATATAAAGAAGTATATGGAACAATTGAATATAGAATGTATTGATTACGTCTTATCCGGATTGCCTTTCACTTCTTTACCAGAAGAGGTTTCAAAGCGCATTTTAAACAGTGTAATGGAAACGATACATGAGAATGGAGAATTTATTACATTTCAATATTCACTTGTGAAAAAAGGATTTATACAGCATTTCTTCCCTGAAATTACACTAGAAAAAGTGTGGTTCAATTTCCCGCCAGCTTACGTCTTTAGCTGTAAAAAAGAGCTAAGGGGAGCATATGCATAATGGAGCTACATGAATTAATGTCATACATTGAGCAGTATGGTTATTGGGCACTATTTTTTTGTTTATGGCTTGGTATTATCGGTATGCCGATTCCAGATGAAATGATTGTAATGAGTGGTGGATTTGTATCATCGATGGGTATATTGAATTTGATTCCCGCCTTTTTATTAACGTATTTAGGCGTTGTATCCGGCCTTTCTTTAGGGTATATACTCGGGAAAATCTTTGGCATAAAAGTGCTTAATAAATTGATGAAAAAGAAAAAGATGAAGTATCTTCTAAAATCGCAAGAGATGATAGGGAAATATGGTCATTATGCATTAGTTATAAGTTATTTTATACCTGTTGTGAGGCATATCGTACCGTATTTAGTAGGAATGAATAACATGTCTTTTAAGACATATGCGATTTATTCATATGTAACAGGATTTGTCTGGACGTTAGTTTATTTTGTACTAGGTTCTATATTTGGAAAGCATATAGAAGTGATAGTAACCCTTGCGACCGAGTACGGTATATATTTTGGTGGCATCGTTATTGTAGTTTGTAGTATTTCTTATGTGTATATGCATAAGAAGAATGCAGTAGTGAGTGAAATAAAGCAACATTCTTAGTTTGGTAAATGATGCTGGAGGAGATTTTGTGAGTAAAGGAACGATACTAATCGTGGACGATGAGAAGGAAATTAGAAAACTTATCGCTATCTATTTAAAGAATGAAGGATACGAAGTATTACAAGCTGTAGATGGTGAAGAGGGGTTAGAAATAGTAAAGAAAAGAGACGTGCATCTAATTGTACTTGATATTATGATGCCGAAAATAGATGGCATTCATATGTGTATGAAAGTGAGAGAAATAGCGGAAATGCCTATTATTATGCTGTCGGCAAAAACGCAAGATATGGACAAGATTTTAGGGTTAACAACTGGGGCAGATGATTACGTAGCAAAACCATTTAATCCGCTGGAACTCATTGCTCGGATTAAATCACAACTTCGGAGATATATGAAAATGAGCGGGACAAGCGTAAAAGATGAAAGTGTATTTGAAGTTGGAGATATAAAGATAAATATAGTAACGCGTCAGGTCATTATTGCAAATGAAGAAGTGAAATTGACACCGAGAGAGTTTGAGGTATTAGAATTACTTGCACGAAATCAAGGAATGGTATTAAATGCAGCACAAATTTATGAAAGAGTATGGAAAGAACAAGCTTTCCAATCCGATAATACTGTGATGGTACATATTCGGAAAATACGCGAAAAGATAGAGGCGATTCCAAGAAAGCCTCGTTATATTAAAACAGTATGGGGAGTTGGCTACAAGATTGAGAAAGATATTTGAACCGATAATATGGATGAATCAAATTTTTAAAAAAATGATAGGTAAAACAGTGAGTTATTTGGAAAAAAGTATACGGATACAGCTAATTGCTACATTTACTTTCTGTACGTTACTCGGTGTATTAGTAGGATGGTCTTCATCTTCCTTTTTCGAGGATGCGAATAAAATTTCTATCATTGATTATGCATCAGGTATGGAAGCCATTGATGGACAGACACAATGGCTTGTTGGAAGTATAACAGAGGAAGGTAAGGAAATTAATATACAAGAACTGCTTGATCAATCGAATCATCAAAATCAACTGAAAATTTTAATAATAGATGAGAATGGGAAAGTCGTTTATAAAACAAAGGGAGCGCCAGAAGAACAAATCAATCTTCATGAGACGATGCGTAATGTGATGGATTTTAAAATGGATCAAGTACGATATGTAGAGGCGCAAAATTTAATTCAAGATGGAACTGAACAAAAGCGTAAGGAGTTTACAACCTTTTATCCGGTTACTGTTAATACGAAAAATATGTATATCATTGCAAGTGGTATACCACAAGGAAATGTGAAGTATATAGTGAATGAGAGTAGCCCATT
Organism: Bacillus mycoides; assembly: GCF_000832605.1. Classification (GTDB taxonomy): domain Bacteria; phylum Bacillota; class Bacilli; order Bacillales; family Bacillaceae_G; genus Bacillus_A; species Bacillus_A mycoides. The sequence continues at coordinate 1,156,355 of NZ_CP009692.1, forward strand.
TCCATCTTTACTAGGTTTTATCACTTTTATACTGTCTTTCTTTTATATAACGAAAAGGAAGATGAATCAGATTGAAGCGATGGCAGAAGGAGTAAGGGAATTTTCGAAAGGTAATTTACAATATAAAATCAAACAGGCAGGTCAAGATGAAATAGGTTTATTAACTTCTAATATTAATCAAATGGCAGAAAAGCTTTTGGCTAATATAGAAAAGGAAAAACAAATAGAGAAGCAAAAAAGTGAATTGATTACAAATGTATCACATGATTTAAGAACACCACTTACTTCTATTATGGGGTATTTACGTTTACTAGGTGATGCGAAATATGAAAATAAAGAACAGCATGATGAGTATATAAAAATTGCTTTCTCAAAATCAGAGCAGTTGAAGATGTTAATAGAGGATTTGTTTGAGTATACAAAACTAACAGATGAAAATATGGCGTTAGATTCGCAAGAAGTGTGTATGAATGAACTACTTGATCAGTTAATAGAAGAGCTAGTACCACAAGCGGAGGAGCATAATCTTTCTTTTGTGAAAGAATTTCAGGAAGATCGTATATATGCTGTTGTGGACTCAGAAAAAATGGTACGTGTGTTTGAAAATCTTTTAATAAATGCAATTAAATACAGTATAGATAAAGCAGAAATTCGAGTTTTACTTCAAAGAGAAGAACAGCATATCAAAATTTCTATAGCGAATCATAGTGAAGAATTTACAAAAAAAGAATTAGAGAATTTGTTTGAGCGTTTTTATAAAAAAGATCAATCAAGAAGTAGAGCTGTAGAAGGTTCAGGTTTGGGGCTTGCAATTGCAAAAAGCATTGTTGAATTGCACAAAGGAGAAATTCGAGCAGAATATGAAAATGGGGTTATTCAATTTATTATCTTATTGCCAATTTAATTAGAAGAGCATTAGGAAATTTGGTTACATTTTAATAAGTAATAGCGCCGCGATTGATTTAGAGGAAGTCCTTTAAGGGGAAGTATCTGAGAAGAGGAGAATAGAAAGTTTCATGAAAAAAATAAGTGTGTTTATCGTATTGATTATAGTTGGAGTTACATTACTTATCGGGAAAGGTGGACCGATTGTAGATCAACTCAATCCATTTATTAAAGAAGATGTTTATTATGCTGTTGTAGACAATGATGGTAAATTTGAGGCTAAGAAAGATGGTTTTGGTAGATGGCAATATAAATTCAAAGGATATAATGAATCCGGTCAAGAGCAAAAGATCGCGATGACTGCTTCAAAACATTTAAGAATAGGGTCATATTTAAAGATTAGATCTAAAGGAAGTTATGGTATGAAATGGGAGGAAGTACAAGTAGATGAAATACCTAATAAAGTAAAAGAGAAAGTACAAATAAAACATAATTAGTTATAGAAATTATAAGTTGCATTCCATGGATAAAGTAACGATCAAGCTTCGAATATAGTGGCAGTATATGATAATTTCTAAATTTTTTATAAAGAAGATAAAGTTTATCTGAACTTTATCCAAACTGCATTTCTTCTGTGTACAATGACTAGTATTCTATAGTATGTAGATAAAAAATAGTAAGGAGTAGCAGGATAATTATGCAGGTTTCTAAGAAGAAAATATTATTATTTCTTTCAATTATTCTTTTGGCTTTATTGATGGTGTATGTATGTACAAATAATAAGCATGTCCAAAATATTGTTCATAATATAGAAGACATCTATAAAGTATATAAAGAGAATCAGGTATTGAAAGGGAAAATTGAACATCAAGAATCGTTAAAGAGTAAAGTGCAAATGTTAAGTGAGGAGAAAGAAAGCCTTACTAAAATTATCAACAAAACGAAAGAATTAAAGGAACAGGGAAAATATAATTTCATTCAAGCTACAGTAGTAACCCGTGTAGCAGAAGAGTGGTATAGAGAAATTACTCTCGATAGAGGTTCACAACATGGTGTAAAGGCTGATATGGCTGTTATTACAGTGAACGGTTTTATCGGAAAGGTAGAGAGTGTAGATCAATATACATCTGTTGTGAAATTAATTACGAAAGATGAACGAACAAATCGTTTAGCAATCACCTTCCAAAATGATTCATCTATTTTAGGATTTGTTACAGGGTACGATAAGAAAAAACAAGCCCTTCGAATTGATAATATTCCATCAGATAAAGCGAAAGAAATAAAAATAGGTGATAGCGTTATTACCTCTGAATTAAGTCAGAAAATACCACCCGGTCTTGAAGTAGCAGAGGTGATAGAGCAAGAACCAGATCAATATGGTCTTGCTTATATTATTTATGCAAAACCAAAGGCAAATCTATATGATTTAGAAGATGTAATTTTAATAGAACCTAAATAATAGTTTTATATAGTGTCTATGAGAGGTGAATTAGAAACGAAGAGAATTAATGTAAAGTAAAGAGTAAGAGGGATAAGGGAAAATAAAATGGTACTAAATTTAATAATATGTAGTTATATCTTTATATCGTTTTTATTTTATCTTTATCTTATCTTTATCTCGGACAATTATAATGAAGAGGTAAACTGATGATAAGTGCAAAGTTATTAAGTATTACAGTGGGTCTTTTTTTGTCCATTTTTAATATTAATTATTTATATAACCTCTCCAGTAGGCTAGAAAACCTATACAATATCCTTCGAATTTATATTTGTAAATGCATTATTTGAGCGCGAGAATAATGGCTCTTCGAAAACGTTATTGACGCCATCTTCGTGAGAACAAAGTAATGGTATATGAATTGGGTTATAAAACATTTAATTCGTATATTATAATTTCATTAGAAATATACATTACAAAAATGTAAGGATAATGTAAGGGGAATCAATATTGCTGTTTGTAAAGAAAAGATAAAATGATAGTTAGTGTCTATAAAAATAGCATAATCGCAACACTGGCCATATGACAGGAGGCAATATGAAAAATTTAATATTTGATGAGAACGTTGTGCAAAAAGTGCATAGTAAAAAGGTGAATGTAGTACACCATACTGTAGAGAAGCGTGGGCATAGAGTATGTTATTAAAACTTTCTATTTCCAGTATGAAAAAAATGATAAAGGATTACATCGTTTTACTAATAGGTCTTGTAATCTCAATTTCTATATTTTATATGTTTCAAACGCTTGCGTTAAATAAAGAATTTACAATGAATAACAGCATTATTGGTTCAATTGTATTTGTATTTCAAATAGGATCTATTTTGGTGGCGTTTATTACCTTCTTTTATATTTTTTATGCAAACTCATTTCTCCTCTCACTCCGGCGGAAAGAACTTGGCATGTATCTTGTATTAGGAGCAAAAAAGAGTAAAATCAGCCAATTCTTATTTTTTGAGACGTTAGCCATGGGAATGATTTCACTAGTATTAGGTAGTGTATTCGGAGCTATTCTTTCTAATTTCATAAGTGGGTTTTTAACAAAACAATTGGAAATATCAGCTGAAGGTTATCAAGCTTTTTATGGTCCTGCATTCAAAATAACATTTATATTCTTCAGTGCATTGTTTCTGCTTACATCTGTTGTGAATGCAATTCGAATAACACTTAAAACAGAGTTAGATTTAATTCGTACAGAGCAAAAGGCGGAGCAGATACGAAAAAAGGGTCCTGTCACAATGGCGTTAACTTTATGTAGTTTATTAGGACTAAGTGTAGGATATTATTTCGTAATCTTTGTAGGAATAAAAGGTGCTGGTGCCATTTTACTCCCATTATTCACAATTACATTGGGAACATATCTTATATTTATTTCTCTTTTACCCACGTTTGTTAATAGATTAAAAAAAACGCGCTATTTAAACGAAAAGAAATTAAGTGCATTTACATTTGCACAATTGCAGTTCCGTGTAAGTAGTTTGGCGAAAATATTAGGAACGGTAACGATGCTAATTGGACTAGGCGTGGGGGCAATGGCCGGTGGCATGTCTTTACAGAAAAATGTAATCCTTACAGCAGAAAAAATGCCAGGGTATGATATTACAATTCATGATCTAGAAGCAACGGATTATAAAGCTATGGAAAAAATGAAAATTATAGATAAAAAACAGTATAAATATAAAGTTGATAATGAGGCTGTTTACTATTTAAAAGAGGAATTATTAGAGAATCCTCCACTTCTATTCAGAAAGAAAGAGACAACACATATTTCTGAACAACTTCCATCTTCGAGCTATAGGATGTTTAAGGGAGAGGAAGTTGATCCATCTAGTTCTACGTTACCGATGAACTGGGACAAGATTGTGGATAGTGATTTTAGGTCGAATATTACTGTATATGATCGTAAGCCTGTCTATATTGTCGATAAAAACCGTTATGAAACAATTCAAGGGAATGAGCATACGTTTTTTATTGCTAAAGTAGATAATATTTTACAGTATAAAACAGAGTTAAAAGAGATGGATAATCGTCAAATTGAAAAAATAGCTGCTGCCACTAATAGGCCTAAAGCAGATGTATATTTACCAACGAGCTATGGTGATTATGAATCTATGCTCGCCTTTTCAAAAGGAACTTCCTTTATGGGATTCTTTTTAGGTCTTGCTTTTTTAGCTATGATGGCAAGTTGTTTAATGTTTAAAATCCTTTCTGGGGCTACGAAAGATATAGGGCGGTATGAGATGCTTCGAAAAATTGGGGTGCGTAAAGAATTACTTATAAAATCTATGTATAAAGAATTAGGTATCGTATTTCTATTTCCAGCAATATTGGGTCTCATTCATGTTTTGGTAGGAATGAACATATTTACATTTGTTAAATTTTTTGTGAATCCATATGTGAACATATGGATGCCGATTTGTATATTCCTAGGAATTTATATAGTCTACTATTTAATCACTGTACAATTATATAAGAGGATTGTTCTTCCGAAGGAAAGATAAATATATAACGAGGAAGACTTGAAAAGCTAGATTAATATTTCATTAATAAGTAAGGGATGTAGAAAGGAATTAATAGAATGGGGAAATTGTTAAAGGTAAAAAACATAGTTGTAATGACAGTAGCTACAGTTGTAGTGGGAGGAGCCTTTTTCGTATTTCAATCGATAACCTCACCTGCAAAAGCGATAGCAAATCAAGAAAATTCAGTTCAGTATGCAAATGAACAAATAAAAGTGGAAATGAATAAGGTAGCACCAACGCAATTTAATGGTCAAACTAGGAAAATTGCCTATCTTACTTTTGATGATGGTCCAGGAAAGTATACGGCACAGTTACTAGATATATTAAAGGAAAATGATGCGAAAGCAACATTTTTTCTAATCGGTCAAAATGTAAAATCATATCCTGATTTAGTAAAACGAGAAGAAGTAGAAGGACACTATGTGGGAATGCATAGTATGACGCATAATAACAAGAAATTATATGCCCAGGGTGGCTATGTAGATGAAATGAAAGAGGATCAAAGTTTAATTGCTAGTATTCTTGGACATGCTCCAAAACTAACACGTCCGCCATATGGTTCGAAGCCTGGGTTACACGAAGAACTTCGTAATAAAGTTGTAGAAAATGGTCTTAAAGTATGGGATTGGACAATTGATTCATTAGATTGGGAATACAGTGGAATGCCAATAAATACAGCAACAGCAAAAATTGTTCAAAATGTACTGGCTGGTGCGACAGATCAAAAAGAAGTGATTTTGATGCATGACATTCATCCGCAATCCGTTGCAGCAGTACCTGCTATTATTAAAGGGTTAAAAGAAAAAGGGTATGAATTGGAAGCGTATCATGAAGATGATCATTTCCCATTGAACTTTATGCATGATAAACGTATGTAACATAGGGGGAATTGACATTGACTTATAAAGCGTTAGCGATTACGGGAATTATATCTATAAGCTTATTGACAGGGTGTTTTGGCGCAAAGCCAGAAGCAGAATTGTACGTCGCATTTGAAAACGCGATGAAGCAAGAAAAGATGGTTTCTGAAGATGCGAAAAAACTAGAGGTCTTAGAAAAAGAAGGTCAAGAGTTATACAATCAAATTATAAATGAGGGTAAAGATAGTAACCAAGCAATTATGCCGAAGTTAGAGCAAGCTACAAAAAGTATTGATGAACGTGAAAAAATATGGAACAAAGAAAAAGAAGCTTTTGGAAAAGCACAAGAAGAAGTAAAATTAGTTCATAAAACTATAGATAAAATGGAAGATGCAGCTCTTCAGAAACAAGCGAAAAACATACAGGATATTTATAAAAAGCGTTATGCATCTTTTAGTAAGATAAATGATTCGTATCAAAAGTTAATGAAATCTGAAAGAGAATTATATAAAAGCTTAGGTGAAAAAGAAACGAACTTAAAAAAGGTTAGTGAAAAGATTAAAGGTGTAAATCAAATGAATGAGGACATTCAACGAGAAAAAGAGAAATTTAATAGATATACACAAGAATATAACAAAGAGAAATTAGATTTTTATAAACAAGCGAAAATTAAGATGAAAGAGGAGAAATAAATACTTTATTTCTTACTCCAAAATAGAATAGAGAAATCAAAAGTCCCAAGCTACTAGCCTTGGGGCTTTTTCATATTCTTAAAGAAATGTTAAGAATATCCGCTGCTATTTATTAAGAAATGCTATCTATACTTAGAAATGGGTTAAGAAGTGCTCGGAAAATATGTAGGGAAAATAAAAGATAGGAAAAAGAAGTGTAGGAGGATATATATGAAAGCATCAGTTGTAGAGGTAAAGAATGTACAAAAGGTATACGGTAAAAAAGATGAGAGTCAATCACATGCACTAAAGAATGTATCGTTCTCAATTCAAGAGGGTGAATTCGTTGGAATTATGGGACCATCTGGTTCAGGAAAAACAACATTATTGAATGTAATTTCTACATTAGATAAGGCAACAGGTGGAATTGTTGAAATTGCTGGAATAGATATTACGAAAATGAAGCAGGGAGAATTATCTGATTTTCGCTCAGAGACACTAGGGTTTATCTTTCAAGATTTTAACTTACTTGAAAATTTATTAATCTATGAAAACATTGCATTACCGCTTTCTCTGCAAGGCGTTCATTCGAAAAGAATTGAATCAAAGGTGAAAAAGGTAGCAGAAATGTTAGGGATTTCAGAGATTCTTCAAAAATATCCGTCCGAAGTATCTGGTGGACAAAAACAACGTTCGGCAGCGGCCCGTGCACTTGTACATGAGCCAGCCATTATTTTAGGAGATGAGCCAACAGGAGCGCTTGATTCTAAAAATGCGAAAAGTTTATTAGAGTCGATGACCAACTTAAATGAAGAACAGGATGTTTCGATTATGATGGTTACACATGATCCATTTAGTGCGAGTTACTGCCGACGTATTTTATTCATCCAAGACGGAGAACTGTATAAAGAAATTCATCGCAGAGGTACGCGTGATGAGTTTTATAAAGAAATTTTAGATGTGCTTGCGGATTTAGGCACACAAAAAGCATAAGAAAGAAGGTTCAACATGTTATTCAAACTTTCCATGTCGGGACTAAAAAGTAAACGAAAAGACTATATGGTCTTATTAGTTGGGCTTATTATGTCTATTTCAATTTTTTATATGTTTCAAACGTTAGCGTTAAATAAAACGTTTATTGAAGGGAATTCTATGGATGGGATTTTTTCCGTCTTTCAAACGGGCTCATTTTTATTAGGATTTATTACATTATTTTATATTTTATACGCCAATTCATTTATATTATCACTTCGGCAAAAAGAATTTGGTATGTATATGGTATTAGGGGCAAAAAAGCATAAAATTACATTGCTCATGTTTATTGAAACAATTGTATTAGGAATAGTATCTCTTATAGTCGGTATAATCTTGGCACAAGGTGTTGGACATTTACTGATGAAGGAGCTGGAATTTACTGGCGGTGGTTATCATGCATTTTATGTACCATCAATCGTTGTTACTTTCATCTTTTTCATTGCATTATTTATGTTGTCCGCAATTATGAATGGTATGAAACTAGTGCGTAATTCGCCATTACAACTCGTTCACTCCAATAGTCAAACAGAGCGTACGTTTACTAAAGGGAAACTAACGAATATAGTAGCACTTTTATCAATTATTTTATTAGTAGTTGGTTATGTTTCGATGATATATATGAAGGAGCTAAAGGAATCAGGATTTATCATTGCTACAATTACAGTAACATTAGGAACTTACATGCTATTTGCATCATTTCTTCCGATTATTATTAACAGACTGAAAGCGAATAAAAATCGTAGTGAAAAAGGAATCAATGTGTTTACGTTTGCTCAGTTAAGTTTTTCTATTAATAGCTTAACGAAAGTATTAGCGACAGTTGCTATGTTAGTGGCTCTTGGTGCAGGTGCAATCTCCAGTGGTATGGCGTTTAAAAATAATGTCACAAATATAGTGGAGAGTGCAGAATACTATGATGTCGAAATTAAAAATCCCACAGCAGCAGAAAAGAAAATACTAGATAGTATTACATTTAAAGAAAAGAATGAATATCGATACAAAGTAGATGAGCAGTTTATTTATCAGTTGAAAGAAGATTTGGAAAGAAATCGTCCGCTAACACGTACTGGAAAGGACGAGAATAGTAGCCGATTCGTTCCTGTTTCGAGGGAACTAATTGCGGGATCCGTTTTAAGTCATAGCCAAGAAAAACATGAGAATAATACCAATGTAATTCCAGAAGAGTGGGAAAATGTTTTACGGTCTCTTCAAAAGACATATATGAATCCTAGTCAAAAGATACAAATTGTAGATCAAAAGATGTATGACGGGATACAAGGTAAAGAAGAAATTATAATACTGGGGAAAACGGACAATTTTATAACGTATAAAGAAGAATGGAAAAAAATCGATGAATTAGAACTAGCTAAATATAAAGATATGAAAGAAGTACATCTTTTGAGTAAATATATGCTGTATGAAGGATATTACAGTACTTACAGTGGAACAGTATTTATGGGTTTTTTCTTAGGCATAGCTTTCTTAGCGATGTTGGCAAGTTGTTTAATGTTTAAAATTCTTTCTGGTGCTTCAAAAGATATTATTCGCTATCAAATGCTTCGTAAAATTGGTGTACGTTATGAGCTATTAACGAAATCAATTTATAAAGAGTTATTTTTCATTTTCTTATTCCCAGCGATCGTAGGTATAACGCACGTATTAGTCGGAATGAACATGTTCTCGTTCTTAATAGATAATCCATATTTCCGTATTTGGCTGCCGATTATTATTTTCTTAGTCATTTATGTGTTTTATTATTTCATTACAGTTCAATTGTATAAAAAAATTGTTCTTCCGAAAGAAGTGTAGTGTGTAGTGAATAAGGGGGATGATGAATCGAGCTAAATTTAGGGGGATATTATATGGAATTTATAGTGATGAAGAAGTTATAAATTCAAAAAAGCAGCTATTCTACGTAATAGCTGCTTTTTTCATTATTTGTAATTAGGAAGCAACTTGTACTGTAGATAAGGAGAAACAAAATCCTCTATTTTTTCAGTATATAAAAGATAAAGAGGGAAAGGTATTATAACTTCTGTAGTAATCGTTCGCCGCTTTTCATGTCGCCTTTACACAACGGGCATTGTGGCTTATCTTCTAAAGAAAAGTTTTTACGCATCCATCCAAGGCAGTCGTCTGCTTCGCATTCCCACACAGCAATTGCTTCTGGTTCTTCTACAGGTTTATCATTTTTTCTCCAATACATGTGATCGCTTCTTTAATTTGAAAAGTTTTTCGGAAAAAACAAAAAAGGTTGTTAACGTTTTTTGTTAACAACCTTTTATTTATTCATTATACTGTATTTTTTAAAAAAATGCGAAGGTTAGTAATTGTTAAAGTATAGCGAAATAGCGATTATACAAGCTCAGGATTATAAATCATCGTTGAACGCCTTAGTAATAATTCAATTTGACACGGTGTATGCCGTCAACCTTCTCCGCATGTTTCTACCTCTTTTTCTTCTCTTATTTCAATTCAGATAAGCCTAAAGAACTATAAAGGAAAATGAGTATACTATCAAAAAAATTTTTAAGAGAACTGAATTAAAATAGATTTAATATGAGTAATTGAGGAATATATCCATTAGTAGTTAGAGTTTCACATAGTTTATTTGTGCTAAAAGGCTTATCGGCAGTACTTCCGTATGAAATTGCAGTCCCGTTATTAATTAGTATTGGTCTGTATAGCACCATGTATATTGGCTATTATTTCTTAACGGTTCGTTCTTATTTTCGGATTGTTAAGGAATAAAAATAGTGATGAAATTTCTCGTGAAACGAAAGGAAACATAGTGGGAATTATGTTCTCTTTCGCTTTTTTATTAGTTAAAATGAAGTGTGTATGACAATGGTATTTAAATGGAGTGTTATAATTGGGGATTTTAATTATAGTAGGATGCCTATTAATAGGCATCCTTTTGATTGGCCTAAGTATTTATAGGTTTGTAAAAGAAATAAAAGAAAAAGATTCAAAGAAAGATAAATGGACAGTAGTGGCACAAAATATTCTAGGGTTATTTAGTGATCCGCTGCACGGAGCACCATTCTACTTTTTAATTGGTGCGCTCTTTTTTGTAGTGGGGCTTTTATTTCTCTCTATGGGAATGGGCTGAGTTGAAATTGATTAGTTGGTGCTAGAGAATTAATTATATAATCGTAGTGGTATTAAGAAGGAGAGAGTAAATGCCAATTATAAGAGATATCCAATTAATGTTTCTAAAAAGAAAAGAGAATATAAGTAGCCTAGAGATATTAAAATTAACATCCTCAAGCAACTACGATGAAGAAATATCTTTTTTTAAAGAAACGAGCTGTATTACTTCTTTATATTGGCGACATATGCCAAAGTTAAGAACAGACTATGAAAAAGGTATCTTGATTCACTGTGTGGATGATATTTCATTATTAAATCAGTGGGAGAAGGAATATCAGATTTCCCCTGAATATATTAATGTTTTTGTAGATTATGGGAGTGAAAAGGATTTTTCGTATTTATCAAATCGAGAGAAAAAAGAATTAGCTCTTCGTATTGTACACTCTGAAATGAAGAATTTAGCTGTGAAATATGATTGGGATATAGAGGCGTTAGAAAAAGCATACAATAAGATACTGGATTTGGATTATAAAAATGAACTGGCATATATAAAGAAGAGTAGTCCAAATAAAAAATATGTATGTAGTATAATTTGTCAGCATGAAGTGGCTTATGCTGATATTTACTTAGAAATAAGGGAGTATAGAACTAGAAGGTTAATTAGAAAAGACAAACTTATTAGAGAAGAAGACATGTATAAAATGTTTAATCATGTTAGTGACGTGGCTTGGAAATTAAACTATAAAGTGATGTTGATGAACGATAAAGGGAAAACTATGTGGATGTTAACCTTTTTGGAGAAAAACGATCCGGCTAATTTAGTTTGGAAAATTGAGAAGATAGATTAGAAAGAGGGATTCTTCCTACTATAGTAGAGTGTGATGAATATTATAAGACTCATTTAGATAATATTGAGAGTTAAATTTATATAAAAAATAGGAGAATAACAAAAGATGAAAAGAAGAAGAAAGTCCGGAGAAAAGATACAAATGAATCGCTTTACACTCCCTTTATGTTATGGAAGTGAAGCACCATATTATTACTACGAGGTAGCACCTCATGAAAGAGAGGGACGCTTCCATTTAACATCAGATCTTTGCATAATGGACGATGAACATTACTTCATTAGAGGGTGTTTAGAACTTCCTATAATTGATTACCACGAAAATTTCATCTGGGCTGTGTGGGTCTCACTTAGTAAAGAAAGTTATGATAAAGTACTAGAAAAGTGGGATGAAAGAGGGCGAGAAAATAGCGATCCTCATTTTGGCTGGTTATCTGTAGAAATACCAGTTTATCCAGAAACACTAAATTTAAAGACAAATATACATATAAGAGAAGTTGGAATGGCGCCGTATGTTGAATTAGAGCCAACCAATCACCCTTTAGCGATAGAACAAAGAAATGGAATTACTTTGGAGAGAGTGAAAGAAATACAAGAAATTATACAACGATATAATTAGATTAGAAGAGAAAAAACGAGTGATATCACTCGTTTTTTTCATTACACAATATTAGGATTATAAATCATCGTAAAGTGCGCTTGTAACAACTCAATATGACACGGTGTATGAAGAGAGCTTTCACCATCTGTATCTACTTCTTTTTCTTCTTCTGTTTCAATATGAATGGATTTAGCTTTGACGTGGAAGATGTCATTTTCATTTGAGTCTTCAAATAGTTTCTTTCCGATATAATCTTTAAACGCTTGAATGCCTGTTGATTTGACTACGAAAATATCAAGTGTTCCGTCATCACATTTTACGTTCGGAATAAAGGATGGGATACCCCCGAGATATTCACCGTTTCCAACCATAACAAGGACAGCTTCATCTTCATACACTTGTCCGTCGTAAGTAATTTTTACTGGGAATGGTTCAGCATTTTTTACAGTTCGAATGGTGCTTAAATAGTAACCAATTTTACCAAGCTTTGCTTTCTCTTCTGCATCAATATTGTTTGATACTTCAGATACGAGTCCAATGCCCCAGAAGTTTAAGAAGTGTTGTCCGTTTGCTTTTGCGACATCAATTGGTTTTACATGTCCTTTTGTAATGAGTTTCGCTGCTTCTGCAATATTTTGCGGAACGCCGAGTGTGCGAGAGAAGTCGTTGCAAGTTCCGCCTGGAATGATTGCAAGTGTAGGTCTAGTTTCAAGAGGGGCTAAGCCATTTGTGCATTCAAATACAGTTCCGTCACCACCGAAGACGATAATTAAATCTACTTTACTAGCAAACTCTTGGCAATATTTTGTTGCATCACCTTGCCTTTTCGTATGTAGGATGCGTAAATCAGGAAAAGCCGTAGCAAGAGGTGGTACGATTTTTGTTAAGTTCGTATGTAAATCGCCTTGTCCTGCTTTCGGATTTACGATGAGGAGTACTTTTTCAAATTTTGTCTTTGTCATTTTTATTCTCTCCCTTTGTCTTTTACGAATCGTGATAGAAAATAAACTTCCATCAATAATTGATGGAAGTTTACTCTATTTATATTACTCCGTTACAACTGAAGCGATAAATGGTAAGTTACGATATTTTTCTGCGCAGTCGATACCGTAGCCAACGATAAATTCGTCTGGAATTTGGAAGCCAACATATTCAGCTTTTAAGTCCACTTTACGGCGTTCAGGTTTATCAAGTAACGTACAGAATTTCAATGCTTTTGGTTTATGCATGAAGAAGTGATCTTTTAAGAAGTGAAGTGTTAAACCAGAATCGATAATGTCTTCTACGACAATTACGTTTTTTCCAGTAATGTTTACATCGATATCTTTTAATAGTTTTACTTTTCCAGTTGTTTCTGTTTGATTTCCGTAGCTAGATGCAGAGATAAAATCGATAGTTACTTCGTTTTTAATATGACGAATTAAATCAGCAGCGAATACGAAAGATCCTTTTAATACAGCGATTACAACGATTTCTTCTCCTTCAAAATCACGTTCGATTTGAAGTGCTAGTTCTTTTACTTTTTCTTGTAATTGTTCTTCAGAAATTAAAGTGTCTTTTATTTCAATTTTCATTTGAATCCTCCTACAGTGTAAAACTTGTGAACATTTCGACTGTAAAGGATAGAAAGAAAAAAGTCAAAGAAGATATAAGGTTTTTACAGAAATGCCCACAAAATAGTCAGATGATATGATATACTGATCATATTAAGAAAACGCTTCCGTGAAGGGTGATTATGATGAAAAAGAAACAGTATACAAGTGTAACATTTATAAAAGCATTGCTTTTAACAATCGTTCTTGGTATGTTGGCTTACATAATTGATGTACCTGCAATTCGGATTTCATTAATTGGAATGACTTTAGTATTAGGCGCAATTTCCCACGGTATGATGTCACAGCTGCAAGAAGTTGGACTTGATGATATGAAAGATCATATAGATAAGAAATGAGAAACCTTCACGTATATAGAGTGAAGGTTTTTTCGTTTCTTACAAAAATGTAAGGTGATTTGTAAGACAAATCGATAGTTGCATAGTAGTGTTTTGGATAAACTATAAGTGTAAGGTAAAGGCAAGCATATTTTAGGTAAATTAAGTTTTAGGCACTCTATATGTGAAAAAGGAGTAGGAGGGCATGGAGAAACATTGGACGACCTTTTCTTTTTTAGCAACTAGTAACACCGTAATGCTAGCTGGAGAAATGGATTTTTTGCATACGTTTGATCGAGAAGACGATCATTCTTCTTCTAAATTTACAATGAAATGGAGTAAGTGGAGCGATAGTTGTAAATTGGAAGAAGAGGCCCCTAACGAAAGGCAAAAAATTATTTTAACAAATCCTATTAAAGCATGGGTCGTTCAATGTCGTAAGTGTAACGTCAAAAATCACTTCAAGAAAACTGAGCCGAGACAATTAGTTATCACTCCGGCCCTTTCTACTTCTCAATCACGCGAAAGTAACAAATAAATATCGAGACACACACCCGAAAAAACATCGTATATATTACGGTGTTTTTTTATTTTTCTAAAATGAAATCTTTAACAGAATTCCATTTCATCTGCATCTTATATTTACATCTCTTGTTTATTCTAGTAATACATCCGGTGCGACGTGATGTGTTACTAGAATAAAGTATAAAAGGAGAGAAATAAAATGAAAAAAAAACTATTACCAATTTGTGCAATGGCACTTTTAACAGTAGGATATTCTTCAGTAGCGAGCGCTTCTACTGGAACATTAACAAAAGAAGAATCAGCGCAAATGCAGCAAGATAAAGCTAAAAAAGAAGAAGCAATTAAGGAACAGCAAAAGAGCGAAGTAGAGAAAAAAGAAGCAGCACAAGTACAAGAAAAAAGTGATATGGCTAAAAAAGAGGAAGCAATAAAAGCAGGGCAAAAGAATGATACAGCGAAACAAGAAGTAACACCACAAGTGCAAGAAAAGGAAGCTCTTGCAAAAAAAGAAGCAGCAATTAAGGCAGGGCAAAAGAATGATGCAGCGAAACAAGAAGTAGCGAAACAAGCTGTACAAGGTGAAAAATTACCAAACACAGCATCAAATAATGTAGCAATGATGGCATTAAGCGCATGTCTTGTAGGGATAGGGACATTATTTGGTTTGAAGCGTCGTAATAAAGTTAAGGCGTAAATAAAATATTTTTCTATAAAGAATGGGATAATTTCATATATTAAAAATGGTAGGTTATTCCTACCATTTTTTGCATGGAGGGATGGAACATGAAGTTACTCAATTATATCGGTATCATATTGATGGCCATAGGGCTATTCATGGGATCGTATTACGCTGTGGAATGGTATAAAGGAAAAAGCTCTGCTCAAGAATTAACGAAAGCAGAAATAAAGAGCCTTAAAAATATACAAGATAATCAACTTTCACATGAAACACCTGTAACTTCCCAAGTACCTTCTTCTCAAACCGAGCATAAAGAAGGAGAAAAGGTAGCAATGTTAAATATACCGAAAATAAAGAAGAAGTTTTCTATATATTGGGGAGCAAATGATGCTACATTGAAAAAAGGAGTCGGTATGTTTGTTAGTGATTTAACGACAACACCATCTGGAGGAGGGCATACTGTACTGAGCGGGCATAGGGATACTGTATTTACAGAATTAGGGGAGCTTAAAGAAAAAGACAATCTCATTGTAGAATATGACAATACAATGTACACATATGAAATTCAAAAGATGTGGATTACACACGCGGATGATCGCACTGTTATTGTAAAAAAAGAAGAACCGACATTAACACTGACGACTTGTTATCCATTTGATTATATAGGGGATGCACCGGATCGATATATTATCGAGGCAAAGTTAATTACGAGCAATTCAAAATAAAATTATCAAGTACAAAATGCTAGCTACTTAAAATGAGAGGGGGAGACATAGATTATGTCAAAAAACATTTTGATTGTTGAAGATGAAGATATTTTACGCGAAATATTAAAGGATTACTTTTTGAGTGAACAATATAAAGTGCTTGAAGCGAGAGATGGAAAAGAAGCTTTAGTCTTATTTGAAGAAGAAGAGGTCGATTTAGTTATACTTGATATTATGTTGCCGGAACTTGATGGATGGTCTGTTTGCCGAAGGATTCGTAAGACGTCCGGGGTTCCAATTATTATGCTGACGGCACGTGTAGATGAAGATGATACATTACTTGGGTTTGAGCTTGGGGCAGATGATTATGTTGCGAAACCATATAGTCCGCCTATTTTATTAGCGAGAGCGAAACGATTATTAGAAAGCAGACAAGCATCAAAGAAACCTTTGGAAAATGAAGATGATACGTTATCAATTCATGGCATTCACGTCCATTTTCCGTCACGTACTGTTACTGTTGATGAGGCAGACATTACTTTAACACATACAGAATTTGAAATATTAGCTTATTTCATGAAAAATCAAGGGATTGTACTAACAAGAGAACAGTTAATTTCAAGAATTTGGGGGTACGAATTTGCTGGCGATGATCGAACGGTTAATAGTCATATTCGTAATTTGCGAAATAAATTAGGAGAGAAAGCAAAGTACATTACAACTGTAGTGCGAACCGGTTATAAATTCGAGGGGAACATATGAGAAATGGGATTGTACTTAAATTATTTACACTTACAACAGCTCTATGTATGTTGATTTTAGCGACGATATTTATTGGGCAAACAATATTTTTCAAACAATATTATGCGAATCGAAAAGTGGAAGATATTAAAGTGAACTTAAATTCCTTTGCAAAGAACTATTTAAATTATGCAGGAAGTGCAGAAGAAGTTCAGAAACTGGAGCAAGATTTTTTAAGAGAAAATAATACGTGGATTACGACTTTAGACCAGTATGGGAATTTAAAACATGCGGATGATTTTTATTTTGAGGTAACGATTGACCGTAAGCAACAGAAGAGTTTTGGACAACAAATATTCAAGATTCCCTTATGCTATCTCATCAATATAGAAGAGCTTGATAATAAAGCATCAAACCAGTTTTTAGAACAAGAAATCTATTTTTCTGGAGTGAAAAAAGAAGAAAGTTTTATTCCATTCTCTTTCTCGTTAGGTAAGCAAAATTTAAGTGGATCTAATAAACCGTTAGAAAAAGCATTTAATGAGAAAATGATTAAATTAGATCAGGAGAAAAAGATTAAATTAGATCAGGAGAAAAAGAAAGAAGCTGAGGAACAAGTTGTTAAGGAAAAGAAGCCGGCCGTTCAGGAGCAAGCTGCTCAGGAATTAGATGCTCCCATAGTAGGACGTGTTACGAAAGTACAGTTCCCCGATGTAAAAGGTCCTGTGAATCCAATTTATAAAAATAGTTTATTCTTAGATAGCATAAAGGAATTTCAAACTGATTTATTATTAAAAGAGAATAATCATATACAGTATTCAACACAAATAATGGACTATGAAAAAAATGATATAAAATATAAATTATTAATTAAACCCAAAAAAGAAAAAGACGGATCGGTAACATATATATATGCGATGGCTTCTTTACAGCCTGTAGATGAGGCTGTACAAATGGTGCAAGATTATTACATCTATATTGTTGCATTTGTAGTCGTTCTAATTTTTCTAGCTTCCTTTTATTACTCAAAACAAATTGCAAAACCGCTACTAAAAATAAATGATACAACGAAGAAAATAGCTCATTTGGATTTCACAGAAAAAATTCCGATTACTTCAAAAGATGAAATTGGTGATTTATCGCAAAATATTAATACATTATCTAATAAACTACATTCACATATTGGACAGTTAGAACAAGATATTGAAAAAGAAAGAAAGTTAGAAAACACAAGGAAAGAATTTATTGCGGGTGTATCGCATGAACTAAAAACGCCGCTGAGTATTATGAAAAGCTGTATTTCCATTTTAAAAGATGGGGTAGCTGAACATAAGAAAGACTACTATTTTCAGGCGATGGAAAAAGAAGTAGACAAGATGGATATACTAATTTTGGATATGCTTGAATTAGCTAAATTTGAGTCTGGCACATATAACATGAAGATGGATTCTTTCTATATCGATGGAGTGATTGAAGAAATATGTGAACAGCTTTCATCGGAGATAGAGAAAAAAGAACTGAGTGTGCACAAACATATATGTCCAGCTGAAGTGGTTGGGAATCAAAATAGAATTGAACAAGTAATTGTGAACTTCATTACGAATGCAATACGTTATACACCAGATAAAGAGGATATTATTATTTCCACAATAGACGAGAAGAATTATATAAAAGTGTGTATTGAAAATAAGGGTGCCCACATTGAAGAAGAACAATTAGATAAAATTTGGGATCGTTTTTATCGAGTAGATGCGGCACGGAAACGTTCACAAGGTGGAACCGGGCTTGGCCTTGCGATTTCAAAAAACATTTTAGAGCTGCACAATGCTGAATATGGGGTCAAGAATACAAAAGATGGTGTGTTATTTTACTTCTATTTACCGAAAAAAGCGTAGACAATACTATCTACGCTTTTTTAATTTATTTTCATATTATCTTTACCTAATCTTTACTTCTAAACAGTATACTTTGAATAGAAAATGAGGTTATGTAAGGAGTCGATGAACCGTGCATAGCAATTGGCTAAGTATAATGGTATTTATTTTCTTTTGTGCATTTATTGTATTTTTAATTGATATTACGATGTGAAAAAAGAGCGCTAAGTTAAGCGCCCTTTTTTTGTGAATTTATTTGATAAGCACTCATGCTTTTGAATAATCTTGGTGAAGTGATAAATAAAAATATAAGTAAAACGGTACATAGAATATAGGAACCAATCATTGTGCTACCGTTAAATATTAAAGAATATAGAATAGCTGATTGACCTTTCGGTGCATATTGTCCCCAGAAAATAATACCGGCAATAAAGTGACAGAAGTAACGAGCTAGACTACCGATAAAAGTAGCAATGATAATGTATCCAATTACTTTCTTTCCTTGGTTTTGTTTTGATGAAGGCTTATCTTTACGGCTACTTAAGTTTGATTGTTCGTTTCCATTCTTATTAGATGCTAGAAGTGCTTTTTGAATTGGACGATAGAATAAACCAGCAAATCCAATGAATGCGAAAGCAACGAAGTATTCAATGATTACTTGAATTGGTGTGACGATAATGGCATCGCCTACGACAATTTGTAATAATCCCCAAATTAAGCCTCCTAAGAAAGCCATTTTGAAGCCCCAGCGGTATGCGATAATAAAGATAGGAATCATAGCGAATGAGATGGAACCGCCTGTTGCTGATATTTTGATTGAAAGTGGTAAAATATCGATGACCAAGGCGAAGGCTGCAAGAATAGCAGATTCGATCATCGCTTGTAAATTGGTGTTACGCATGTTGTCTCCCCCTAAATCCAAGTTGCAAAAAAAGAATAGATATCATAGGAGGATACGAAATACGTAAATAAAAAAAGAGGTGTGTATTTCGGACGTTTGCACAATTCCTGCGTTAGCATTAACTAACAGGTTCAAAGGGTCGGAACGAATTGTTCCCTCTCAGCGGTAAGGCTCCCCCTGTGATAACGAGATTCTTTATTTGCTATTGTTCATTGTAAGCGAAATGGATGAGAATGGCAAATGAATACCGTATGACAATTATTGAAATAGAATTGTAGCGAAATGTTAATAAATATGAAGCAAAAGGGTATAGTCCAATTGAAATAGAGTATGATATAATTTTCCTGAAAATAATTATCATTCTCTTCTGAGGGGGAAGGTTATGAGCTTAGTAGATATTAAAATTGGCGAGAACGTGTTAGTAAAAAGTATTCAGTCTTTAGATCAGTTATTAAAGCGTAGACTAGCTGCTTTCGGTCTCGCGGAAGGAAGCGAACTTCGCTTGAAACAGAAAGCGATGTTTAAAGGTCCTTGTACATTGGAGTGTCGTGGACAGTTAATTAGTATTCGTCATTGTGACGCGAAAATGATAAAGGTGGAATTAGCGTGAATAAGGTTGCTTTGCTAGGGAATCCGAATACAGGGAAAACATCATTATTTAATGCACTTACTGGTTCTTATGAATATGTAGGAAACTGGAGCGGTGTAACAGTAGAAAAGAAGGTTGGTAAATTAAAAGATAAGCAAGGAACATTAATTGATTTACCAGGCGTTTATGATTTGAATCCAGTTTCACGTGATGAAGGTGTCGTTACGAATTTTCTACTAACAGATGAATTTCATCATATGTTAAATATAGTGGATTCTTCTCAATTTGAGCGAAATATGCATTTAACATTGCAATTACTTGAATTTGGTAAGCCCGTTTCAATTGGTTTAAATATGATTGATGTGGCAAAGCAAAGAGGAATTGTGATTAATGTAAAACGGCTATCAGAAATATTAGGTGTAACAGTCGTTCCTGTCATCGCAAGAACCGGAAAAGGCTGTGAAGAATTACTTACTACTCTTCATGAAGAGAAACAAAAAGAGAAAAAGCCATTCATTATTTCATATGGTGTACAAATGGATGAAGGAATTGGAGAGGTAATCGCTCTTTTAGAGACAGCGAATTATGAGCATCCGAGATGGTTAGCCCTTCAATTTTTAAGCAATAACGAAGTAGTAGAAAAAGAAATGAAAGCATTACCAATTTATAAGGAACTTATAGCCATTCGATCTCGTTTAGATGGAAAACTTGATTGTACGTTGGAAGAGCACATTTACAAGACTCGTGAAGCGTATATTGAAAAGTTAAAAACAAATGTTATGCAACATGAGAAAGAAGGAAAAATTCCTTTTTCAGAAAAAATTGATAGGTTAATTACACATAAAATTTTAGGACTTCCAATCTTTTTAGCAGTTATGTTTTTTATTTTTCAGGTTACGTTTACGTGGATTGGTACACCTTTATCTGATATGCTTGATGGATTTTTTGGCGGACAACTTACTGATTGGGTTACAGCTGGGCTCACAAGTGTTGGGGCTTCTGACTTTATTCAAGCACTCGTTACAGAAGGTATTATTGCTGGTGTTGGTGCGGTATTAGTATTCGTTCCACAAATCTTTGCACTATTCTTCTTCATTTCATTATTAGAAGACTCAGGATATATGGCACGAATTGCAGTTGTTATGGATAGAATTATGGAGTTTTTCGGTTTAAACGGAAAAGCATTTATTCCGATGATTATCGGCTTTGGATGTAACGTTCCAGGTATTATGGCAGCGAGAACGATTGAACAAGAAAAAGAAAGATTACTTACCGTTCTTGTAACACCATTTATGTCTTGTTCAGCACGTTTACCTGTATATGCATTATTTGCGGGAGTATTCTTCCCTAATAGTCAAGCGACTGTTGTGTTCTCTTTATACATTGCAGGTATTGTTCTTGCATTACTCGTTACAAAAATTATGTCTCTTACTATTTTAAAAGCAGAAAAATCTATTTTTGTAATTGAACTACCACCTTACCGTGTGCCGCAAGCGAAAACGTTATGGCTGAGCACGTGGGAGAAAGGTAAAGGATTTGTTCGTAAAGCGGGTACATTCATCTTCGGTGGTTCTGTTGTCATTTGGTTATTAAACTATGCAGGTCCATCAGGATTTGGTGTTGATATGGGAGACAGTTTCTTAGCGATGATTGGTGGATTTATTGCACCACTTTTTGCACCGCTCGGCTTTGGAACGTGGCAAGCTGCAGCATCCCTTTTAACAGGATTTTTAGCGAAAGAAGTTGTCGTTTCTACGATGGCAATTATTTATGCGGTTAAAGAAGATGTGCTAGGAAATGTAATGGGAGCACATTATACTGCGCTATCAGCCTATGCATTTATGTTCTTTATTTTATTATATGTTCCGTGCTTAGCGACAGTAGCTGTTATTAAACGTGAAACAGGATCGATGAAATGGACAGTTTTCTCTGTCGTTTATCCGCTCGTTGTTGCTTATGTATTAACGCTCATTATATACCAAGTTGGGTCCTTACTCGGATTCTAGAAGGAGATGTATCGCGGTGATGGTCAATATTATAATTGGAGCTATCATTTTTGGTTATGCAGCATATACGTTAGTTAATTTTGTAAAGAGAAGTAAAAAGGGAAAATGCGCAGCATGCTCTTTAAGTAAGTCATGTCAGTCGCAAACTTGTAGTCCAGATATGGAGCAAATTGCTCATAAATAGAAAAAAGCTTTGCGAATTTCGCAAAGCTTTTTTGTTTACTTTTTAATTTTTACAAGCTGAGAAGCTTCTACTCCGTTGTAACCAGGGAATTCTTTACTAGGGTCTTTATCGAATTTTAATACACCAACAGATTTTTCATCACCTTTTACATTTCCATAAGTTGCATCGTCAACAATTGCGAACATGTCTGCATATGCACGGCCACTTCCGATAATTGTGTTGCCTTCGTATTTTAATTTTGCCCCATCAAGTGTAGCATTTTCTACTTTCTCTTTTGCAAATAACACGCCTTCTTCTGTTGTTACAGCTGGTAATTTATCAAGTGGTTTTGTATCATCGTTTTTATCAACTTTGCTAAGTAATTCTTTTTTCACCAGTTCTTCACCAGTTTTCTTATCCATTACAAGAACTTTTTTACCCTCTAATGTTGTCATTTTCATTTTATAGAAGTCTTTTTCTTTCACTTCTTTTTTATTTTTATCTGTAACTTGTTGAATTTGCTCATCTGTTCCGTATAGTACAAAGCCGTTCGCTTTTTCTCCTAATAAAGAACAACCTGATAATGCTCCGAATGAAATTGCTGCTGCTAATCCGATTCCTACTAATTTTTTCATGATGATTGCTCCTTTTATATGTTTTATAGTAAATACATTTTTTGTATTAGTCCTGAAATTATGAGAAGCTTGTTTGTTGCTTCTGGTATTAGTGTATAAGAAATATTGAAACGTAACTATCGAGTTAGCTTACAGTAACATTACAATAATGTAATTTAGTGAAAGTGCATAAAAATATGTCAATTCTGAAGAGGATTAATGAGAATATATTAGGAATACAATGTTTTATCTAGAATGTCATATTATATTGGCTGTATTTTGGAAATAACATGTAAGGACATATTAGTTTTGTTATAATAAACACATAGGCTGTAAAAATGAATATTCTTTACTGTTAAGGGAGATTTTTCAGTTTTCCAAGTAGTGAATTTGAAATATGAGGTAAGTCATAGGAGGAATTAGAATGTCTGTATTTAAACGATTACGAGATTTAACAATGTCGAATGTATATTCATTAATTGAAAAAGCGGAAGATCCAGTTAAGATGACGGATCAATATTTACGCGATATGCAAGCGGATGTACAAGAAGCTGAGAAAAGTGTAGCAGCTCAAATTGCACTTGAGAAGAAATTCAAAATATTATTTGAAGAGCAAGAAGCACTTGTGAAAAAACGTGAAGAGCAAGCTCATATGGCTGTTCAAGCAAGCAATCTTGACCTTGCGCGTCGTGCTCTTGAAGAAAAACAAAATGCAGAGCAAAAGATGAATGAGTATAAAGCGAGCTATGAGCAAAACAAAGCAGCTGCTGATAACCTTCGTCTTAAGCTAGAAGAAATGCGTAAGCAATTAACAGAGCTGAAAAATAAACGTGAAACACTTGTTGCACGTGTAAATGCAGCGAAAGCACAAAAGAATATTAATCAGGCGATGTCTGGATTTGATTCAAATTCAGCAAAAGCTGGTTTAAGCCGTATGGAAGAGAAAGCACTTCAATTAGAGGCTGAAGCAGAAGCAAGCGGTGAAATTTACAAGAAAGAAAAGTCGTTAGATGATGAATTCGCAAGCTTAAACAAAAATTCTGTTGTTGACGATGAATTAGCTCGTATTATGAAGCAGTACGAGAAATAATATAGAATAGACAAAGAAACCGACATGTCTGAAGAGAATTCATGTCGGTTTTCTATTACTTTTTTAGAGGAGGTTTTGTAATGACGTGGATGAATGTTTTAGCTATGCTTGTATGGACTGGAGCGAGTGCGGTACTTTTATTTGCAATTATGTGGGTTGATTCGATTTTTACAAAATACAATGATTTAAAAGAAATGAAAAATGGAAATACAGCAGTGACAACGCGTTTCGTTATGAAATTATTTGCGCAAGGGTACATTTTATCTCAATCTATAACGAAAGCGAATGACTTATGGCAAGCGCTTCTTGCCTCAGCAGTTTCATTCGTTATTTTATTAATTGTAGAAATGTTCATTGAGTTTGTGTTAAAGAAAATGTCTGGTTTAGATTTAGAAGAAGGAACGAAAGAAGGCAGCTTAGCACATGCGTTGTTAGCTGGTTCATTACATATCGTTGGTGCACTTATTTTAGGTGCTTGTTTATAAAGAGAAAAGGAGGGGTAGATTGTGAGTTTATTTAAACGTATTAAAAATATAATGAAGAGTCCGGAGCCGCCGAAGCCAGAAAAGAGTCTTTTAACGTTGGCTCCTGGCGATATGATTGAAGTCTCGTTAGTCATGTACGAATTAACTGGGAAAACGAGCATGCATTCTCGCAAGGAGATTATTTTAACTTTGCAGGATGGGAAAGATATTCGTTATTTGAAAATCGAAGACCGTGAAAATACGTATTACAAATTGTATACACCGATTGATGGTCGTTTAGATTCAATCGATGAAATTCCGACGACGATTGAAATGGATGATATAGAGTATCATATGGAAGAACAATATAATGGACGTGTTGTTGTTATGGGGAAAACACCATTCGCTGCTTCAGAAGAACAGTACGTATGGGAATTCCAATCTGATAACCGCAAATTATTACGTGTTGAATGGCAAAATGGTCGCACAATGATGTATGAGGGAGAAGTAATTATTCCTGCTGATGTACAAATCATAAGAGCAACATAAGGGGGGCGTAATCATGTCAAACCGATTGTTTACCATGATTAAATCGTTCGTGATCCCTATACTTGCTATCGTTACATTACTTGTTATTGCCGGTTATGCTTTATCGGGCTGTCAAAGTGGTCAGGCGAAGTCAATTCAGGACCGTTACCCACTAGAGTCTGTCGCAAAGGATGGTAAACAAGAATCTTACGTGTATAGGGCCGCCAATCGGTCAGTTCCTGAAGTTGCAAAGGAACTTATAGCCGAAAGGAAACCGAAGCAAGCATCTAAAGAAGATGAAAATCAAATGTTCCTCGTTTATTCTGATAAAATGTATAATTTACAAAAGGATAAAGAGAAACCATCTGATACGTTAATTGAAATAAGCAATGAAGAATTTGTCCGTCAAAATTACCAACCATCCTTCTTACAAGGATATATCATGGGGAGTATATTAAACGATATATTCGGTTCACGCAAATCATCATACGGTGATTATCGCGGATATAATGACAGACAAAATCATAAACCGGTGATCCCGGAAAGACCACCTACGAAAGAGGAAAAGAAAACCCCGCCTCCAATTACGAAGGAAGGGAAAGGATCTATTATTAAGCGAGGCGATAATGTAGATCCGAAATCATCTGTAGGTGATAAAGGAAGTATTACGGAAAAAGGAAGTAAAACGACGCCACCGCCTTCTACCGGAAGCAAAGGGAAAATTACGAAAAACCCGGGTGGCTCGAGTGGATCTGATGTGAAGCCGAAATCATCCATTAAAACCCCACCAAAGAATACGTCGCCCCCGAAAACAAGGGTTGGCGGTTCAGGGAAAATTATGAAGAGAAGATAGTATAGAGACCGAAAAGTGGAATTTGCTTTTCGGTCTTTTTATTATGGGAATTAATTCCTTATAGCTGGTACAATTAAGTTATAAGGTGGAGATTATTATGAGTATATATAAAAGGTTTAGTTTGATTATGTTCCTCGTCTTATTCCTCAGTTTGTTTATTAGCACAACGATGAAATTTCACTTTATAGTAGGTATTCTATGGATACTGTGTACATGTACTCTCTTTCTATATGTTCCGCTTCGCTTTCAGCATGAAGTGCCCGCCTTTCAAAAGTACGTCGATTGGATTAAAAGCGGGGGAAGATGGGGGGAGTAAAATATATCAACGGTTTTTCGATTATATCTATCGTAGCTCAAAATATATCAACGATTCGAAAAGGAATATCGATTTACCAACTTCATAATAAAAAGAGGCTGCACCAATATTTTGGCACACCCTCTTTTTTCATAATGATTAATGAATATCACGTTTCTTAAAGTTACCGCCTTTTACTTCAGCTACGTCATAAACTGTAATAAAGGCATTAGGATCGATTTCATTAATCAGGTCCTTCATTTTACTTTCTTCTAAACGGTTAATTACACAAGAAATTTCTTTGAATTTCTCTCTTGAATAACCACCATATACTTCGTTATACGTTGCGCTTCGGCCTAAACGATCGCGAATTGTTTCTACCATTAATTCAGGCTCTTTCGTGATGATTTTAAATGTTTTCGAACCACTTAAACCAACTTCAACGATATGAATCACTTTCGAAGCGATAAAGTAAGCAATTGCCGAAAGGATAGCCCCTTGAAGACCAAATACTGTTGAAACAAAAATAAAGACAAACATATTTAAGAATAAAATAAGGTCACTTGTTCCAAAAGGTAACTTACGAGAAAGTAATACAGCTAGCATATCGATTCCATCTAATGCGCCGCCGTTACGTAAGGCTAGTCCCATACCGAAACCGATAATAATACCACCAACAACTGTAACGAGTAGTGTATCGCCTTCAATAATAGTTGGTATTCCGTGCATGACAACGGTACCTATTGCTAATGAAGCAATCCCGATGATGGAATAAATTGCAAAGCTTTTACCGATTTGTTTATATCCTAACCAAACGAAAGGAATGTTAATAACTGCGATTAGAGCTCCTAATGGCAATCCAAATAATCTTGAACTAACGATACTTAAACCAGTCACACCACCGTCGGATACGTTATTTGGAATTAAGACAGCTTCTAATCCGTACGCTGTGATAAATGCCCCAATAATAATCATCAAAGCTTTTGAAGCAATTTTCAGCTTATTGGGCTTACTCTTGATCATTTTTTTCATATAATTTCCTCGTTTCAAACTAGTTTCTTTTTCTTACATGTTTGCTAATCAGTTCGATTCATGCCTAACAACCATTTTAACATTATATTTGAAAAAATTCTCCTTTAATGGATGTATGCAGGGAATATTATCACCATAGTACCATTAAAATATTTTTGAAATTCGTATAAGAAATCCCACCCTTTTAAAGGATGGGATGTTGTTAAGAAAGTATAAAACTAACGACTGTTAGGAATAAAGCGAAACCTAAAATAGTTCCACATATTTTCATATGGCGCTTACGCCCCATAACGACAATTGCGACATATTCGCGAATCATTGCATTAGGCCAGTAATAAAAGGCTGTTTTTGATCCGATTCCTTGGCTATTAAGGCCAGCTTGTCTTGCATATATGCCAGCACGGAAAAGATGGAAATTATTCGTTGTAAAAATACTTTTATACTTACCTTCTGGTTTTAAAGAATCCATAATTTCTTTAGAGAACGACATGTTTTGATATGTGTTTACAGAACGATTTTCTTGTACCGTATGTTCAAGCGGAATGCCTTTTTCAACAGCATAATTTTGCATCGCTTCTGCTTCCGGAAGACCTTCATCAGGCCCTTGCCCACCAGAGAAAATGATTGTTGGTGGTGTATTCACAGCGGCTTGCTTCCAATAAAAGTCGATTGCTTTATTAATGCGACTTGCAAGTAAGGGTGGCACTTTGTCATTAATTAAGCCGCTACCAAGAACGATGATGAAATCTTGATTACGTCTCGGTCTATTGAATTGGTATAGAAAATAAGCGCTTAAGAAGTTAGATAAATGTATAAAGAAATACATAGTTACAAGAGAAATAGCAGCAAAAATAAATTGAAAATGCTCTGAGAATAAACTTGCTGGATTTATGATAGGGATTAGTATACAGAATAAAATCCCTAAAGCAGCAATTAAAGTTAAAGAGTTTGTAAAGCGTCTTCCTTCACGCCTCATCAAGATTCTCGCATTAAGAAATAGTCCAAACATTAGAGCAACGATGCCAAAAGGTATCATGAAAAGTAGAGCTAACATGGGTAGAATAACGATGAAATGTAAAGTGTTACTACCAGATGCAAACGAGGCGATTGCACAAAATAATAGAAATGAACAGAAAAAGGCATTAAATAAAAAGCCATTTATTATTTTTCGTGGATCTTTTAAGTAAGAGATAAGAAAAATAATAAACAATATAAGAGGAATGATTCCGAAAAACATAAATATAGTACACCTCAATTTGTATAATGTTTTATTGCATCCTTAATATTACATGATTTTGAAGATGTTGATAAAAAAATAACGATTTCGAATTTTCTCAACAATCAATATAGTTAAATATGGTAAAATGTATTCAAAGTGATATATTAAAAGTAAAATGGTTGAAGAGGCACTCTGTGGAGTGTCTTTTTCTTTTTGGTATGTAATTATGCATATTATGTTTATTTTCAAGGGAAGAGGATTAAAATATAAGTTGTGGATACACGCTATAAAGCAGAATTTTATATTAATATTTACCTCTACTCTTTTTGTACCTAACAATCTTGTAACAATTCATGATTCTGTTTTCTAGTGTGTGTTTACAAAAAGCGGGATGGGGTATATATAAACAGGGGAAAGGACGTCTTCTTGAAAGGCGTCTTTTTGTTTCTTAGTATAGATAATTTCCTCTATTAACGTAGTGCAAACTATCTATACTAAACATTAGCAATCTTCCGTATAAAGATTATCAATTTACTATATATTCCAGTGGTGTTAAGCTACATATGAAAGGCTTTCTTTTTCAAAATATTACCCCTAATAAATTTTGAAAGAGTCAACTGTCTCCAAAATTGCCATTTGTGCTTAGCAAAAAAAGAATCCTTCGGGGTTCTTTTTTTGTATTCGACAGAATATGACAAAATGAATTTATATAATTTGTTATATTGTTAAATGGTTATTATGGAAAAGAGAAGGAGACTTAAGTATGGGATTTAAAAAATTACTTTTAACAGGTGCAATTGTTGCAACTACAGCATTTACTTCAATCGGGACAGCGCAGGCAAGTACTCAGTTTAAAGATGTTCCAAACAATCATTGGGCTTATAAGGCAATTATGGATTTAGCAAATAAAAATATTGTTGCTGGATATGGAAATGGGATTTTTGGATTTGGTGATGATGTAACTCGTGAGCAAGTTGCAGCCCTTATGTTCCGTCAATTAAAGCCAGCAGTAAAAGAACAGTATAATAATCCTTATAAAGATGTTACTGATCGTTCGACTCAGTTTAAAAAAGAGATTCTTGCTTTAACAGAGATAGGTGTATTTGCTGGAGATGACACAGGGAACTTTAGGCCGAAAGATTCGTTAACTCGCGATGAAATGGCACAAATTTTAACAAAAGGGTTTCAATTGCAAATTAGAGGGGATCATAATTTCCCGGATGTAGATAGAAATGGATGGGCGAATCCTGCGATTACTGCAGTTAAATCAAATCATATTACAGCTGGAACTGGTGATGGTAAATTCGCACCTAGAATGCATGTAAGTCGTGAGCAATATGTTCAGTTCTTATATAACGCGACATTACCACTTGAAGAAAGACCAGGAGCAAGACAAGAACAACCACAACCAGAGGTGAAGCCGGAACAAAAGCCAGAACCAAAACGCTTTGCTAACTGTAAAGAAGCAAATGATGCTGGAGTTTACGATATTACAAGAGATAGTCCGTATTACGGTAAGCATTTAGATCGTGAT
Organism: Bacillus mycoides; assembly: GCF_000832605.1. Lineage (GTDB taxonomy): Bacteria > Bacillota > Bacilli > Bacillales > Bacillaceae_G > Bacillus_A > Bacillus_A mycoides. The sequence goes on from NZ_CP009692.1 coordinate 1,186,105, forward strand.
GGCGATGGAATTGCTTGTGAGAGAAAGAAGAGCGGTAAATAAGAAAAAAGCACTCAGCCTGAGTGCTTTTTTCTTATTCACACATGCTATTTTTTTAGGCGATTCTCATAGAATGGGAGTAACGAAATGAAAGTAGGTGATAAAATGCCAGCTATTGTGGAAGGGGTTATTATTGAGAACTGTAATGGGACAATTAACTTAGGTGATAAATATAACGTACATCCAATTGAAAAAACGAAAGCTTATAATGGATCGGGATCTTCAAATACCGGATTAAATGTGAGGACATTCAGTGGTATTAGTACGGCAGATGTAACGGATAACGATGTGTATGACCAAGTAATTCAATCTACGTTATAATTTTTATATGTAAAATTGCATAAAATGATGTGCTTGCCCTGTGATACAATTTAGTTGTGAGCTGTTAGTGATTCTTCTTTATCATAGTTGTTAGATTAGAAATGTAACATCTTATCGAAAATCATACGTAAAATAAAAAAGACACTTCGCTCGAAGTGTCTTTTTTATTTTAGTGATATCCTTTAGCAGAGTCTTTATGAATTTTATTTTTAAATATGCTGTAGCTCCAAAGCTGATATCCAATAACGATTGGTACCATGACGATTGCAACGAAGAACATAATTTTTAAATTTAATTGACTACCAGCTGCGTTGTATAACGTTGTACTATAAGCGTCGTTAATACGAGAGGGTAACATTCTTGGGAACATACCTGCAAAACCAGTTGTCATAAACATTGCGATTGTTAAGCAAACGAATGTGAATGCAAGGCCGATTTTATGTTTGTACACCATAATAAGTGTGAGTACACTCATTAACATTGCAAGTACTGGAAGAATGAATAGTACAGGATATTCCGTGAAGTTTTGGAATAAATTTGTACGATTTGCAGTTGCGACATAGAAGATAGCTAAAATGATAGCAGCTGCCATTGAAAATGGTCTTGCAATTTTATAAGCACGATCAGATACTTCGCCAGTTGTTTTAATCATAATCCAAAGGGCACCAGATACGACGAATATAGCAGTGAAGAAAAGACCGCCTAAAATACCATAATGGTTTAGTAAGCTAAGTAAAGTTCCTTCATAACCATCTTTTCCGATTTGCAGCCCGTAATACAGGTTAGCGAATGTAACACCGAATAAGAAGGCGATTAGGAAACTACCAATTGTAAATGCCCATTTACAAGTTTTTTGCCAAATTGGTGAATCGTCTTTATGCATAAATTCAAGTCCAGCGGCACGAGCAAATAGTGCAAGTAATACTAAAAATAGTGGTGTATATAGGTAGCTAAACATATTTGCATATGTGACTGGAAAGGCAGCAAATGTTGCACCACCAGCTGTAATTAACCATACTTCATTACCACCCCAGAACGGGCCGATAGCTTCTTGTAATTGATTTCGTTCTTGTCGGTCTTTCGCAACGAATGGGAAAATCATTCCGTTACCGAGTGCGTAGCCATCAAGAATGAAGTACACTGTCCAAATTACGCCCCATAAACCGAACCAGATAATTGCAAGCATATCATGAGACATGAGCCGCACCTCCTTCAGTAGCAGGTTCTTCTAATGCAGCGGGTCCTTTTTTCGCGAACTTCAGCATTAAGTATACGTCTGCAATTAAGAGTAAAGTGTAGAACAATATTAAACTAATTAATGAGAACCAAATTTGTGGAACTGATATAGGTGACACGGATTCTGCTGTACGCATTAGTTTATAAACTGTCCACGGTTGACGACCTACTTCAGCGACAATCCAGCCAGCGTTAATTGCAATATATGGAAGTAAAACAGACCACATTGTAATTTTTAAATAACGTTTTGAGTTTTCTAGTTCTCCTTTTCGGTTTAAATAGAAACCGTACCAAGTTAATGCCATAAAGAACATGCCAAGTGCAACCATTAAGCGGAAGCTATAGTACACGAGGTTAACATTTGGACGATCTTCTTTTGGAATATCTTTTAAACCAACAATTTCTCCATCAAATGAGTTTGTATAGAAGAAACTTCCGAGCTTTGGAATAGTAAGTAGTTCAAAGTTTTTTTCATTTTTCACATCCGGAATTTGAATGATTGAGAAGCCTTGTCCTTTTCCGGTTTCCCAAACAGCTTCCATCGCAGCTCCTTTTGCTGGTTGATATTTAGCAGCTGATACACCGGATTGATGGCCCATAAATGGTGTAATTGTTGCGGCGAATAAACCTAACATTAAACCAAATTTAAATGATTTTTTGAAGAATTCCACTTCGTTTTTACGTAGTAAGTGATATGCACTAATTGCCATAACGAAGAAAGCACCGACAATATAACAACCAATTACAGTGTGGAAGAACATATTCCATGCATATGGATTTGTAACAAGTGCCCAGAAGTCATTTAATTCAGCGCGGCCGTTACGTACTACGTACCCAACAGGATTTTGCATGAATCCGTTTGCAGTAATAATCCAAAGGGCAGAAATATTTGTTCCAAGTGCAACCATCCACATACAGAAAGCACGGAATTTTGGTGAGATTTTGTCTTTACCGAATAACCATATTCCCATGAAAGTAGATTCTAAGAAGAAGGCAACGAGTGCTTCGATTGCGAGAGGTGATCCGAAAATATCCCCCATATATTTGGAGTACTCAGACCAGTTTGTTCCAAATTGGAATTCCATCGTAATCCCAGTTATAATCCCCATTACGAAGTTAATTGTAAAAAGTTTTCCCCAGAAATTTGCCATTTTGCGGTATGTTGGATTCAATGTGCGGGCGTATTGAGTTTCCATACATGCTACTAAAATAACAAGTCCGATTGTCAAAGGTACAAATAAAAAGTGATAAAAAATAGTAATTGCAAATTGAAAACGACTTAGTAACAGAACGTCGGACATAATAAATATTCACTCCTTTTTTACATTATCTACAATCAGTTTATAGTGAAAAAACGTTTAAAGTATGTGAGACTTGTTACAAAGGTGTGTGTATATTTTGAAAGAATTATGTCGATTATCTGAAAATATCCTATTTTTACTATAAAGCAATATCCTTTTTGAGTTTTTCAAATTTTGGTACACTACATATGTAATGTAAATGAGAGAAAAGAGGGTTCTTTACTATGAAGTCATTAGAAGAGATTTTACAATACAATGAAAAGTTCGTTGAAGAGAAAAAATACGAAGAGTATGAAACAGGAAAATTTCCAAATAAAAAAATGGTAATTATCTCTTGTATGGATACTCGTCTTGTTGAATTATTACCGAAAGCAATGAATATGCGTAACGGTGATGTGAAAATTATTAAAGTAGCAGGCGCTGTTATTTCACATCCATTCGGAAGTATTATGCGTAGTATTTTAGTCGCTGTATATGAGCTTGGAGCTGATGAAGTATGTGTTGTCGGTCATCATGATTGTGGTATGGCAAAAATTCAAGCAAGCAGTACAATTGAAAAAATGAAAGAGCGCGGCGTAACAGAAGAGAAATTAGATACACTTCGTTATTCTGGAATCGATTTAGAAAGATTCTTACAAGGGTTCTCTAGTGTAGAAGAAAGTGTAGAACATAGTGTGTCAATACTCCGCAACCATCCGTTACTTCCGGAAGAAGTACCTGTTCACGGTCTTGTTATAGATCCTGACACAGGAAAATTAGATTTAGTTGTAAATGGTTACGACAATTAAGAATTTACTTTGTCATCCTTTTTATCTGGGACAGGATCAAATCCTCCTGGATGGAAAGGGTGACATTTTAATATACGCTTACATGTAAGCCAAAATCCTTTGAAGGCACCGTGTTTTTGAAACGCTTCTAATCCATAATGAGAGCAAGTCGGATGAAAGCGGCACGTTGGCGGTGTCATCGGAGAAATGAACTTTTGATAAAAGCGTATAATACCGATAAAAATCTGTTTCATAATGGTCTCCTTTTCAGCATAGTCTTAAAGTATTATAGCACGACAGTACATAATACTTTACTAATGTGCATTTCCGTTATATCATATTGGATATAACGGAATTAAATTAAAAGCGGGAGAGATGTTGTATGCCATCAGTAGAAAGCTTTGAATTAGATCATACGATTGTAAAGGCACCTTATGTAAGACATTGCGGAGTTCACAACGTAGGTAGCGACGGTATTGTAAATAAATTCGATATTCGTTTTTGCCAACCGAATAAACAAGCAATGAAACCAGATGTTATTCATACGTTAGAACATTTATTAGCATTTAATTTACGTAAATATATTGATCGTTATCCGCATTTTGATATTATCGATATTTCACCAATGGGTTGCCAAACAGGATATTATCTTGTAGTAAGTGGAACACCGACGGTTCGAGAAATCATTGATTTATTAGAACTAACATTAAAAGATGCGGTTCAAATTACAGAAATTCCAGCTGCAAATGAAACACAATGTGGCCAAGCGAAGCTTCACGACTTAGAAGGAGCACAACGCTTAATGAACTTCTGGCTAAGCCAAGATAAAGATGAACTTGAAAAAGTATTTGGATAAAGAAAAACTGCCTGTGAAAGGGCAGTTTTTTTATTTGTAAAAGAGAAAGGTACAGATTTTATATAAAAACAATGAGTTTCACTTATGAGCATTTTTAAGAAATGAAAGGCAGTAGGTGAATATATTAATGAGAGCTCCTGTTTAAAAAACAGGAGTTTTTTGTGTGAATGGAGTATTGACTTTAACGTATACGTCAAAGTTTATAGTGAAGATAAATAAGGCGTAAGGAGGAAACGATGGATAAGTATAGCATTGGTGAAATTTCAAAAGAAACGAATGTAACGACGAGAACACTTAGATATTATGAGGAAATTGGATTATTAAAACCGTCGTACGTTGCCGAGTCAGGATATCGTTACTATTCAAAAGATGATGTAATTACATTGCAACAAATAACAACGTTTAAAAAGCTTGGTTTTAAGCTTTCGGAAATAAAAAAAGTGTTAAAAGAGGAAAAGGGAAATTCAGAAGAAAGATGGAAAAGTGCAATTCAAAATGAGATTCGAACAATACAAGCAGAAGTAAAAAGATTACAGGACTTAGAAAAACTATTATATACAACATTTCATTCCATTGAATTAACAGGGGAGCTTAAAACAGAGGATTTAATGTTATTTATAAAATCCGTACAGGGAATTGATCAGAGGGAGAAATTTTGGAAAAGGTATTTTAATGAGGAAGAGCAGCAGATTATTCAGGGCTTACCAACATTTGAAGAAAACGATAAAAGAACGAAAGAGTGGTTGCAAGTATTAAGAGAAATTCGTGAGCGTATAAATGAACCAGTAGATTCACCAGAAGTTCAACAATTGGCGGAAAAAGTAGTGGATTTTTCCATGCACGTATTTCAAGAGGATGAACAATTAATAAATAAGTATTGGGAATTAATTAGACCTGAAGAGGGGGAGATTGCAAAAGTATATGGACTTGATTCGGAAACAATGGAGTATATAGATGAAATGGTAGAGTATTATTTGAAAAAGGAGGAAGATAAATGACAGCTATGCAAAAAGAGAAGCTATATGGAAAGGAGCACGCACGATTAGAGCGGCAATACTTTTATAAACATGTGAGCATTTTCATTCTTGCACAGCTTTTATTTATTTTTGTAATAGGGCTTGTACCAGCTCAAGAGTTACCAAGTGGATCTTATATTCTTCATATGAAAGAATGGATTTTGAATAAACAAATAGGCTTTTATAAAAATGAAACTATTAATACCATTGTCAGTGTTTGGACATCGGTACTTATGATTCATTTTATATGGGCGATGTCTTACATTCTTTTTCCGAAAAAGAAACGTAGCTCTTCAAAACAAGAAATGCGACAAGAGGTAAAAGAAGAAGTGAAAAAGAAAAAGGAGATTAGTACAAATAGGGCGTGGCTGTATTTAGTATTTGGAGGCTTAATCGAAATATATTGGGCAACAGGATTAAAAACAAATTCGATGAGTATTTTGACACTTATTGCAATTTTATCTAGCTTTCATCTATTAATTGAAGCAACTAAAAGAATCCCAATTGGAACGGCATATGCAGTATTTACTGGAATTGGGACAGTGGGAACGATAGTAGTAGATATTTTATATTTTAAAGAGCCATTTTCGTTTATTAAAATTTTCCTTGTTTGTTTATTAGCATTATTTATTATCGGATTGAAATTTAGTGGCGACAAGGAAGAGGTGAAATAAAATGGCATGGATGTATTTAATTATAGCTGGGCTCTTTGAAATTGTCGGTGTAATTGGGATAAAGAAAGTAGCAAAAAATAATAGTTGGACGAATAATATTATTTTAATAGGTGGTTTTATTATTAGTTTTCAATTTTTAACGATGGCGCTTCAAGAAATTCAGTTATCCATCGCATATGCAGTTTGGACTGGAATCGGAACGCTCGGGGCAGCAGTTGTCGGTATTTTATTCTTTCAAGAACCTAAAAACGCTTTTCGGATTATTTGTATCGTTGGGATTATGGGGACGATTATTGGATTGAAAGTAGTGAGTTAAAGAAGAGCAAAATCTGCTCTTCTTTTTTTATGAAAGTAGACTAGACACCCCAACATATAAAATAAAGGCAGAACCGAGAAAATAAACAAATGCTTTTGCTTTTTGCCGCTCTTTTATTTCATCAATTCCAAAAAGGATAAACATAATACTTAAAAGGATAAATACGAATGGTAAAAGCATAGAGAAGTTTGAAAAGAGGCTAAATAGGGCGAGAATAAGAGCGATAGTCGCTATTATAATTCGAATGTTTTTTAACATGAAATCCTCCTTTAGAAGAACAGTATAAATGGAATGACAAAAATAATGGTAAACATACTTAAACCGATGCTAATAGCTCCAATTTGCTTTTACTGCTTTTGAATCATCTCAATTCCTACTAAAATGCCATACAAATGGTAGGTGAAAAGATTTGTATGGCATTGTAAATGTACTGTATAAACATAGAATCAAAGTAATAAAAACGATGATTAGTTGTATTTGTTTTATGTGCATTTTAGCCCCTTTTAAGTAGAAAGAGTTAGTTACCTGGAGATAATAATTATAATAGCGACGATTAAAGTAAATACGCCAGAAAAGAAGGAGAGTGTACTATGTACTTTCTTTCCTTTCTGTTTTTCTTCTGCGCTCATGATGAAAGTCATAATAGATAAGGCAATAAGCATATAGGGCATCGTAACAAGCGGGTTTGTAGATATTCCATATAGAGCGAGAGAGATGACAATAAGAGCGGATATGATGCGAAATGTTTTTAGCATACTACCACCTATCTTCTTGTAGTTTTAAATTAGCCTTCAATGTAATAACAGTTCGTAGTTGGTATTTAAAGTTTCATTCTACATGTAACGAAGGTAGTTCGATATTACAATGAAGAGCATAAGAATAGAAACGAAAAAATGCGAGATACCCATTGATTTTCTTCCGGATTTCAGTTCATTAATTCCTAGAAGAATAAAGAAACAACTGAGAGCAAATTGCATGTATGGGAGAAGTGTGAAATTATCGGTAGCAAGAGAATAAGTGCAAAGAGAGATTGTGAGAAGCATGAAAAAATAGCGTATTCCAGTTAGCATCGAATTCCTCCTTTAAATAGACTATTTATCGAAATATTTCTGAGAAGCCAAAAAATAAAGCAACAGCTCCTGCTAACAGAGCAAGTATGCTACCACTTTTTTGCTGTTTTAAGATTTCCTCTATACTAATAATGAAAGCCATCCCCCCTAAAAAGATGAACATATAAGGCATGATTTCCCTATTACCAGTAAAAAAGCTATAGATTGCTATAGATAAAGCAATAAGTGATAAAGTAATCCGTAATCCTTTCAGCATAAAAGACCCTCCTCTATTTTATGTAGGTAATGATAAAAACAAGCCAAATGAAAGCACCAGCAACAATGCAAATAAATCCGGTTCCTGAATCCTTCTTTTTTATTTGCTCAATTGCGATGAGAAACATTAAAGCTCCTAATAGAAATTGTGAAAGTGGTAGAAAGTTATTTTGACCTGTCAGTAAACTAATAGCGGATATGATGATGACACTGAGTGCGATTAAAATGCGTAGTATATTATGAATGCTCTTTACTGTTTTTTGTATAAGGGTTATCTTCTGGTTTATCAATCGAATGTTTGTAAGAATAGCCTTTATTAATCGTCATAACGGAGAGTACTAATACGATCAGTACGATTATAATGCCGATAATTAATATTTTGAGCATGAAATCCCTCCTTTTCTTTATTTTACATAATTTTGTAATTGATGAAAACAATAGAAATTAAAAGGATGAAAGAAGGGTGTTACATGGAGAATAAAAAAACATATTATATATCAGTTGGAAATGGTCAAATTTCGCAAGTGAAGACGGCGGATACGTATAATTTTGAAATTTATGCAAATGACGAAGAGATTACGGAGTTAAGAGAGTATTTTGATCAAGCGTATGAAGAGGACTTAGGTTCGTATGTACGCTCTCACGTTCCATTCGTTGAGTATCATCACGATTCGAATAATGATCGATATGATGAACAACTACAAAAAGCATATAAAATGATTTATGATCTAGGGAATCATGAAACGAAAGAATTAGTCGCACAAATGGGAATAATCAATGGATTGTAATTGGATAATATTATGCAGAAAAGCGAGAATATGCTACAATTTGTGGTAGGAAAAACTTGTAATCATCAATAGGGGAGTAATGGCATGTACAAATTTAAAGATTATTACCACAACACTGTACAATTATCGTTTGAACGTTACCCATTTTCTCCTGAGCCAAAGCATGTTTGGGTTGTATGCCGGTACGGGGATCAATGGTTATTAACGCATCATTTACGCCGTGGTCTTGAATTTCCAGGTGGTAAAGTAGAACTCGGGGAAACACCGGAAGAAGCGGCAGTTCGAGAAGTTCATGAGGAAACCGGCGGCATAGTTTCTGATTTAACTTACTTAGGGCAATACAAAGTATCCGGAAAAGACAAAATAATCATTAAAAACATTTATTTTGCAACAATTAGTGCGGTAGAGCAACATACGCATTACGAAGAAACGAAAGGGTCTGTGTTATTAAAAGACATTCCTGATAATATTAAAACTGATAGAAAATTTAGCTTTATTATGCGCGATGATGTATTAGCGCGTACGATGAAACATATAGAAGAAATCGGCTGTTTTACGAAGTAAAATGGCCGGTTTCTTTTTTTATGTTCAAAATGTAAATATATCTTTATATTATTTTGGGTATATTATACAATTTTGTAAAGATATATTTACATTTTAGGAGGTGAAAAGGTGGATAACAGAAAAGAAACAACCGTCTCTGTTTCAATGGTTAAATTAAATATTTATTCATTTTTTATAATATTTGCTCTGGCGATTGGAATTGGTTATTTACATGCGCTTTTTTCAGGCGAGTTTCAAATTGAAATTACATTGCCGATTATGTTTCTTTTGATTATTGGAATGATTATTCTCGTTTGTATTCATGAGGCAATACATTTAATTGGATTTCGTTATATCGGAGGTGTTCCGTGGAGTGAACTAAAATGGGGCGTCAATTGGAAATTAGGTGCTGCATATGCTCATTCTAAACAGGTGATTACAGTAAAGCAAATGAAGACAGTGTTAATGCTTCCGTTTTTACCAACTGGAATTTTACCAATTGTATTGGGATTAGCTATGAATCTGGAGCCACTCTCATTTTTAGGGATTCTACTAACAGCAGGTTGTATCGGTGACATTGCTTTATATAAAAAAGTTTCAAAGTTTCCAGATGATGCGCTAGTTAAAGATCATCCGAGCAAACCGCAGTTTACAGTATATGAATAATAAAGGAAGAGGAGGCATTTTTGAAAAATGGCCTCTTTTTTGTTTGTCAGCTTTTGTCGGTAAGCCGATGTTTCTTGTTGAATCGCTGATAAAGTGAAATTTCATTTACTATCGTCTTGTTTTTCTCTCCACCTCTAAAAACGAAAGCACCTCTAATAAATCATCCACCACACGTGAATGTTCAAAGTCACCCCAAAATGAATCTCTCTTCCAAACGCCAAGAATCCCTACTTGTTCAGAACCAAGCACATCATTTTCTGGATGGTCCCCAACGTAAAGGCATTCTTCTGCTTTTACGTTTAGCTTTTGTAAAGCCCGTTCGAAAATCTCAGGGTGAGGCTTTTTAATTCCTTCTGCTTCTGAAACAAGAATCGTGCTTGTATACGTATGTATGTTTAGTGCTCGAAGGTTGCTCATCTGAAATTTAGTAAAGCCGTTTGTAATAATACCAATTTTAATGTTTCGCTGTTTTAATTGTTGAAGTAGTTCATGCATGTTTTGGAAAGGAATACAATGATGTTGGAAGTTTGTAATGTAGTCGTGCAGCAGTTGCTCTTGCGTTAAAGTGGTAATGTTGTATTCGCAAAGGAGAGTGGAATATACCTTATCTTTCCACGTGTAACCATTATTGTCGAGTTCGAGAAAACGAGAGCAATACTCGAATTTTTCTATGTTTATCAAATGAAAGGCGAAGCGATTATATTGATCACGAATAAATTGCTCTAAAGATTGACGACGATCTAATAGTGTTCCATCTAAGTCAAATAAGACTGCTCGAATCATGGGAAACCTCCATACAGTTTTTATAATTAATTATCGCATATTCGTTAAAAAATGATTATGATATTTTTGTAGAATGGAATAATGGAGGGGCGTATGAAGAAACTGTATGGCAAGTTAATGTGTTTTATGATTTCAATGGGCTTAGTAGCTGGATGTGATATGTCGGAGCAAACTTCGAAAAGAGAGAAAAAAGATGTGTGCGAAACGACAGAAGAATGCACACAAATAGGTGATAAAACACTTCAAAAAGTATATAAAAAGATAGATGGACTTTCAGAACTTGAAGTACTAGAGGATTATGATTTAGAAGGACATTCAAGTAACGATATGAAAGAAGCAGAAATGAAAAAAAAGGATGATGAAAATTATTTCTTTTTAGCTTCTTATTATATTGATGGTGATGAAATTGTAGATCCTTATTTCGATAAACTAGATCGCAAACGATTGAATAAGGCTTTTGCGGAGGATAAGGACGCGAAAGAAGAAGTATTAAAGCAACGTCAAGATAGGGATTATCATGAATCGTTATGGGAGATGTATAGCACGCTTATTCCTGCTAAGTATCGCACTGACATAAAAGAGTTTGATATGGTAACAGATGGATACGATGGAATTGTCGCTCATGTTATGCCGAGTATGGAGTATCCGAAAGAGTGGACCATTAGCTTAGATACGCTTGATTCTGCAGTAAATATCGATCAAGTGATGAAAACATTAATACATGAGACGGCTCACGTATTGACACTGGGACATAAACAAATACCAGTAAATGAAAAGTACTTAAAGGCTTTTGAAGAAGATAAAGATATTTCATCATACCAAAATAAATGTAAATCTCTTTTCTTACAAGAAGGATGTGCGAAGGAGAGCTCTTATATAAATCAATTTTATAATTCTTTCTGGAAACCAATTGACCAGGAGTGGACAGAAAAGAAAGTGGAAGAAAGCGAAGAAGCTCAAATTGAATTTTTTAAGGAAAAGCATGGTGAGTTTGTTTCACTGTATGGGACGACAAATGTAGCAGAGGATATTGCGGATACATTTACAGCGTTTATTTTACAAGATTCAAAAAAGGTGAAAGAAGGAACAGAATTAAAATATAAAAAAATTGCCTTCTTCTATCAATTCTCCGAGCTTGTAAAAATGAGAGCGGAAGTGTTAGCTGGGTTATATAATGTGTCGAAAACGATGGAACAACCAAGTGGACACTAATGCGAATTATGTGTTCGATATATTTTAGCCAAGGGAAAACGTGAAGAATTGTAGTTCTTTGCGTTTCTTCATGTTGATAAAATTGAAAATTCTGTCTTTTTTTAAAAAAGAAGAAGGAACTGAATCATTAAAATAGAATTAGTATAAAAACGTCACAAATTAGACACAATTATAATGCGCATAGTATAGGGGCTATAAGTTTACTCTCGAGGAGGTAATGAAACGTATGAAAACGATTCTTGCTGTTGCTGGTCTCATTTGGGTAATGTCTCACGGTTTTCCGATTTTTGAAGGGGAGCAAATTCGTAGTGCATTAAATAAAGAGTTTAATGATTATCATATTATTGATCGAAAAGATAATGTCGTTACGGTGCGTGTGAAAGATTGTTTCCATACAGTTACGGTTGCTAATGGGAATATTGCAGACGATTCGAAAATGTGTGATAAAAGGTAAGAGAAAGAAGCTGACTCTAGCATATCGCTCTAAGTCAGCTTTTTTTTCGTTTTCCAATAAGGAGTTTTTCAAATGCCTCGACAAATACATACATAAGAGTTGCGAGGACGCAAGTGAGCAATACACTGAGCAAGACGAGTGTGAAGTTAAAGACTTGGAATCCGTAGCTAATTAAATAGCCAAGTCCTTGTTTAGAAACGAGGAGTTCCCCGAAAATAACACCGACCCATGATAAGCCAACATTCACTTTTAACGTTGAAATAATTGCAGGGAAAGATGAAGGGAGAATAACGTGCTTATAGCATTGCCATTTATTTGCGCCGAATGTGTCCATGACCTTAATATAGTTGGAATCGACTTCTTGAAATGCGCTGTAAATAACGAGAATGGTAATGATGATAGAGATGATTACCCCCATTGCGATAGAGGATGAAATATTTGGACCGAAAATAACAATGATGATTGGACCGAGTGCAACTTTTGGCATTGCATTTAGGACGACGAGATAAGGATCAAGTACGCGGGCCAAAAGTGGCATCCACCAAAGGAGAGTAGCAATAATAGCTCCAAGTACAGTTCCGAGAATAAAACCTACTCCTGTTTCAAGTAATGTCGTCCATATGTGGACCCAAAGTGAACCGTCAATCCATTTCGTTAAAAAGAGATCCCAAATACTTGAAGGAGAACTAAAGAGTAAAGGATCAATCCATTCTTTTTTACTAGCTATTTCCCATAGTGCAAAGAAAAGAACAAGAAGTACAAGTTGTAAAGAGCGAGCTAACCATGCATGTTGTCTTTCTTTTTTTCGAAACTGTTCATGTAGTTGTTTTATATTATCCAAGTCGTTCCAGCTCCTTCCATATTTCTTGGAAGAGGGATGGGAAGTCATGATGGTGGCGTGCTTCTAACGGCGATAAGGAACGGATACTTTCTGGGACGATGAATGTTTTTGCGATTTTTCCAGGGTTCGCCTGCAGTAAATAAATACGATCACTCATCGCAATTGCTTCTTCAATATCATGTGTCACAAGTAGGGATGTTTTCTTATAGTTACGTAGTAATGTGAAGACGAGATCTTCTAGTTTTAATTTTGTTTGATAATCAAGAGCGGAAAATGGTTCATCTAACAATAAAATTTTTGGGTCGGTCGCTAATGTTCGAACGAGTGCAGCACGTTGGCGCATACCACCGGATAGTTCACGAGGGTATTGCTGTTCTATATCATATAGGCCGACTTGTTTTAAAAGCTTTAATGTATGTTCTTTCGTATTTTCATCATAAACCTTCCGAATATGAAGTCCGAGCATAATATTTTCTTCAATTGTTTTCCACGGAAACAAGTAATCTTGCTGGAGCATATAGCCCATAGAGGGGGTCTTACTTGTAATCGGTTCACCATCTAAAAATACGATACCTTCAATTGGATCGAGTAGACCTGCGATGATGGAGAGGAGCGTTGTTTTTCCGCAACCACTTGGACCAAGGATTGAAATAAATTCGCCTTCGTCTACTTGCAAACTCATATCTTCAAGAATAAGTTTGGCATTTTCTTTTGCAAAAAAGCAGTGAGAAACGTTACGTATTTGTAAAAAGCTCATACACTTCGCCTCTATTTCTTAATAACGCTTTCGGCAATTTTTGTATTGACGAGCGCTTCATGTGGAACTTCTTTTTGTAATTCACCAGATTCTTTCATAATCGTTTGGAGTTGTTTCCATTCTGCATCATCTAATAATGGATTTGTCGCATAAGAATGTTGTTTTTTGTAGCGCTCAATTACTTTTACTGAAATGTCTTTTGAAGTGTCTTTAAATAGTGGTGAAACGGCATCGGCAATCTCTTCTGGACTATGTGTATCAACCCATTGCTGCGCTTTATATAGTGCGCGCGTGAATTTTTCAGCAGCAGCTTTATCTTTCTTTAAGAAACTTTCTTTTGCCATAAACGTTGTATAAGGGACAGTACCAGATTCAGCTCCGAAAGACGCGACGATATAACCTTTTCCTTCTTTTTCAAGTATACTTGCAGTCGGTTCAAAGAGCTGTACAAATTCTCCCGTACCAGATGCAAAGGCATTTGCAATATTAGCAAACTCGATATTTTGAATTAAGTTCGTATCTTTGCGAGGGTCAATGCCATTTTTCTTTAAAACGTATTCACCAACCATTTGCGGCATGCCGCCTTTACGCTGTCCTAAAAACGTAACGCCTTTTACGTCGTTCCAATTAAAAGAGTCTAATTTTTTACGGGAAACTAAAAATGTGCCATCTGTTTGTGTAAGCTGTGCAAAATTAATGACAGGATCTTTTGCTCCTTGTTGATGAACATAAATAGACGTTTCTGAACCAACGAGAGCAATATCAATTCCGCCAGATAAAAGGGTGGTCATCGTTTTATCTCCGCCAGCTGTTGTTTGTAAGTCAATATTTAAGCCTTCATCTTTAAAAAATCCTTTTTCAATTCCAACATATAATGGTGCGTAGAAAAGAGAGTGTGTAACTTCGCCAACGCGAATTTTTTGAGCTTGTTCTTTCGTACTTTCCTTTGTACTACTACAAGCAGCGAATGTGAAAACAGCTAGTAACATGATGCAAAAAACGGTTATTAATTTTTTCACTATATGACACCTCCTAGAAGTCAATCTACAAGCATAATATGTAGGTAAGTGCCCATATGTGAGTATATATAGCAGGAATTTTTTGGGTAGTAAAGAAGTACAAATATAAGGGGTGATAAAATGGATTACGAATACGATGATAGCGTACATTTACATCTTGATTATTTCGGAACTGAATGTGATATGGAATCGATTGCTTATAAGAGGAAGCATGAAGACGTGTGGGATGTGTATTTTAATTTTGGAGTATACGGTATTCAAAAAGATGATGTAGGGGCAGGGGTGTTTATGGACGAATATGCCGGTTATTACGTTTTTTCTGTACATGCTCGTGATTTGAGCTGGGAATTTGGAAGTGCTCAGTTTGAGGAATGGGTTTTGAAGAACCGTATAGTAGAAAGAACGCTTCAAAAATAGGGAGGAATTTTGTATTTGAATTTCTCATCTTATTGCTTATTTGCGTAATTGGAATTTACATCATGCAAGTGCTTACTTACCGATTCGCAAAGAAAAATATTCATAAATATAAGGAAATGAAATGGATTTATATGTGGCTAGACATGACTATGAAAAAGGGTCCGAGATTAGATTTGTTTGATTTTGTACTTATAGTAATCGTAAGTATCATATGGAAAATATGGATGCTTCCTCTTGTATAGTAAACATGCTAATCATCGTATCCTAATAAATAACGAGAAGAACCTGTCACACGACAGGTTCTTCTCTATTTGGAGCATGTAGTGTTACATGGAAAATCCAATATATACGACAAATTACGACAAAGGGATTCATACATATTTGTTATTCTATTAAAGGTCATTATTTGTAATGTATATATAGGAGGATTTTTTAATGTTAAAAAAATTATTATTATTTTTACTTACGGGCTTATGTGTAGTTGTTTTAACAGCTTGTAAAGATGAAGAGGAAAAGCTGAAGGTAGCGGAAGAACAGAAAATAGATGAGAAGAAAGTTGAAGAAGATAAGAAGGTAGAAGAGGAAAGCAAACAAGAAGAGCAGCAAAAGGAAGAGGAAGAAAAACGTAAGCAGGAAGAGCAGCAAAGAGTAGAGGAAGAAAAACGTAAGCAGGAAGAGCAACAAAGAGTAGAGGAAGAAAAACGTAAGCAGGAAGAGCAACAAAGAGTAGAGGAAGAAAAACGTAAGCAAGAAGAGCAACAAAGAAGAGTAGAGGAAGAGAAACGTAAGCAAGAAGAGCAACAGAAGATTCAGCAACAGCAGTCGGCGCAACAAGAGAGAACACAGAAACAAGAAAAAACAACAGAAGCAACAGGTGGGAAACCGACAAGATCACAAATTTCGGTTGGTTCACATGTAGTTATTCAATTAGATAAAGATTATAGTAAAACAGTGAGCGGTGTTGTGAAAGATATTTTAACAAACACGGAAACACATACGTACGGAATTAAAGTCCGATTACAAGATGGACAAATTGGCCGTGTTCAAAGTGTTGGATAAATAAAAAAAGAGGTCGTCCATTTTTGGACGACCTCTTTTTTTATTATGCTTGGCTAGTGCGGAAAAATGGAAGCTTCTGCACAGCGTAAACTAACCCGTATGCAAGAATTAAGCACATAAGAGGGTTAATGAAAAATCCGTAGCGATTAATCGCTAAGAATAAGTTTGAGAAGATGATGTAAATAACAGAACTTGCTACTAGCATCATAACGCGTTTATGTTTAAATGAATTTAGCATGCAGCAGAAACTGCTCAAGAATGTGCCTATGATGAAGACTCTATGACACATTTGCATAAATTTATGAATATGGTATTGGTCTACAGCAGGAGCTGTTTTGAATAATTCAATTGTTTTACCAACAGTGAACCACGAGAACCAATATGTGAAGTCCGTTTTAAATCCATTTTTGATTAAATCTTTTGCGTATGCATTTTTATCTTCTAAACCCTGGGCCTTCATTTGGTTAACTACATTTTCATAGCCGATTTTGTTAAATGGATCCGCACCGGCAATTAATGGGTCCGCACCTTGCGTTGAGAATAAGATAAATTGATTGAACGCTAAATAGTTACGAACAACCCAGGCACCGATAATAAAGAACGGGCCAATGAGCCATAATAATCCAATTCGAATTGAGTCTTTAAATCCATATGTGAACAAGACGACAAGAACAGGAATGAGCATCATTGGAGCTGGATTTGGACGGAACATAAGTAAAATGGAAACGACAATTCCGAACCATATATGGAATTTCACTTTATTATATTTCCATGCGAGAACAAATACATATACACTTAACGTTAATAAGAATATTGAAGGAACTTCGGTTAATAACGTACGGAAGTATGTATAGTTACTTGGATAAATAGCATATAAAATACTTGCGACAATTCCATAAATATTCTTTTCAAATAACTCTTTTCCTATTAAGAATACTAATAACACTGTGCCGAGGTTCAGTATCATATTAATGACGGTTGCCACGTAATAGTAAGGAAGTGATGTAACATCAGAAATAATCATAGCGCCAGCTAATAATAGTGGCTGACCTGGTGTGATGTATGCATTTTTTCCAGGAACTTCACTAGGCTCCAAATAAACATATCCAAAGACACCGTGTTTTAATAGCTGTTCAGCTGTTAACGAATAGTTGAACGCATCATATGCACCATATGTTACTTTGACTACTTCTCCATTTAATCCTGGCTGTTTTACTAGACAAAAAACATGCAACAGGAAAGAAAGTGCCAAAATTACATATACCGCTTTAGGCAAATTTTTAAACTTATTTAACAAAAATGAGCATCTCCCTTTTTATTATTTCCTTCGTATTTTCATGATAAAACCATATTAGTATTAAGGTTTTCCAAAACATAGTTATTATATCATAAAGTGGAATGAAGGAATTTAGTTTTTTAAGAATGAATAGTTGGTATTCCAAAAATTAACTGTTGATTAAGGGAGAATTAAGAAACTACAGTTATAGTAGAATCCAGTGTGAAGACGAAATGCATGAAGTATGTTATCTTAATAGAAACTGTTTTTACGGTGCGGGGTGAAATTAATAAACAGAAAAGAGGGAGTGAATTGAGGGATAATTATTCATTTCATCAGCCAAGAAGAAGTATATTAATTTCAGCGGTTTTAAGTGGTTTAGTAACCTTATATGTTGTACCCACACTTTTCTTGATTTTAAAATATTTTAGTTTAGATGCGATGAAAGATATGTTAAATCAAAAAATTGTTTTAAGTATAATGACAATTTTGATGTGGGTTGCACTACTATATGTTGCGTATTTAAATAAAGGTATAGTTAATAAATTTAAACCGATTATTCGGATTTATATTAGAATGTTTTTAGTAGCTCATGCGGTTACTTTTCTTTTTATTTTTATGCAAAATAATATGAATCTCGTAAATACACTGAATTGGATTTACAATTATAACGCACAGTTTATATTTAGTTTAATTGTAATTTATGCAATATATGTTTTGGTGTACAACGTACTTGGAAAAGTTTTTTTGAGTACTATTTTGACAAGCATTTTGCTAATCATTTTGGCTATTGTAAATCACTTCAAAATTGTTTTTAGGGGAGACCCACTATATCCTTCTGATTTTACACAGATTGGACATATGCAATCTGTTATACCGATGGTGATGGAATATTTTAGTTGGAGTTATATTTTTGTCGTTATCGTAAGTATTGTAGCTTGTATTATAGCGGGGATATATATTAGAAAATATATTCAAAGTGTAAAGATTCATCCAGGAGTAAGAGCCTTATTAGTAGTAGGATCCGTTTTTATTTTATATGTGTATGGTAATTTTACGAATACGTTTATGAATAAATGGTTTCAAAAGTCGGGTATAGAGTTCGTTTTGTGGAATCAAAATGAAAATTATGCTTCGAATGGTTTTGTGCTAGGCTTTATAAGTAATTTAGATACGACAGTCATTGAAAAGCCGAAAGATTATTCAAAAGAAAATATGCTTCAAATAGCAAACGATATAAAGAAACAATATAGTAGCAATATAGGGGCGCAGAAGCAAAAAGAGAAACCGAATATTATTTTTGTAATGAGTGAATCGTTTTGGGATCCAACGAAGTTAACGAACCTGTCCTTTAGTGAAGATCCTTTACCTAATTTGCATCATTATATAGAAAGTTTTCCTGGTGGACAAACTATTTCTCCTGCATTTGGAGGAAATACTGCAAACGTTGAATTTGAGGCATTAACGAGTTATTCAATGAGTTTGTTAAAACCAGGCTCTATACCATATCAGCAAGTCGTTACAAATAAGAAAGAAATTCCATCAATTCCTCGAGCATTGAAAAAAGAAGGGTATTATACAAGTGCAATTCATTCGTTCGGTCGCTCATTCTTTAAACGGGATGATGTATATAAAGTGTTAGGATTTGATAAGTTTAATGCACAAGATACGATGGAAAATGTAGAAGTTGATGGAGATTATATTAGCGATCTATCTATGAGTAAAGAGATAATAGCTGAATTAGAGAAGCAAAAGAAACCTACGTTTGTTCATGCAGTTACGATGCAAAATCATTTTCCATTTACAGAAGGAAGATTTGGTGAAAATCAAATAGAGATTAGTGGATTAGAAAATGAAGAGTCGAAGGCTGAATTAGAGACTTATACAGAAGGGTTAAGACGTTCAGATGAAGCTCTTCAATATTTAATAGAGGAGCTAGATAATTTAGATAGACCTACATTATTAGTATTCTTTGGGGACCATCTCCCATCACTAGGAACAAATAAATCTCTTTATAAAGAGACTGGTTATATAACAAATGAAAAAACGCCAAGTGAACGATTAGCGATGGCACAAACGCCGTTATTAATGTATGCAAATTTTGATATGCCAAATGACAATTTAGGTTTAGTAAGTCCAATCTATTTTTCAAATCTTGTCTTTGATTATGCTGGATTAAATAAGGTACCGTTCTATCAATTTTTATCGAAGTTATATGAAGAAATTCCCGTACTTCGTGATGAATTGAAGATAGGAAAAGACGGAGAAGCAATAAAAAGTTTAACAGAAAAACAAAAAGAAATGTTAAAGCAATATGAGTTTATTCAATATGACTTACTCATCGGAAAGCAATATAGTAAGGATATATTATTTAAATAGGCGACAAAAAAGAACTTGTATACGATACAAGTTCTTTTTTCATAGTATTTAACGGGATAACCAGACAAGCTAGGTTTAGGGAGTATTACTTGTACATTTAGTATAAATTAAAATAGAGTCGTTTTAATAATTGATTTGTGAGAAGTATGTGAATTTTTCATCTAGTATATAATTGGACAATTTGTTTAATTTTAATAGAATCAGTTCCAGATTTGTTATTAATTTTTAGTTTGCAATTATTTGTTGTATGGATTTATAAACAAACAGGATTTCGAGTTGTTAGTATTTATGCGTTTAACGATGAGCGTGTTTATTTTTTATCTATTCTTTGTATGACTATTGTTCCAACTCTTCATTTTTTCCGCATTATCGTTTTGTTTTTAATGGAAGAGAAGAATAAGTCATATGTGGAATTTGCTCGTGCAAAAGGTAGTTAAGAAAAAAGAATTTGCCGTAAGGGCAAATTCTTTTTTTACTGTAAAGGAACTATGAATTTAAAAATTTTATCAGTTCCTTATTTAATTCATCCGCTTGATCGATTGGAGAGCCGTGGCCACTATTTGTAAGAGGATATAGTTCAGAGTTTTTAATTCGCTCTTTTGTTAGCTCAGCACTTTTATAAGGGATGAGTTGGTCGTGAACACCGTGGAATATTTTTGTTGGGACGTTAATTTTACTTAAGTCTTTCGTTACGTCTTCGTTTGCAGCAGCTTGCAAAATTTTGATGAGAGCATAAGAAGCGGACTGCATACCGAGATAAGAAAACCATTCTAACGTGGCAGCTCCTAAGTTTCTATTAAAAAATGATAAAGATACATCACTTAGAAACTTAGGTAAATTTACATACATTTGAGCAATCAGAGCATCTGCTTGTTCTTTCGGTACGCCGTAAGGGGATTCTTGGTTTTTCACGAAAGAAGGAGAGACAGCATCCACTAATGCAAGTTTGGAAATACGACGCCCATTATATCGTGACATATACCGAATAGAGAGAGCGCCACCGACTGAGAAGCCGACTAACGTAGCATTTTCTATTTGAAGTGCATCTAATACAATTGCGATATCATTAGCTAAACGATCATAAGTGTAACCAGTCCATGGTTTATCAGACTGTCCGTTTCCTCGTATATCCATGGCGATGCAGCGGAAACCATGTTGTGGTAAGATATTAAATTGATATTGGTACATTTGATGATTTAAAGGCCAGCCATGAACGAAGAAGACAGGTTTACTTCCAGGGCCTGGGTTAATATCCTCAACAAAAATGTGTACATCTTTTTCCACTGTAACGAACATGATGTATCCTCCTCATGCATTTTAGTAGGCTCTCTCCCAAAATCGCTGTTTTGTCATTGCCTGAATAAATTCATTCGCAAGTAAGATAGGATTTTGTTCTGTTATAACGCCAGGTTTTCCTTCAATGTTTAAAGATTGAACAATAGTAGTTCCATTTTGGAAAGCGCCAATTGGCTTAAAGTGATTATACGATTCTACGACGAATGAACTTGCCTTGTTAAGAAAATGATCATTAATATTTCCGCCAATAAGAAGTAGCCCATCATAAAGAAGTGGTGATCCTGTTAAGAAAGTATCATTCACTTCCCACTGTCCATTTTGAGAGCCTTGCACAAAACCTAATCGTTCGGAAATAATAACGGGCTGAAGACCGGCTTGTTTGAATTGATTTATAATATATTGTGCGTTTTGACCGTCATATCCGTTTGCGACAATGACGCCTACTCGTAATGTATTTGGGCTGAATGTTGTATGTTCCATACTTAGTGCTGGTGAGGATTTTGTAACATTTGATTCTTGAACATTTGGCACTGTTGCCCCGACTGCTTCAGCTACTAAAGTAGCTAATTCTGTACTTATATGACCAATCATACCTACGACTTGTTGGCGAACTGATTTACTTTTTACTTTTCCTAATTCAAAGGAAAAGGCCTGCATAATATGGATTTTTTCGACGTGGCTCATACTATTCCAAAATAAACGGGCTTGTGAGAAATGGTCTTTAAAACTAGCGGCTGTTTCTCTTGTTTTATGTCCAGAAACAGTAGAAGGATATGTAACGAAACCGCCTTTCGTACCAGGTACAGTAAAGGGAGAGTTATTAGCTAAAGAGTTATTATGGTAAGCGACTTTTCCTTTATCAATTATATATTTAGACGCACCATCTCTTTGATTATTATGAAAAGGACATACCGGACGATTAATCGGTAACTCTTGATAGTTTGTACCGACGCGTGCTAATTGTGTATCTGTATAAGAAAAGAGTCTACCTTGTAAGAGAGGATCATTTGTAAAATCGATACCGCGGACGATGCTTCCAGGGTGCAGTGCGACTTGTTCTGTTTCCGCAAATACGTTATCAACGTTTCGGTTTAACGTCATTTTTCCGATGATCTTAACAGGGAAGTCTTCTTCCGGCCAAATTTTTGTTGCATCTAATATATCGAAATCGTATTTAAATTCATCCTCTTCTTCTAAAATTTGAACGCCAAGTTCGTACTCAGGGTAGTTTCCGGCATTAATATTTTCCCATAAATCACGGCGATGATAATCTGGATCAGCGCCGCCTAGTTTTTGAGCTTCATCCCAAATTAACGAGTGAACGCCAAGCTTTGGCTTCCAGTGGAATTTTACGAATCGTGACTTCCCATGTTTATTAACTAAACGAAATGTATGAACGCCGAACCCTTGCATCATTCGAAAACTTCTCGGAATTGTGCGATCCGACATAATCCACATCATCATCGCAGCTGATTCTTGATTATTGGCGATAAAGTCCCAAAAAGTATCGTGTGCTGTTTGTCCTTGGGGAATCTCATTATGTGGCTCTGGTTTAAGAGCATGAATAAGATCCGGAAATTTAATACCATCTTGAATGAAAAAAATCGGAATGTTATTACCCACTAAATCGAAATTTCCTTCCTCTGTATAAAACTTAACAGCGAATCCTCGTACATCTCGGTTCGTTTCATTTGCACCTTTTGATCCAGCAACTTCAGAAAAACGAATAAAAATAGGTGTCTTTTTAGATGGGTCTTGTAAAAAATGAGCCATTGTTAAGTCTTCTAAAGAATCATATAGCTCAAAAACACCATGTGCTCCGTAACCGCGGGCATGAACGACTCTTTCAGGAATTCGTTCACGGTCAAAATGAGCGAGTTTTTCTCGCATCAGGAAATCTTCTAAAAGTGTAGGACCACGATCGCCGGCGGTTAAAGAGTTTTCATCATTTGAAATTTTGACACCCGTATTCGTTGTCATCTCTTTTCCTTCATTGTTTTTCGTAAAGGATTGTAACTGTTCTATCTTCTTATTTTCACGACCGTCCATATAAAGCACCTCCCATATTATACGTATTATTGTTCATGGTTTTTATGCTTACATATGGTATGGGGAAGTATATTATCTATGGATTGATTTTCCTCATTTGTTCAATTTATCTTTGTTTGTCTATGAAAATCATTTATTATAATAAATGGTATTCTTTTGAAGGGGTGTTGAAGTGGAAGAGAGTTTTCTATCAGCTAAAGAAGAAAAGAAAAACGCTAAGATTTTCTTATGGGTAATACATGTTATTTTAATTGTATACGAGGTTGCATACGCGATTATATTAGAAGATACAATGCCTTTAGCAAATTGGCATAAAGGGATATGGAAGCTTGCATATATTATGGCTATATTAGGTATTAGTGTTTACTTATTTGAGAGAGAAAAAGCATATTTAGTTAAATATACATATTTATTTGCATACATGATCGCAGAGACTTTTAATATTGGATGGTATGCTTTTCATAATATAATAGCATTTGATGAAGGGAATGTAATTGAATATATTTTCATTTTCTTCGTACCGATCTTTTTGAGTAAAAGATATTTATTTGTCTTAGCGCCATTCCTTATAGGGAAATATATGATATACCTATTTGTATTTGGAGAACTTAACCTGTTTATGTCTCTTGTTATAAATATGGTGTTACTTTTCGTGTCATTTATTATTTTAAATCGATTTTTACAATATCTTTCAGCAGTAAAGGGACGTATTGCAGAGGCAAGTCAGTCACAAAAATTGGCGGTTATCGGAAAAATGGCAGCGACAGTCGGACATGAAATTAAAAACCCACTTGCTTCATTAAAAGGGTTTACGCAATTACAAAAAGAGAAACACGAAAAAGATGCAACATATGAACAAATGATTCTCGAAATCGAAAATATGAATAATATGATTAGTGAATTAATGGAGGTTGCTGCATGTAAACCTTCTGTTTATGAAAAACACATTGTAAGTGATGTTTTAGTACAAGCGGTAGAAAACATGCGCGGAAAAATGAACGAGTTAAATATAAATTGTACCTTTAATGAAGAGCAAAATAGAAGCGAAATTGAATGTGATAAACGCAAATTAAAAGGAGTATTTTTGTATGTTATTAAAAATGCTTTAGAGGCAATGGAACATGGCGGAACATTAAAAATACAAGTTGAAAATAAAAAAAGAGATTATGTAATAGTAAGTATAGTAGATAGTGGTTTTGGGATAAAAAAGGATAATTTAGGACGAGTTAAGGATGCTTTTTATACAACGAAGCAAGATAGAATTGGATTAGGTCTTACGGTAGCAGAGCGAATTGTGACAGAGCACCTTGGAGAATTACACATTTCTAGTGAAGTAAAGAAAGGAACGAGAGTAGAAATACTGCTCCCGAAAAAATGTGAGCGCAATGTGACACAAGATTAAGAGGTGTTGTTAAAGGAGTTATCATATGGAAAAAGGAAATATATTTGAAAAAGAAGAGATAAAGGCATTAATAATATTTTTAAGCTTATTCTTCGTTATATTTTTTGCGTATGATTTTGCTGAAAAAGCTATTGTCCTTTTATCAGATAAAAATCAAAAACTAGCAGATGCTTTTGGAGAAGGATTAGGTTTATGGCTATATAGTTTTATGGTTGGATTATTCTTTATAGGACTTTATTTTATGAAATGGAAAAAGCCGTATATTGTGAAGTATATTATTTTAATTGGCTATAATATATTGGATTTTATTAATAACTTCATTATTTATTACGGAAGTGATGCGGAATTTGATGGTGGGAATATAGTAGAAGGATTCTTTATTTTATTTGCACCAATATTTGTGAATAAGAGGTACTTTTGGTTAGTTGCGGGAACTATTGTTGGAAAATATGCACTTATGGGATTCGTTGTTCAATCCTTTATTGTTCTTATCCCAATAGCATTATATAGCGTGTTTGTTATTATATGTTGGATTATATTTTTAAGATTCCAATCTTACGTTCGTACACTTGAAATGATGGATAAAGAAATACGAAATGTAGAGAAATTAGCAATGGTTGGAAAAATGGCGACAGTAATTGGCGATAAGATTAGAAGACCGTTAGAAAAATTGAAAAAACTTGTGAATAAGCAAGCGAAAAAATATCCAGAAGATAAAATTTATAGTGAAATTATGAGACAGGAAGTAGAGCGAATTCATACAATTGCTACAGAACTAAATGGGTTTGAGAAATCTAAATCGGTAGAATCCGAAACGTATAATATTAAAGAAATCATCTCTTATGTTATCAGGGTTATGGAAAAGCCAGCTTTAGAACAAGGAATAAAAATGCATGCTATTTATAGTAAAGATATACCATCAATTACATGTGAGGAAAAACGATTGAAACAAGTATTTTTTAATTTAATAAAAAATGCGATTGAAGCAATGTCAGTTGGCGGAACTATTACTGTAAAAGTTATAGTGGAAGATGTGATCATTGTTCAAATTATAGATGAGGGATGCGGCATTCCGAAAGATAAAATTCCGAAGCTAAATGAAGCTTTTTACACAACGAAAGAAACTGGAACAGGCTTAGGATTAGTAGTTACGGAAAAAATTATTAAAGATCACCACGGTAAATTGAACTTTGAAAGTGAAGTTGGAGTTGGAACGACTGTTGAGATTATGTTGCCGATTTAATTATAGTGGGATATTTTAAAAAGGGGAAATCACTTTCTTTAGAGTGATTTCCCTTTTCAGTGTGGAAGGAAGTACGGAATTTTAATAAACGGGATGTTTACAACATTGACAAACTGTACAAATTCATAATCCAAAATATGGGTGTTTTAAAGCGAGAGTATATAATAAATTTGTCTGTTATTTGTTTTAATTTATTTGCAATTTTTTTGGCCTCGGCATCGAGGTCCTTTTTGTAAATGAATGATTTGTAAGTGTGGATTATATATCAGTGATTAGAAAAATAGAATATACAGAACTTGCCGTAATCCCGGGGGTAATATAAAGAGATATCGCATCCCCCCTCGAAAACAGGTTTCCGGTTGTAATACTAGTCCAAGTTACAGTGGCAGGTCCAGGTGCTGGAGTAGGGTTATACACTTGAGGTTGTCTAGAGCCAATATCCGTAGGTTTAATTGAAAATGTCATAGTTCCCGTAATTTTATCTGTAGTAGTTAAAGTAATAGTAGATAGGATGTAACTAGAGGTCGGGGCAGAGAGGTTTGTTGGGACATTCCTGCAAATATCAATCGTATAAACAGCAGCGGGTAAGTTATTAATATTTATAGATGTAGCAAAACCAACTATATTTCCAGCTCCAGCAGTTACATATGGAATAACGTTAGAATCAATTCCTGGAGAACCTGCTATACGTTGAAACCCAGCATTCGTCCCTTGAAAAACAATACTTTTCGCTGTTGAACTACCAGCAGGTCCAGTAGTCCCGGTAGAACCAGTGGCACCAATAGTTCCGGTAGCTCCGGTAGAACCAGTGACTCCGGTAGTTCCGGTAGCTCCGGTAGAACCAGTGACTCCAGTAGAACCAGTAGCTCCGGTAGAACCAGTGACTCCAGTAGTTCCGGTAGCTCCGGTAGAACCAGTAGAACCAGTAGAACCAGTGGCACCAGTAGTTCCGGTAGCTCCGGTAGCTCCGGTAGAACCAGTGGCACCAGTAGAACCGGTAGTTCCGGTAGAACCAGTAGGACCACCTTCTACCAATACGATATAATCTTGAGACACATTCGGAAATCCTTGAGGTGCATCTTTTTTTACAACATAGCCGCTACTCGTGTAAGTGACAACTTGTCCCTTTTTATAGTTAGGAGCGGCTGCTAGACTAAAAGCGGTAGTACTTTGCAAACCGGCCCCGGTAGGCCCGGCATTGCCAGTAGGTCCAGTAGCGCCGATAGAACCGCTGTTGCGTTGCGTCTACCGTCACAACTAAAGCAATTGCGTTGGTACATATATTATCTCCTTTCTATATTTTTGAAAATCTAGTTTTAAAAGTAGAACTACTATATATATATTGTAGATTCTATATTTTGTGTGGTGGATCGTATTGTGTATATAGATTTTAAAAATAGGGGAGGTGTTATTAGTTTTATAACCACCAGGTCTCCTGCGGAATCAAAGTAACATCTACATCAAAATTCTCTTTAAACCAATCATACATCAATGTCTCTTTCACTAAATATTCAGAGGCAGAGTGTGACAAACCGATGAGTGACATATTTGTTTCTTTCGCATAATCCATAATGAGTGAGTATTTATGCCTACCATAATCATTGTCGATATGGCAATGGATTTCTCCTGTAATAAATGATTAAGTTATTGTTCTATTTCTTTTAAGGCTGGCATGTTTGGTAATCCTCCTTAAGATAGTTCTTACTTTGTTAGTTGTTTTTGTTTTTTATGGAAAAATAAGAAGCGGATAGGAAACAAATAAAACCTAGAATCCAGCCAATAGAAGGAGAATAGGGAAGTATATGTTGTAATACCATTCTGCTAGAAATAAAAAAGCTACCTAATAGACCTAAGAAAATGAGATATCGTTGTAGTTTGAACATCAGTGATACAACCTCCTTTATCACGCATTAACTGCCCGTAAAAGCCTGATTGGCGAGGGCTAATAATCAGAAGGGGATGGATACCTCCCTGATTAAAGTTTCACTTTATCACATATATTTTATAGTAGTCTTAATTTTCCGCATATAAAAATCAAGAAAAATGGTGGTACAATATATAAATGATACGAGAAGAGAGGATGTAGGTTAACACATGTACGTTACTGTAACAGAGGCAGCATATAAAAAGATTATGGATACGATTCCAAGTGAAACGAAATATATAAAGTTATTTTATGATAATGAAGGTTGCGGTTGTGTTATGAGCGGGATTATTGATTTAGTAGCCGTTTCAGAGAAAGATGAGCGCGATGTAGATATCGAATCAAGCGTACTAAACTTTATTGCAGATCGCACAAAGCTTGTATTTATGGATGATAAATTAACAGTTGATTGGCATGAAGTTGGAGGAACTTTCCAGCTGAAGAGCCCAAGCCAGTTTTATAATCCGAATATGAAGTTACATGTTCGAGTATAATGAAGAGAGAAGGAGTATATAATATGCTCCTTTTTCTTATGGATTTTTTCACATAATGAAATGTACATATAGTTGAATTTTCTGTATAATTCTCTTTGCGGAGGGGGTTGCGCATGAAAAGATGGGGAATTGAGTTATCAATTTTAAGTGTCGTTATTATTTGGGGGATTAACTATACGATTGCGAAATATGGACTTTTAGAATTTACAGCAATTGAGTTTACTGCAGTTCGAATGATGACAGCAGCACCACTACTGTTATTACTTACGTTCTTTATCGAAAAGTCACTTTATATGGAGCGAAAAGATATACCAAGATTAATCATCGTTAGCGTTGTAGGTATTGTACTGTATCAAACGTTATTTATGGAAACTGTAAAATACACATCCGCTACAAATGCTTCTTTACTCATATCTATTTCACCTATTTTTACAACTTTATTTGCGATTTTCTTGAAACAAGAAAAATTTTCTTCTCGAAAGTTAGTTGGTTCCATGATTGCCTTTATTGGTGCTACATTAGTTTTAGTAGCGGGGCATTCACTCGCTAGTTCTTTCTACGGAAATGGGATTGGACTTATTACATCAATATGTTGGGGACTTTATCCCGTTTTAGCAGGGCCGCTTATTAAAAAATACTCAGCATTACGTGTTACTGCATGGTCGACATTAGTTGGAGCGATTCCGCTCTTATTGTTAAGTGGTCCACATGTATTTGTCATGCCATTTCACATTACACACGGAATGACACTATTTGCGTTACTATATTCTGTTTTCTTTGTAACAGTATTCGGTTTAGTCATGTGGTATATTGGTGTTCAAAAAATTGGTGCGTCACATACGATGGTATATATGTATATTACGCCGCTTGTAGCTGTTTTATTTGCAGCTGTATGGGCAAATGAATATGTATCGTTTCAACAAATAATTGGTGGAATCATCATTTTCTTCGGTCTATGGTTTGTGAAATCAGAGAAAGTAGAAGCTAATTCTATCGTGCAAGAACCTATATCAAAATAGGAAAACAGATCACCTATGATCTGCTTTCCTATTTTTTTATTTTTGGTAAAAATACGAGGAATAAAATGGCAGTAATAAGTGGGATTAAATTAAGAAAAGGAATGCGGAAGAGTGTAATAAGAATAATACCTGGAAGAAGAACACCGAGGACAGCATAGAAAATACTATGTTTTTTCGTGTACCAATACAAGGAAAGTCCAATAAGTGCAGGAACAATGAGATGAATGAGAGCCATTAAAAAATAAATCATTAGACGCCCCCTTTATTTATGTGCTTATTACATCATATCCGTATGTTCATAGATTGATATCAATTTTTTCATAATTGGACGAAAATGTTTTGAAAAACGTCACATTTATGAGGGATTCTATATTAGAAATCTTGTATAATATTATTTCCTAAAAGCATTTTAACAACATAAACATACCGTTTATGTTGTTTTTAATTTGAATGAAATAGATTTTAAGTAGTATGGACTCGAAAGAAATGAGTTATACAGCTTTTGTTGGATAAATAGAAAAAACATTGAAGGGGAGTACAGCATGATTAGTTTGTCATTAAAATCGTTTAAAGTTCAATCATATTATCTACTAGGTATTCTGTTATTAGGCTGGATGTTAACACCGTTTTCAGCACATTTTCTAGGTGCAGGAATTGGACTTATTGTAAGCATGTATTGTGTTTGGATTTTAGGAAGGCGTATCGAAAAGCTTGGAGATAGTATAGTAAAGAAGACGAAAGCGCCGACGCTTGGTATGTTTAATCGCTTTGCAGCTGCAATTTTGGGTGCTATTATCATGTACGAAATTGAGCATCATATGGTAATGTGGGCATTTGCAGTAGGTATTCTGGGTGGTTATTTCTTAATCGTTATTAATTTAGGGTATTATAGTATGAAGGATGAGGAAGAATTAACGAAGGGCTGAAAAAGATAAAAAGATGAAAAGCCTCTTTTTAGATGGAATAGAGGATCCAGCGGTGGATAGAAGCGGTCAGAGCCTTTTTTAGCCCCATGCGGTGTGAAACCAGAGCGAGGTAGTGAGCAGAAATATAATTTATATGTTCGAAGCCGTAATTTGTATATATGAAAATCTGGTTATTTAAATTGAAAATTGGCTTACTCTGGAATAAGGGATCCGGCGATGGATAGTACAACAGGAAGCGTAACTTTGTATAAAATATAGGTTTCCGCTTCCAATAAGTTAATATGAAATCACTTAGTAGTATGACTCTTAGGTTCTTTAAAAAAGTTGGATACAATACAACAAACTATTCCGGTAATTAGAATAATGTATTTTATCGTTTCACTTGTATGCTCAAATAAATTAACGTTAAGCATTACAAGTCCCCAAAACATTTGAATCGCTCCATAACTGAATAAAATTTTTCCTGTACGAGAAAAATTTTTCATGGGTCTCACCCTTTCCTTTATATGTAAAATATATCATAGGAAACTACAAACGAATGATTATAAAATGAATTTTCTGTAAGTTTATGGGTATTGGTATGCAATAGATGAAGAGATTAAAGTTTCACTTTATATAAGATATAGAAAGAAGCTTACGTTTTTAACGTAAGCTTCTTTTTTATGTAAGTGTGTGTAACCGTTAAGCTGCATTGGGTTTTGTCGGTGAGTACGCGGAACTTTACGGTTACACGACACTTATTCATATGAGTAAAAGGGTTATTCCAACAGAAAATTTGTAATTAAGCGATTGGACCGCCTAAGTTAATAATAGCTTCAGAAACGCTGTCGAATTTTTTGAAGTTTTCTTTAAATTCGTTTGCAAGCTCAATTGCTTTCGCCTTGTAAGCATCTTTATCAGCCCAAGTTTGTTCAGGCATTAATACTTCATCAGGTACACCTGGAACATGACGAGGTACTTCAAGGCCAAAGATGTCGTGTTTTGCAGTTTCAGCTTTAGCAAGTTCACCGCTTAGTGCTGCTTGAATCATTGCACGAGTGTAACCTAAGTTCATACGTTTACCAACGCCGTATTCGCCACCAGTCCAGCCAGTGTTTACTAAGAATACTTTCGCATCATGTTTCTCGATTTTTTCACCAAGCATTTCAGCATAACGAGATGCATCAAGCGGTAAGAACGGTGAACCGAAGCAAGTAGAGAATGTAGCTTGCGGAGATGTAACACCGCGCTCTGTTCCTGCTAGCTTACTAGTGTAACCGCTTAAGAAATGGTACATAGCTTGCTCTTTTGATAACTTACTGATTGGAGGCAATACGCCAGATGCATCAGCAGTTAAGAAAATAATTGTATTTGGATGTCCTGCAACACTTGGCAGTACGATATTGTCAATCGCATGCATAGGGTATGCAGCACGTGTATTTTCTGTTAAAGTAGTATCGTTATAGTCAGCGATGCGTGTTTGACCATCAATGACAACGTTTTCTAAAACTGAACCAAATTTGATTGCATCGAAGATTTGTGGTTCTTTCTCATGAGAAAGGTTTACACATTTTGCATAGCAACCGCCTTCAATATTGAATACACCGTTATCAGACCAACCGTGCTCATCGTCACCGATTAATTTACGGTTTGGATCAGCAGATAATGTTGTTTTGCCTGTTCCAGATAAACCGAAGAATAGTGCTACGTCGCCTTCTTCGCCTACGTTTGAAGAGCAGTGCATAGAAAGAATGTCTTGTTCAGGTAGTAAGAAGTTCATAATAGAGAAGATTGATTTTTTCATTTCTCCAGCATATTCTGTACCACCGATTAGTACGATACGTTTTTCGAATGAAACCATAATGAATGCTTCAGAATTTGTACCGTCAATTGCTGGATCTGCTTTGAAGTTTGGTGCAGAAACAATTGTGAACTCTGATTCGTGAGTTGCTAATTCTTCTTCATTTGGACGAATAAATAATTGATGTACGAACAAATTATGCCATGCATATTCGTTAACAACTTGAATTGGTAGGCGATAGTTGCGATCAGCGCCAGCAAATCCTTTGAAGATGAATAACTCTTCTTTTTCTTTTAAGTATTCTAAAACTTTTATATATAATTTATTAAAATGTTCTTCAGAGATCGGTTGGTTCACGGCTCCCCAAGCAATTTTGTCAGCAACCGATGCTTCCTTCACAATAAATTTATCCTTAGGAGAACGTCCTGTGTATTTTCCTGTTGAAGCAGAAACGGCACCAGTAGAAGTTAATTTCCCTTCGTTTCGCATTAATACTTTTTCCACTAATTGCGGAACACTTAATTGAATCTGTGCATTGCTTCCGTTCAATAATTCATGTAAACCAATTTGGACATTCACAGTACTCATATTTATATACCATCCTTTTCATTTAATGAAATATTTCTCGTAATCCCCATCAATAGTATAACACAATTATATAAATAATGTATACTATTTATTTATTTTTGTTTGTGTGAATGTATCATTTCCCTATTAATATTTCATTCTATGGGTATTGAGAAAAACTTTCAGGAAAATGTGAATATTAATTGACAAATGAATATCATTTCTTTAGTATAGGTTGGGACGGATACTCTCTTATCCCGAGCTGGCGGAGGGACAGGCCCGATGAAGCCCAGCAACCTCATTTGTAGTGGTAAATACAGGTGAATAGGTGCTAAAACCTGTGCGAGGCTAACGGTCTCGAACGATAAGAGCAAAGGGCAAAAAGCAGTATGCAAGTAGCAAATTAAACCTTTCCTCTATGTTAAGTAGGAAAGGTTTTTCTGTATGCTTGTGTGGGAGAATAAATGTATGTCGCAGTTTGTGGCAAATTAAGGATGAGTTCCGTACAATATATACAATTACTGTAGGGAGGTTTACCACATGACAAAAAAACGTCATCTGTTCACATCTGAGTCTGTAACTGAAGGACATCCAGATAAAATTTGTGACCAAATTTCTGATTCAATTTTAGATGCGATCTTAGCAAAGGACGCAAATGCACGTGTAGCTTGTGAAACAACTGTAACAACTGGTTTAGTATTGGTAGCGGGGGAAATTACGACTTCTACTTACGTAGATATTCCAAAAATCGTTCGTGAAACAATTCAAGGCATTGGTTACACACGCGCAAAATACGGATTCGATGCAGAAACTTGTGCAGTTTTAACATCTATCGATGAGCAATCTGCTGACATCGCTATGGGTGTTGACCAAGCACTAGAAGCACGCGAAGGTCAAATGACTGACGCTGAGATTGAGGCAATTGGTGCGGGAGACCAAGGTTTAATGTTTGGCTTCGCATGTAATGAAACACAAGAATTAATGCCACTTCCAATCTCGCTTGCTCACAAATTAGCTCGTCGTTTAACTGAAGTACGTAAAGATGACACATTAACATACTTACGTCCGGATGGAAAAACGCAAGTTACAGTTGAGTATGATGAAAATGGTAAACCTGTACGTGTGGATACAATTGTAATTTCTACACAACATCATCCAGATGTTACGTGGGAAGAAATCGATCGCGATTTAAAAGAGCACGTAATTAAAGCTGTAGTTCCAGCAGAATTAATGGATGGAGAAACGAAATTCTTCATTAACCCAACTGGCCGCTTCGTAATTGGTGGACCACAAGGTGATGCTGGTTTAACAGGACGTAAAATCATCGTTGATACTTACGGTGGATACGCTCGCCATGGCGGTGGTGCATTCTCTGGTAAAGATGCAACGAAAGTTGACCGTTCTGCAGCATATGCAGCTCGTTATGTTGCGAAAAACATCGTAGCAGCTGGTCTTGCTGACAAAGCAGAAGTACAACTTGCATACGCAATTGGCGTAGCACAACCAGTATCAATTTCAGTTGATACATTAGGCACTGGTAAAGTATCTGAAGACGTATTAGTAGAACTAGTTCGTAACAACTTCGATCTTCGCCCAGCTGGTATTATTAAAATGCTAGACTTACGTCGCCCAATTTACAAACAAACAGCAGCTTACGGCCACTTCGGACGTACTGATGTAGATCTTACATGGGAACGTACAGACAAAGCAGCTACTTTAAAAGAGCAAGCTGGTCTATAATATATGAAAAAAAGCTTTGCGCTGTGTGCGCAAAGCTTTTTTTATTTGGTTTTATCCCGCATTAACTGCCCGTAAAAGCCCGATTGGTTCAACTAATAATCAGTGGGGAAGAACAAAATCCCCACTGATTAAAGTTTCACTTTATTTACTACTTGAATGCAAGAACTACAATAAACTTCCACGTCTAGCTCAATATACTTCTTCATATTTGTCATACCACTTGCCGGAAATGGCATATGAATCCACGCTTTTTCATACGTTTGTATTTCCTTTTCACATGATTTACAAAGGATTGGTTTCTTACGGAACATAGACGGTCAGCCTTTCAGTTGACGCGCTTTTCCTGCGCAAAAAGCACTGCTCATTAAAAATAGCGTTGCGAATATAATACTCACTAATGTAGCGTATGGAATCGCGCCTTTTAAGGAAAAGCCGACAGTGATGGAAGCAACAAATAAGAGGATGAATGTTGTTGTTAATTTTTTGTATAGTTCCATAGTGAGTGAACCTCCAAATTATTTTGTAATTTAAAATGAAATCTACTATGTAGAAAATATAAGGGGATTTAAAGAGTAGCTAATGGTGTGTAGTCCAGGCGTATAAGAAAGTATATTTTCCTTTTTGTGGTCGTATATACTTATATTGTATCACGGTGCATCATTGGCTTCATACATAATTGTGTAAAGATATGTATGATAAAATGAAGAAAAGTCTTTAAGAAAGGAAAGATGAAAAATGAGCGTAACTGAACATAAAAAACAAGCTCCAAAAGAAGTGCGTTGCAAGATCGTGACGATTTCCGATACACGTACGGAAGAGACGGATAAGAGCGGACAACTATTACATGAATTATTAATAGAAGCAGGACATAAAGTGACCTCTTATGAAATTGTGAAAGATGATAAAGAGAGTATTCAGCAGGCTGTTTTAGCTGGTTATCATAGGGAAGATGTTGATGTCGTGTTAACGAATGGCGGAACTGGTATTACGAAACGTGATGTGACGATTGAGGCAGTTTCAGTGTTATTAGATAAAGAAATTGTTGGATTTGGTGAGTTGTTCCGTATGATAAGTTACTTAGAAGATATCGGAAGTAGTGCGATGTTAAGTAGAGCAATCGGCGGTACAATCGGGCGTAAAGTTGTCTTTTCGATGCCAGGGTCTAGCGGAGCGGTTCGTCTTGCGATGAACAAGTTAATTTTACCGGAATTAGGTCATATTACATTTGAGTTGCATCGTCAATGAGTAAGTGTGCTGGAATTGTATTAGCAGGAGGTATGTCGAGCCGATTCGGTGAGCCGAAAGCGTTAGTAGGCTGGAAAGAGAGTACTTTTATTGAGCATATTGTGAAAGTAATGGAAAGCGCTGTGCAAGAAATTGTAGTCATTAGTCATTCTGATATAAAAGAGAGAGTAGAGCAATTAGTACAAGTTCCAGTTATAGAAGATATGTCGCACTATAAAGGAAATGGGCCGCTTGCTGGAATTGTATCAGGAATGGAATATATAGAAGCAGATTGGTACGCTATTATGCCTTGTGATGCACCGAACGTTTCAAATGAATGGATTACCATTTTATTAGAGCAAACGAGCGATGAATATGATGCTGTTGTCCCTATTATTAATGGAAGAAAACAACCGTTACTTGCAGCGTATAATAACCGCGTGAAAGAAAAGATTTATGCTTTGCTTCAAGAAGAAAAAAGAAGTATGGGCCAGCTTTTATCACAATGTAATGTGAAATATATTGCTGGTGAAGATGTACAAGCGAATGTAGATTGGTTTATAAATGTGAATACGAAAGAAGAATATGTGCAGGCTCAAAAAGACCTTTCAAATGAATGAAAGGTTTTTTGATATACAGAAATTGGGGAACAATTGCTGTATAAAGGTATGTGAGTAAGTTGATTTTAAGGGGATTTCGTGAACTACCCGCCACTTAACGTCCTAAAGGAGTGTTTGAAGTGAGGGCTTCTCGGTTAATCATTACTTCTGATAGCTAACGAATTCGTCCTAAGACAGCCGAGCTAACTCCCTTGTTCCAAAGGTTATTTTATTACAATTTATGCTGACGCTAAAAGACGTATTGCTTCATTTTTGATATTGATGGCTGAGTTATAATCTCTATCGAGATTTACACCGCATATACAAGAATAGATTCGTTCAGACAATGTCAGACTTTTCACATTTCCAAAGCTACTACATGTTTTTGTTGATGGAAACCATTTGTCTATTTTCACAAGTTGTTTTCCTTGTTCGTTTAGTTTATAAGTTAAGAAAGAAGTGAACATACCCCACCCATTATCAGCGACACTTTTTCCAAAATGAAGTGCTTGCGATATTCCTTTCATGTTTAGATCTTCAATAGCTACAACATCAAAATTGGCAGCTAACTTTTTAGACTCATGATGAAGAAAATTCTTACGTTGGTTAGCTACTTTCTCATGTAACGTAGCTACACGAATACGTTGTTTATTCCAACGTTCAGAACCTTTATTGCGTCTTGATAATACTCGTTGCGCCTTTGTTAATCGGTCTAACATGTTACGATAGAACTTAGGATAATTGGCTTTCTCATCCTCAGAACTGACGTATAATCCATCCATTGCAAAGTCTAATCCAACAACTGTTTCTACTTCTTTTTGTACAATCTCTTTTTCGTATTCAGTCAAGATTGACACATAGTATTTACCAGTAGGTGTCATAGAAATCGTACAAGACTTGATCATATAATCTTGTGGTATCTCTCTATGTTTTTTGATACGTACCATTTTCAGTTTTGGCAATTTGATATGACCATTAAGCAACAGAATATTACCGTTTACTACATTCGTTGTATAAGACTTTCTGTCCTTTTTACTTTTGAATGTTGGGAAGTTATTTTGACCACTAAAGAAATTCTTATATGCAGTTTGCAAGTGTAGTTGAGCATTTGCCAAAGCTAATGAATCAACTTCTTTTAACCACTCAAATTCTGCTTTATATTTCGCAGGGGTTGGAGGCTTTTGTTTCTTTAGTTGTTCCTTATCATCTTTGTATTTTTCGTACGCTTCTTTTCGCTCAGCTAACCTTCTATTGTACACGAAACGTACACAACCGAAGGTTTTACGTATAAGATTTGCTTGTTCTTCTGTTGGATACAACCGGAATTTATATGCTTTATTCTGCTTTGTCATATCATTTCACCTCACTTTTTACCTTGATTTTCAATATATTTCTTTACTACGTCTATTGGCGAACTACCAGTAGTTAGTAAGCAAAAACTTCTTGACCAAAACATTTCTTTCTAAAGTTTTTTTCACTTGTGGAAAGTCTTTTTTGATTAGTTGAGAACTTGCACTTTTATAAGCATTAATAAATTTTGTCATTTCTTTTTAAGCGAGTAATTCTGATGCAGTGTGCTGAAGGACTTCTTCATATTGGTCAAGTAAGCCACGAAAGATCTCATCCCAGCTTTTTGATTTAGCATAAGACGAAGCTGCTATGCCCATTTGCATAAGCAGCTCTTCATTTTGCAATAAAGAATGGATGGAGGATAGAAAGGAATCTGTATCTTTTGGCGGACAAAGAATTCCCGTTTTTCCATCTGTAATAATATTTTTAACCCCGCCACTATTTGCACCAATGACAGGTGTACCGCATGCAAATGATTCAAGTACGACATTTCCGAACGTTTCAGTAGCTGATGGAAATACCATCATATGAGAACAAGCATATGCTTCAGCTAAATCCGTGCCTTGTAAATATCCAGTAAAAGTGACATTTGTTTTCGGAACAGCTTCACGCAAATTTGTTGCTAGAGGCCCGTCTCCAGCGATGAGCCAATGAATATCGTCACGTTCTTTGTTTGTCGTTTGAATAAGTGTTTGAAGAGTATCGATATCTTTTTCAGGAGCAAGGCGCCCGACGTAGGAAAGAATATATTTCGCTGTAATATTATATTTTTTTCGGAATAGGTCTTTATTGTAAGTTGGATGAAAGAGAGTACAATCTACACCACGTCCCCAAATATAGAGCTGTTGAAATCCTTTTTTCTTTAATTGATGTAATGTTTCAGGAGAAGGAACAAAGTTTTTTTGCATATGACTATGAAACCAGCTTAAATAGTTCCATAGCATATTGGAGAGAAATTCGATTTTGTAATAGCGTAAATAGGCGTCAAAATCAGTATGATAAGAACCGACAACTGGGATATTTAACTTTTTGGCATAATATAACCCACAAAGTCCCATATTGAAAGGCGTAGCGATGTGAATGATATCAGGTTTAAAGGCAAGAAGTTCCCGCTTAATGCGCGGAGTAGGAAAGGCAAAGCGACATTCTGGATATAATATTGTTAACGGGATACTTCTCATTTTGTTCACATTCGCTACGAAATTATCTTCTGCCGTATGCTGGGGGGCGAAAACAGAATAGGCGATATTTTCTTTTTGAAAATATTTAGTTAAACGTTCCAAAGTTTTCGCCACACCGTTGACTTGTGGTGTAAATGTATCGGTAAATATGGCGACTCTCATCATATCGCTCCTTTACATGAGTGGAATGAGTTGATAAAAAGAGATGATGCCAGAGCAAGTGCCAAGGCACATGCCTACAAATACATCTGACGGATAATGAAGCCCTAAATAAATACGGGAAATACCGACGCATAATGCTAACGGTAATAGAAAAGCAAGCAAGTTTGGATTATAGCAAATAAATGGAATGAGGACAGAGAAAACAGCCGTTGTATGTCCGGATGGAAAAGAATGATCTTTTAAAGGCTGTACTGGATATTTCGCATCTTGAATTGTTAAATAAGGACGTTTTCGTGGATACCATCTTTTTAATATTTGCACAGGAATATGGCTAATTGTTAAAGAAATAGCAGTTGCAATTGCAGCTTGATGCAAATTCCCTGTTGCGAAAATTAAAAAGAATAGGGTAAGTGCAATGGAAAAACTTGCACCACCGATATGGGTAATATTGCTGAAAAAGATGTTTAATGTTTTTTGATCAAAGTAGCGATTAATTCCTTTGAAGATGTAACATTCTATTTTATATAGTCCACTGACCTTCATGAGATTTTTCCTCCCTCATTTACATATATATGGAGTTATTAACTTCTATTTTAATAAGATTTTATTGAGGGGATAATAAGGTTTTGTAAAGAAAAAGTTAGATTTTTTCATAAAAAAAGCTGCCAGTCTTATGGCAGCGATAAAATCACTTTTGTAACGATTTATAATATTGTCCTTTTTCAACGTATTGTGTGCGGATACGTTCCATATCTTTACGGTCTTCTTCTGTTAATTCGCGAATGACCTTCGCAGGGCGACCGAAAGCTAACGTATTAGGAGGGATTTTCTTTCCTTGTGAAACGAGACTACCAGCACCGATGAAAGCTCCTTCACCAATTTCAGCGCCATCTAATATGATAGATCCCATTCCGATTAAAGCATCTTTTTCAATTTTGCAGCTATGTAAAATAACTTGATGCCCAACGGTAACGTCATCTTCTAAAATAAGCGGATACTGGGGGCTTTGGTGAAGTGTACATTGATCTTGTACATTTACTCTATTTCCAATTATCGTTGGTGATACATCACCGCGGATGACTGTATTAAACCAAATGCTAGATTCTTCGCCAATTGTCACATCGCCTGTAATGGTAACATAGTCAGCGATAAAAGCACTACTCGCAATTTTTGGATTTTTTTCTTTGTAAGGATATATCATGTAAAGCCTTCCTTTCCTAGAGACTAGTTTTAGTGTATCAAATTATGAGAAAGAGTGAAATGGAGGAGGTCCGTATGTGGAATTATGAAGCAGAGGAAGCGAAAGCTGTAGTCGTTATCGTGCACGGCGCAATGGAATATCACGGACGTTACGAAGCTATAGCAGAAATGTGGAATCATATCGGCTACCACGTTGTGATGGGAGACCTTCCATCACATGGAACGACTTCGAGAAATAGAGGACATATTGATTCATTTGATGAATACATAGAGGAAGTTAAATTATGGGTGAAAGAGGCAAGGAAGTATCGATTACCTATTTTTATATTTGGTCATAGTATGGGTGGTCTTATTGTCATTCGTATGATGCAAGAAACGAAGAGAGAAGATGTAGATGGTATTATTTTAAGTTCACCATGTTTAGGTGTATTAACTGGACCTTCTGCTCCGCTTCGAGCTGCCTCAAAAATATTAAATGTTGTTGCTCCAAAATTGCAATTTGCAACGAATCTTACAGTGGAAATGTCAACTCGTAATCATGAAGTGAGAGATGCGATGGAGAATGATTCATTGTTCTTGCGCAAAGTATCAGTACGTTGGTATAGTGAATTGATTAAGTCTATCGAAATTGCGCATAAAAAAATAGGCGATTTTCCAGACGTTCCACTCTTGCTAATGCAGGCTTGTGAGGATAAACTTGTAGATAAAACACGTGTCCGTACTTGGTTTGATAATGTTAAAATAAGTGATAAGGCTTTTAAAGAATGGCCGAATTGTTATCATGAGTTATTAAATGAGTATGAGCGTGATGAAATTTTGAATTATATTCAGTCATTTACTGAAATACGCATCAATAACATAATAGAAACAAATAAGTAAATTATTTGTACATTGAATAGAGGAGATGAAGGAAGAAGTGAACGTACCGAGTAATCCCATAACGCTCATGGCGAAAGTATACCGTGATGTGTTTCCGGTAGTACACCATGAGCTAGCGATGTGGAAAGAGCGTGCCTACCATATTCCGAATGACGAGCTTCATAGTCAGGCAATCGCAAGTATTGAGAATAAAACGTTTCATTGCGAGGGCGGTGGCATTTTAGCGCTACTAGCAAATGAACATCGTGAGGAATGTATTCGTTTTATCGTAGCTTATCAAACGATTAGCGACTATTTAGATAATTTATGTGATCGTA
Organism: Bacillus mycoides; assembly: GCF_000832605.1. Taxonomy (GTDB): domain Bacteria; phylum Bacillota; class Bacilli; order Bacillales; family Bacillaceae_G; genus Bacillus_A; species Bacillus_A mycoides. The sequence goes on from NZ_CP009692.1 coordinate 1,227,502, forward strand.
GTACATCACTTGACCCGAAAGACTTTGCGGCTCTTCATGAGTCGATGGTAATGGCATTAAGCCCTGAAGTTGAAGGGGGCGGTAACTATTATCGTTATCGTGATGATCAAGATGATGGTGGTTATTTAGATGAGCTTGTTGAAACATGTCAGGATGTTTTAAAGAAAACGAAGCATTATGATAAAATTGCTCCAATTCTTCATGAACTTGCTTGTTATTATTGTGATTTGCAAATTCATAAACACGTGAAGTTAGAAGAAAGAGAACCACGCTTAAAAACATGGTTTGAAGCGCATAAAGAAAATTTACCACCGATGAGTTGGTTTGAGTTTTCAGCATGTGCAGGTTCTACGCTTGGAATTTTCTGTCTTGTAGCATATGCATTTCATGATGAGTTACATGAAGAAGATATTGTGAAAATTAGACAAGGGTATTTTCCATACGTACAAGGACTTCACATTTTACTTGATTATTTCATCGATCAAGAAGAAGACCGTATCGGCGGAGATTTGAATTTCTGTAGTTATTATGAAAACGAGCAAGCTATATTAGATCGTATGAAACATTTTGTAGAAGAAGCAGAGAAGAGCATTGGTGATTTGCCTCATGCGAAGTTTCATCGTCTCATAAGCCGAGGATTACTTGGTATTTATTTATCAGATCAAAAAGTATCAGCGCAAAAGAATATGCACAAAATGGCACGGCGCATTGTAAAATACGGAGGGCTCACTTCACGATTCTTCTACTGGAACGGGAAGATGTACCGAAAGAAAATGGCGCAGTGATGAAAAAAACCACTCTTGTAGAGTGGTTTTTTTATTATGATCGTATTTGTGAAAATATGTATATGAGAAGTTCAATTGCGAGAATAACTAAAACAGATAGTCCGAATAAAGGCATGACAGCGCCTAGTATAACCATCATGATAAAGAAAACGAATGTGCTTTTCTTATCTCTTTGCTTAGGAGGTGCTGCTAATTTTCCTTTCGGTTTTCTCGCTAACCACATTTTTACTCCGTAATAAATAAGAAGTAATAAAGATAACGTCGTTAGTAAGCATAATATTTTATTTGGCCATCCGAATAAATGTCCTTCGTGAAGTGGGATACCGTAAGTAAACCATTGTGCAAATAATCCATAATCACGATAGTCCGTTTTCGAAATAAGTTCTCCGCTATATTGATCAAAATAAGCTGTTATTTCTTCATTTGGTGCGACATGCATACCCGTAATACCGGAACCGCTTGATTTCGAAACGGTGAATACACCTTTCGGATCAGCCGGTAGTGAGATAACATATGGCTTCTTTATTTCAATTCCTTTTTGTAATTCATCGACAGAAATTGCTTTTGGCTCATTTGAATTCGATTCAGGAGGAGCTTCTTTTCTTGTTGCCCACGGCAATTCTTTTACCTTTGATTCAGGCGGTGCCATATACAACTTTGGATATCCAATTGATTCATTCGACGATGCGATTTTATAAATTTGGTTACCCATAAATCCTGACCACGGCAATCCAGATGCGACTAACAAAACGAGTGGAATTGTAAATATAATACCGATAATAGAATGACGTCGTTTTGCCTTTTCTCGCTTAGTGGATGCGGGTGTGTTTTTGAATTGGCGTATACTCATATACAATCCAGTCACAATTAAAAAGATTGTCCAGCATGCCGCAAGCTCTACAATGTAGTTAACGACAGTACCACCAACTAAAAGAGAACTATGTAATTCCCTCATTATATTGGCAAACGTTTCACTTGCATTTTGATCTCCAACAATTTGATTATTGCTATCTAAATACACATATTTTTGTTGCCCAGTATATTCATTTGCAATAGTAAGCCTCGTATTATAATCCCCATTAAACTCACTAATTTTCGCCACACTATAATGTGGATATTTTTTCGCTGTTAAGAAAAGCGAATCAGCCATCGAAATAGACTCTGTTTGGGCGCTCTTCCCAAAATATAAATCTTTATAGATGAAATCTTCAACCTCTTCACGAAATAAATACCCAATTCCGCTCAGTGACAATGTAATAAGAAGCGGCGTAATAAAAAGCCCGGCGTAAAAATGCCACCTCCAAAAAATATAATGAAGCGAACGATTTACTTTCATACTTCAGTTCCCCTAACCTTCCCTATATGAATAAACTACTTATTTAATATAGCGAGATTAAGTGTGATTACTTTGAAATAATTGTGAAAAAAGTTAAAAGTTTTGGTTGTTTTTATCAAACATAAAACACATTTTAAAAAGGATGTGTTCTATGTTTATGAAGACTTTTTTATATTTGATGCATAGATCCTAACAACTGCTTTCGCAAGACATTGAGCGGAATCAACAAAGTCCTCACTCACCACCACATTCAAATCGGTACATGCGATAATAGCGGTATCTACTTCGTCTTTTAACTGTAAAACGAGCAGACTCCATAATTTACGAGCTTCCTCAATTTCTCCGCCTTTAATACAAGTAATAATTTGATTAATCATTTCTTGCCATTGTTCATTATGAATGTACTCTATATCACGTTTTGTAATTCCATCTTGGTAAATACTTGCTTGAACAGTCGCTTCTGTTGCAAGAAGAGCGACTCTTTTTGTATTTTCAGGAATTGCTTTTAACGTCTCATCGACTATATTCAAAATAGGAATGGTAATAGAACGCTGTAATTCCTCGAAATAAAGATGCGCTGTATTACATGGCATTGCGATGAAATCTACACCAGTACTTTCAAGTTTTTGCGCTCCTTCAATAATCGCTTTTTTCATCGCCGCATGATCAATAGGGCGATCCATATAAAACGGTGTTGGGCACGAATAAATCATCATATGAGGAAAGTCCATATCATGCTTTGCTCCATAAATTGTTTGGCATTCTGCTACAACTGTATCGACGAATGGTCCGGTTGATTTTGGACCCATTCCTGCTAGTATTCCAATCATTGTTTAGTCCCCTTTAATATGTAATCAAAAACGTTTTCTGCGAACGAGAAAAAGAAATAAAGTAAGTAATAAAAATGAATATACGATAGCCCAAGCTGTAAGCCATAGAGTATGAGTAAGTATATTATATTTGTATTGTCCAAGCATTATAAAGCTTTCGACAGGTGGTAAAAACCATAGTAACTCTTTTTTTAACCGGATTGAGGCAATCGTCATAAGTAATATAAATGTAAGACTAAGCCAAGCGGTGCTTGCTTTTTGAATAATATTTCTAGTAAATAATGTTGCGATTGAAATTCCTAGTATAGATAAAGACATGTGAGCGAGAAATCCGACTAGAAATAAAGAAGCTGTCATTTTTTCATTAAACATTTGCAAAATAATTGGATAGATTACGGATATAAAAGATAAAACAGTACAAATAAGAAGAGCCGTAATATATTTACCAACGTATAATGCCGAAATATTATTTGTATGTGAAATAGTGATTTGTTCTTGTACAGGATCTTCAGTATGAAAAATTGTGACTGTAATCCAGGCAGATAATAAATAAAGTGCGAGTGCTGTTTCTAAGTATGTTGGTACAATGGGAGTTGGTTTATATGTATATACAAAAAGTAAGCTTATGCAGTACATCGCAATAGGAGGAATGTACTTATACGATTTCGTGTAGTCGAGAAAATGGTAACGAATAAGCGCAAACATAATAAACCTTCTTTCGATTTAAAAATTAGGCTGTAGCAGTGTGATAGATGCTTTTTTATGTAATAAAAACTGAAGCATTTCGTTTGCATATTCCTTTTCGATTTGTAATTGAATGAGGTTTTGATTTGAATTGTGTGTAACTTGTATAAATCCTGATTGCTTTTGTAGTTCTATAGCTGAAAATGTTTCGTGAACAATTGCCTCAATATAGACCTGTTCTGTTGATTTTTGCACAGAGGTATCTTCCGCAATTGTATGATTTGCTAATGTCACAATTCTATCGGCGAAGTTTTCTAGTAGTTGTTTTTCGTGACATGTGAAGAGTATAGATATGCCTTGTTGTTTTAATGAGAGTAAAATATGCTCTAATTCTTGCTGAGAGTTAGGGTCGAGTCCAGAAAGAGGTTCATCTAGAATTAATAAATGGACGTCCGTAAGTAATGCTTGCATAATGCCTGTTTTTTGTTTCATACCTTTTGAAAAGTTTCGTACAACGTAATGCTTTGCATGATGTAGATGAAAAGATTCAAGGAGCATCGGAATTTTATTTCTTAAATATTTTGTTGATAAACCGTGAATGTGGCCGAGATGATATAAATAATCCTCTAATGTAAAACGAATTCCTTCAGGAAAATGTTCAGGGACATAACTGATTTGTATATATTCTTTTCTTTGAAGTGTCCCTGCCGTAGGTGGAATAAAGCCTGCAATTATTTTGAGTAAAGTACTTTTTCCAGTCCCGTTCCCACCAATAATAGCGAGTGCTTCTCCTTCTGGAATGGATAAATCGATGTTGTCTAGTATAAGTGATTTGCCATACTTCTTTTGAATTCCCCTTAGTTCTACTAGCAAAGTTCTATCCTTCTTTCTTCAAATATTGTATACATCCATTATATAGGAGAATAAGAAAAAGACGTGCAATGAATGCACGTCTTTTTTTGTTATGTTTTGTCGAATGATCGATATATCTGAAAAATCGTTGATATAATTATCCTGCTATTTGCCGGACAGTAAACCTCACTGATTAAAGTTTCACTTTATCGCTTCTCAATCGCCACAATAAATGGCGGGTTATTTTGCTGGTTAATGAAGCCGTATCGCAAAACGTGAGCTTCTTTTTGATCTAGTTCTTCTGCAAATTTAAGTACAGCGTCGCGTTCTACTTGTCCTTCTGGATGTCCGTGGTAAATGACAAGGACGATGATTCCTTCAGGTGCCATTACTCCTAGTAATTGTTCAATTGCCGAGAGTGTTGAGTTCGGTTTTGTAACGATATGCTTGTCACCACCAGGAAGGTAACCTAAGTTGAAGATAGCGCCTGTTACTTTTCCTTTTGCATCTTCTGGTAGTACGGATAGAAGCGTATCGTGACTATCGTGAACTAAAACAGTACGTTCAAAAAGCTCTTTTTCTTTTAGGCGGATAGTAGAGCTTTCAATTGCTTCTTTTTGAATATCAAATCCAAATACTTTGCCGTTATCTCCAACGATTTCAGCTAGGAAGCAAGTGTCATGTCCATTTCCTAAAGTTGCATCTACAGCGTAATCGCCTTCTTTAACAGCCGTTTGCAGCAGCGAGCGAGCAAACGGTAATACACGTTCTAATTTCATTTTTGTTTCTCCTCATTTGCATATTTTCCTTGCCAGCTTCCGCGGCGTACAAATTCTGCATCGATGGAATTTAATACTTCCCATTTATTTAAGCTCCACATTGGGCCAATCATTAAATCAGGCGGACCGTCACCTGTGATGCGGTGCACAATTACATCTTCTGGAATAATTTCAAGTTGGTCAACAACGAGACTTACGTAATCTTCAAGAGAAAGGAACTCGAGTTGTCCTTTTTCATATTGCTTCACCATTGGCGTTCCTTTTAATAAATGAAGTAAATGAATTTTAATTCCTTGTACGTCAAGCTTCGCTACTTCACGAGTTGTTTCCATCATCATGTCGTAATCTTCAAGTGGAAGACCGTTAATAATATGAGAGCAAACTCTAATGCCATGTTTGCGTAATTTATTTACGCCTTCCACATAAGATGGATAATCGTGAGCACGGTTAATAAGATTTGCAGTACGTTCATGAACAGTTTGTAGTCCGAGTTCAACCCAAAGGTACGTACGTTTATTTAAGTCCGCTAAATATTCAACGACATCGTCTGGTAAACAATCTGGACGAGTTGCGATAGAAAGACCGACAACGTCTTTTTCTGCTAGAAGCGGTTCGAATTTTTCTTTTAACACTTCAAGTGGTGCATGTGTATTTGTGTAAGCCTGAAAATAAGCGATACATTTTCCGTCTTTCCACTTTGAGTGCATTTTTTCTTTCATTTCATGATATTGCGTTATAACATCATCGCGGCGATCGCCAGCGAAGTCACCAGATCCAGCAGCACTACAAAACGTGCAACCACCGTAAGCAACTGTACCGTCACGGTTCGGGCAATCGAAGCCAGCATCTAATGAAACTTTAAAGATTTTTTCACCAAATTCATTTCGTAAGTGGTAATTCCATGTATGATAACGTTTATTGTCATTTGTATATGGAAAAGGGTTTTGAACCTTCATTATTTTCCCTCCTAAGACGAGTCAAAATGAAACAAAATCCATTATAACATACTCATAAGGTTCATATGGAAGGGACACACTAAAGGGGAATTGAAGCAAGGAGGGACAATTATGGCAGAGCGTCAATCACTTGAAGAGTATATTACACAGGCAGAACAAGCGGTGGAATATGCGAAAGAACAATTAGACCAAGGCATGAGACAAGAGCATTACAATACGATGGAGTATTCGGATGCTCAGTTACAATTAGAACAAGCATATAACGACTTACAAACTATGCAGCAACATGCGAATGATGAGCAACGTGAGCAATTAAATAGAGCACGTATGGCAATTCGCCAATTGCAACATCAAATGATTATTACACCGCACTAATAAGGAGTGAATGTAATGGCGAAACGTTCAGATCAAAATAATCCAGAGCAAAAAACGCAAAATGGACATAACGCTGAATTTTCAAATGAACTTGATCCAGTTGTTCAAGTGAAACAGCGTAACAGTAAAAAAGGACAACCTCAAAGATCGAAGCAATCAGAGTAAACCAGGTCGAAATACGACCTGGTTTTATTTTATTACAAAAGTGTAAGGTAATTGTAATGTTAACAAATAGCAGTTTACTTCCAAAAGGAGCAAAATAGGTAATGGAAAAACAAACGTAGGAGGATATATATGACGAAACCAGTTGTAGACGTGAAAAACGTTCAAAAAGTGTACGGTAAAAAAGGTGAGAACCAATCACACGCATTAAAAGGCGTATCATTCTCAATTCAAGAGGGTGAATTTGTTGGGATTATGGGACCTTCTGGTTCTGGTAAAACGACATTATTAAATGTAATTTCAACACTAGATAAAGCAACAGGCGGCGTTGTGGAAATAGCAGGTACGGACATTACGAAAATGAAACAAGGTGAGCTTTCTGATTTCCGTTCACAAAAATTGGGGTTCATCTTCCAAGATTTTAACTTATTAGAGAACTTATCTATTTATGAAAACATTGCACTTCCACTTTCACTTCAAGGTGTTTCATCACGTAATATTGGACCGAAAGTAGAGAAAGTAGCGGATATGTTAGGGATTACAGAAATTCTTCAAAAGTATCCAACTGAAGTATCCGGTGGACAGAAACAGCGTTCAGCAGCAGCACGCGCACTAGTGCATGAGCCGGCAATTATTTTAGGAGACGAGCCAACAGGAGCTCTTGATTCGAAAAATGCAGCAAGTTTACTTGATGCGATGACAAACTTAAATGAAGAACAAGGCGTATCTATTATGATGGTTACGCATGATCCATATAGTGCAAGTTACTGTCAGCGTATTTTATTCATTCAAGATGGTGAGCTATATAAAGAAATTCATCGCGGTGGTACGCGTGAAGAGTTCTACAAAGAAATTTTAGATGTACTTGCAGATTTAGGTACACAAAAAGCGTAAGAAAGGAGGTTCCAGTATGTTATTTAAACTTTCCATGTCAGGGCTAAAGAGTAAGCTGAAAGATTATATTGTCTTACTTGTTGGTCTTGTCATGTCGATTTCAATTTTTTATATGTTCCAAACGTTAGCGCTGAATAAAGCGTTTATCGAATCCAATTCTGTTATTAAGTCTATTGGTTTCGTATTCCAAGCAGGTTCATTTTTATTAGCAATTATAACGTTCTTCTACATTTTATATGCAAACTCTTTCTTATTATCTCTTCGTCAAAAAGAGTTTGGTATGTACATGATGTTAGGTGCAAAAAAGCATAAAGTTACATTACTTATGTTTATTGAAACGATTGTATTAGGCGCTGCGTCTCTTGCGATTGGACTTACAGTTGGTGTAGGACTTGCAGAAGGTATCGGACAGTTATTAATGAAACAATTAGAATTTGCTGGTGAAGGCTATAAGGCATTTTATCTACCATCTATGACTGTTACTTGCATTTTCTTCTTTGCATTATTTGTATTATCAGCAATTATGAACAGTATTAAGTTATCACGTATTTCAGTACTGCAACTTGTACATGCAGATGCACAAACAGAACGTGTTGCGGTAAAAGGAAAAATGACAGGTGTCGTTGCAATCCTTGCTGTTATTTTATTAGGAATTGGCTATGCATCAATGATTTACATGGAAAAACTAAGAGAAATGGGAATCCTTATTGCATTAATTACAACAACAACTGGTACTTACATGCTATTTGGATCACTTCTCCCAGTTATCATTAGAAAGTTAAAGAGTAATAAAAAGCGTAGTGAAAAAGGGCTTAATGCTTTTACGTTTGCACAATTAAATTTCCGTATTAATAGCTTAACGAAAGTACTTGCAACGGTAGCGATGTTAGTTGCTCTTGGAGCGGGTGCAATTTCAGGTGGTATGGCGTTTAAAAATAACGTTATAAAAATGGTTGATGGTTTAGTAATATATGATTCAGTTATTCATAACCCAACAGCTGAAGAAAAGAAAATTTTAGATGGTATTACATTTAAAGAGAAAAATGAATATCGTTACAAAGTTGATAATAAATACGTTTATTATGTAAAAGAAGATTTAGAGAAAAAACCTCCTTTCGTACAAGATACAAAACAGATGGAAAGTATGAAGGATTTAGGAAAAATAAAGAAAGTTTCAGAGGAACTACCAGTAGGTGCAGTTTCTAGAGAAATGAATGAAAAAGATGCGAGTGCTAAAGAACTTCCAGAAGAATGGAACGAGGCTTTCAGAACAATTCAGCCATTTTATCTATATGAAGATCATGCAATTAAAATTGTAGATCAGAAAATGTACGATACTGTAAATGGTAAAGAAGGAATCGTAGTTACTGGAAAAACAGACGATTTTGTAGCATACACAAAAGAATGGAAAAAACTTGACGAGTTGCAGCTAGTTAAATATAAAAATGTAAAAGCTGAAAGATTAGATAGTAAATATCAATCTTACAATGGATTCTACGGCATTGCGAGTGGAACAGTATTTATGGGATTCTTCCTTGGAATTGCGTTCTTAGCAATGATGGCAAGTTGTTTAATGTTTAAAATTCTTTCTGGTGCATCAAAAGATATTACGCGTTATCAAATGCTTCGCAAAATCGGTGTGCGTCGTGAGTTATTAACGAAATCGATTTATAAAGAATTATTCTTAGTATTCTTATTCCCAGCAATTGTGGGGATCGCTCACGTATTAGTTGGTATGAATATTTTCGGATTTATTTTAATGGATCCTTACTTCCGTATTTGGGTACCAATCGTAATTTTCGTAGTTATTTATGCGATTTATTACTTCATTACAGTTCAATTGTATAAAGGAATTGTTCTTCCAAAAGAAGATTAATAGGTAAAAAGCCGAGTGAAAGTGCTCGGCTTTTTGTATTTTCAGAAAAAACACTTTAATGTTACTGAAATATATAATATAATGTAAATAAGTAACATAATATGAAAGTATCAGCAACCGAAAAATGAAAGGAGGAATCCGATCTGTAGAAAGAAGCTGAACTTGTACTCCCCCTATTTTTTCTACCCACACCGTATTTGTACAATCATAAATTTCCAAATGAAAAATTGTCGTAAGAGTATATTGTGAAAATAATGGATAATACATGGAAATCTCATAGCATGATAAGGTAAAATGGACAGGATAATGAGAAAATTACCGTTCATAAGATGAGGAGATACATGTATGGAAGTTGTAGAGGCATTAAAAGATATAAGCCAAATTGAGGCTATGAAAAAGTACTTAAAAGAGCACTCGCAGCGAGATTATCTTTTATTTGTTATTGGAATTAACACTGGATTAAAGATTACTGAGCTACTTAGTATGAAATTTGAAGAGGTATTAAATGAAGATAAGACTGTTAAAGAGTTTTATTCTCTTCCTGTGAAAGATGAAAAATTTAAACAAGATATTTATTTAAATACAAAAGTAAAAGAAGCCCTTTTAGAGTATGTAAAATCTATTGATGCTCAAAGAGAAAACTACGTATTTCAATCTAATAAAACGACAAATTCAATCTCACGCCAACAAGCATATCGTGTTATCCATAGCGCAGCTGAAGCGGTTGGGATTGTTGGAAAGATTGGAACGAATTCAATGCGAAAAACATTTGGATTTCATGCGTACAAAAGAGGAATAGCGATTGCGCTATTGCAAAAGCATTTTCATCACGCAACTCCATCAGAAACGCTCAAGTATTTAGGAATCTCAAAAGATGAGAAGTTTAAAACAGAGATTGATGTAGATTTGTAAAAGCCGTAACTAAAAACTTTAGGAGGCGGAAAATATGAATATTAGAGAGAGTGAACTACCGGGCATTGGATGTAAATTCGAAGTGATAACAAAAGGTAATGAAAAAATGGTTATCGTTATTCATGATGATGGCCGAAGAGAAATGTATCATTTTGATGCGGATCACGATGAGAGTATTTCAAGCATTTCTCTTCGTGATTCTGAAGCGAGACAAATTGCGGCTATATTAGGCGGAATGGTATATAGGCCGCAAGCGCTAGACACAATTGAGATGGCTTTTGAAGGATTATCAATTGAATGGTTTAAGGTGGAGAATAATGCACCAGTAGTACAACAAACAATTGGTAGCTTACATGTCAGAAAAACGTATAACGTAACGATTATTGCTATTTTGAAAAAGAATATGAAGAAATTCTTTAATCCAGGTCCAGACTCTATTATTGAAGCTGGCGATATGCTCGTATTGTCGGGTGAAAGACATGAAGTGAAAAGAATTATTAATGAATTGCTTTCAGCAGGAGGTGATTCCTAATCGATGGATACTTTAATTTTTGAAGTTGGAACTGCGTTAGTATTAGTAGCTTTTGCAGCTATCCTCGCTGCGAAGTTAAAGTTCTCGATTATTCCGTTTCTCATTATACTCGGTATGTTAGTGGGGCCTCATGCCCCAGATTTAGGACTTATCGATTTAAGGTTTATTGAAAGCGGAGAAGTTATTTCCTTCCTCGGCCGTGTAGGCGTCATATTCCTCCTATTCTATTTAGGCTTAGAATTCTCAATAAAAAAATTAATTAAATCAGGAAAGTCGATTGCTTTTGGGGGTAGTGTTCATATATCGCTTAATTTCATATTAGGTTTACTTTATGGATATGTTATGGGCTTCCCCTTACTAGAAACATTAATTATTGCTGGAATTATTACAATCTCATCGAGTGCAATTGTAGCGAAAGTAATCGTTGATTTAAGAAGATCTGGTAATAAAGAGACAGAGCTAATTTTAGGAATCATTATGTTTGATGATATCTTTTTAGCTGTATATTTATCAGTTGTTTCAGGATTAGTACTCGGAGGTGCAACATCATTTGTAGGTGCTCTTACATCCGTACTAATCGCAGTAGGATATATGTTACTATTCTTTGTAATCGCTAGAAAAGCTACGCCGTTCCTAAATAAAGTATTAGATATTTCGTCAAACGAAATTTTTATTATCGTAATATTCGCTATTTTATTCTTTGTAGCAGGATTTTCAGAAACAATTCATGTTGCGGAAGCGATTGGGGCTTTATTGTTAGGACTCGTCTTTTCAGAAACAGAGCATAGTGACCGGATCGAGCATCTCGTCGTCCCGTTTCGTGATTTCTTTGGAGCTATATTTTTCTTCAGCTTCGGTTTAAGTATAGATCCGTTTTCGCTTGGAGGAGCAGTATGGTTGGCATTAGGAGCAGTTTTCATTACTCTCATCGGTAATTTTACAGCTGGAATGATTGCAGGGCGTAAAGCCGGGTTATCGCATAAGGCTTCTACGAATATCGGTTTAACACTTATATCACGTGGGGAATTCTCCATTATTGTCGCGAATCTCGGAATAGCGGGTGGCTTAATGGCAACGATTAAACCATTCTCAGCTTTATATGTTTTAATATTGGCGTCGCTAGGGCCATTATTAACGAAGGAGTCTGGGAGAATATACTCTCTACTAGACAAAATATTTAAATGGAGTGCGAAAGAAAGTGCAAAACGTAAAAAGGAAGTTGGATAACCTTTCGCGAGGGAACGATTCCATTATTTATAGATTAATATTTTACAAAGACGATTAGAATATATTCTAATCGTCTTTGTGCTATTATCTGAATTTCATCAACTATTAATCAGTTGCCTTCCTATTTAAAAACGACTACAATTTTACTGTTATATATATGAACGAAAAAAAGAGAATAGGAGGGGAGACTATGCCAAGGAAAGTATGGCTATTAGTAGCTGGGATGATTATTAATGTCACGGGTGCTTCTTTTTTATGGCCTTTTAATACAATTTACTTACATGATAGTTTAGGGAAATCTTTATCAGTAGCCGGAATGGTATTAATGATCAACTCGCTTACTGGTGTAATCGGAAACTTGCTCGGCGGTGTTTTATTTGATAAATGGGGCGGTTATAAATCAATTTTAGTAGGGATTGTCATTACACTTGTATCGATTTTAGGTCTTGTATTTTTCCATGGTTGGCCATTATATGTTGTGTGGCTAGCATTAATCGGATTCGGTTCTGGAATGGTGTTTCCATCGATGTATGCGATGGTCGGTACGGTTTGGCCAGAAGGCGGGAGACGAGCGTTCAATGCAATGTATGTTGGACAAAACGTTGGGATTGCGATTGGAACAGCGTGCGGTGGATTAGTTGCGTCTTATCGTTTTGATTATATTTTCTTAGCGAACTTTATTTTATATTTTATTTTCTTCTTAATTGCGTTTATTGGATTTCGTGGTATGGAAGCAAAAAAAGAGCAAGAGGTACAAAAAGAAGCCGAAACGAAAAAAGGTTGGTCACTTACACCTGGCTTCAAAGCGCTTCTAATCGTATGTGTAGCATATGCTTTATGCTGGGTTACATACGTACAGTGGCAAGGGGCAATTGCGACTCATATGCGAGAATTAGATATTAGCCTCCGCCATTATAGTTTATTATGGACGATAAACGGAGCGATGATTGTTTGTGCGCAGCCACTTGTTAGTATGTTAATTCGCTGGATGAAGCGTTCTTTAAAACAACAAATTATGATTGGAATCGTCATTTTTGCGGCGTCGTTTATTGTTTTAAGCCAAGCGCAGCAATTTACGATGTTTCTCATTGCGATGGTGACATTAACAATTGGTGAATTATTCGTATGGCCGGCAGTTCCGACCATCGCAAATATACTTGCACCGAAAGATAAGCTAGGATTTTATCAAGGTGTTGTAAATAGCGCAGCGACTGTAGGGAAAATGTTCGGACCGGTCGTTGGCGGAGCGATTGTTGACTTATACAATATGGAAGTATTGTTTATTGCGATCATGGTAATGCTTGTAGTAGCGCTTATAGCAACGAGTATTTATGATAGACGAGTAAAAGTAGAAGAAACAGTTGAAGAAAAAATTGCAGTTTAGTTTGACGGAACATGCAACATGTTTTAGAATATATTTAAATAAATAGTAATAAAATATCCTTTGGAACAAGGGAGTTAGCTCGGCTGTCCTAAGACGAATTCGTTAGTTAGCAAGAGTAACGATTAACCGAGAAGCCCTCGCTTCAAGTAAGCTCTTAAGAGATACTAAGTGGTGGGTAGTTCACATTAACTCATATTTGTAATAACAGTGAGAAGGAGTAGTAGTAATAGAAGCTGGTTTAGAGAGTTGACGGTCGGTGCAAGTCAATCCACGTTTCGTTATGAACTCGCCTTTGAGTTGCAGTTGTGAAATCATTAGTAGCAATTGCCGTTAATCCACGTTACGGATCTAAGCGAATGTATTTATTACATTAATTTAGGGTGGTACCGCGGGAATCTATAACCTCTCGTCCCTTTCTAGGGATGAGAGGTTTTTTGTATTTTGGGCGGTGAAAATAAATAGAATTTCAAGGAGGGTATCTCATGAGCTTTAATCATCAAGAAATTGAGAAGAAGTGGCAAGGGCATTGGGAAGAGAATAAAACATTCCGTACGCCAGATGAAACAGAAAAACCAAAATTTTATGCACTAGATATGTTCCCATATCCATCAGGTGCAGGCTTACACGTAGGTCATCCAGAAGGTTATACAGCGACAGATATTTTATCTCGTATGAAGCGTATGCAAGGATATAACGTTCTTCATCCAATGGGATGGGATGCATTCGGTCTTCCAGCAGAGCAATATGCACTTGATACTGGGAACAGCCCGGCTGAATTTACAGAGCTTAATATTAATACGTTCCGTAATCAAATTAAAGCATTAGGCTTCTCTTACGATTGGGATCGTGAAGTAAATACAACAGATCCAACCTACTACAAGTGGACACAATGGATCTTCCTAAAACTATTTGAAAAAGGTTTAGCTTACGTTGATGAAGTACCTGTAAACTGGTGCCCAGCACTTGGTACAGTACTTGCAAACGAAGAAATCATTGACGGTAAGAGTGAGCGCGGTGGACATCCAGTTGAGCGTCGTCCGATGAGACAGTGGATGTTAAAAATTACAGCTTACGGAGATCGTCTATTAGAAGATCTAGATGAGCTTAATTGGCCAGAAAGCTTAAAAGACATGCAACGTAACTGGATTGGTCGTTCTGAAGGTGCAGAAGTACACTTCAACATCGACGGTACAGATGAGAAGTTCACAGTTTTCACAACGCGTCCTGATACACTATTTGGAGCAAGCTACTGTGTACTGGCTCCAGAGCATGCACTTGTTGCTAACATTACAACACCAGAACAAAAAGAAGCTGTAGAAGCTTACATTAACTCTGTTAAAATGAAGAGCGATTTAGAGCGTACAGAACTTGCGAAAGAAAAAACTGGTGTATTCACTGGTGCTTACGCAGTTAACCCAGTAAACGGTGAGAAATTACCAATCTGGATCGCTGATTATGTTCTTGCAACTTACGGAACAGGTGCTGTAATGGCAGTTCCAGCTCACGATGAGCGTGACTATGAATTCGCATCAACGTTCAATCTTCCAATGAAGGAAGTTGTAAAAGGCGGAGACATTTCGAAAGAAGCATATACAGGTGATGGTGCGCACGTAAACTCAGCATTCCTTGATGGTTTAAATAAAGAAGAAGCAATTGTAAAAATGATTGAGTGGCTTGAAGTAACAAGCGCAGGAAATCAAAAAGTAACGTACCGTCTACGTGACTGGTTATTTAGTCGCCAACGTTACTGGGGTGAGCCAATTCCAGTAATCCATTGGGAAGATGGTACAATGACAGCTGTGAAAGAAGAAGAATTACCATTAGTTCTTCCGAAAACAGAGAATATTCGTCCTTCAGGTACAGGTGAATCACCACTTGCAAACATTGAAGAGTGGGTAAATGTTGTTGATCCTGAAACTGGTAAAAAAGGTCGTCGTGAAACGAATACAATGCCGCAATGGGCTGGTAGCTGCTGGTACTACCTACGCTACATCGATCCAAACAACAGCGAAGCACTTGTAGACCCTGAAAAAGTAAAACAATGGCTTCCAGTTGATATTTATATCGGTGGAGCAGAGCACGCTGTACTTCACTTACTATATGCTCGTTTCTGGCATAAAGTATTATATGATATCGGTGTAGTTCCAACGAAAGAACCGTTCCAACAATTATTCAACCAAGGTATGATCTTAGGTGAAAACAACGAGAAAATGAGTAAATCAAAAGGTAACGTTGTAAATCCTGATGATATCGTAGCAAGCCACGGTGCAGATACACTTCGTCTATACGAAATGTTCATGGGACCATTAGATGCTTCAATCGCTTGGTCTGAAAATGGTCTTGACGGAGCTCGTCGCTTCCTAGACCGCGTATGGCGCCTATTCATTCAAGAGAACGGTGAATTGAGTGAGAAAATTACTGATGCACCAAACAAAGATCTTGAAAAAGCTTACCACCAAACAGTGAAGAAAGTAACAGAAGACTATGCAGAGCTTCGCTTCAACACAGCGATTTCTCAAATGATGGTATTCATCAACGATGCATACAAAGCTGAAACACTTCCGAAAGAATATGTAGAAGGTTTCGTAAAAATGATTGCACCAGTTGCACCTCACATCGGGGAAGAACTATGGAGCAAACTTGGATACAGTGAAACAATCACATATGCAAGCTGGCCAACATTTGATGAGTCTAAACTTGTAGAAGATGAAGTTGAAATCGTTGTTCAAATTATGGGCAAAGTTCGCACAAAACTAACAATGAGTAAAGACGCATCAAAAGAAGAAATGGAACAACTTGCACTTGAGGCAATCAAAGAACAAATTGAAGGAAAAACAGTTCGTAAAGTAATTGTTGTTCCTGGAAAACTTGTTAACGTTGTTGCAAACTAATTAATTATTAATAAAAGCTCAGAGCGTTTATGCTCTGAGCTTTTTTGCGTGAAAAATAAGCTCAGGATCACCTTCATCTAAGTTTTCGATCATTCCACTACGCATAAATCCATTTGCTTTAAAAACTTTTTGCATATTTGTATTCGATTTGTTCGTTGAAGAAAATATTTTTTGAGTAGGAGAATGTCTTAACATATATGAGATTAATGAGCTTGCATGACCTTGTCTTCTTTTCGTTGGCGAAACAATGATTAATGAGAGGAAAGTATAACCAAAGAAATTTGTATCGTATGTTAGAAAACCAGAAATGGAATTGTCCTCTTTTGCAATGATGCAGGTTCCTTCATCAATAGCGTGTTTAATATAATCTCGTCTACTATCGTCTCCGATTACATCAACATCTATATGTAAGATTGAATCTAAATCGTCGATGGAAGCTTTTGCTACGTTCTCCAACGAAAACGCCTCCTTTGGAAAAATCAGTTAATTCAGTTTATCATGAATGAAGAACGAAGAAAAAGGCGCGGAATTCCCATATAGACAAACACCTATTCTTCTATAGAAAATATGATAAAAAAGGTAGGTTAAATTGAACAGAAGAGGTGAAAGGAATGAAAGGGATGGACAATAATGCACCACATGGCTTCTTCGGAGGTGGATCGGATAGTTATGGACAAATGATGTTCATGGGAGGAGATGGTCAACACGGATATGGCGGAATCCCAAGTTGGATGGGAGGAGCAGCTGGAGGATTTCCGACGTCAGTGGCGGGTGTACAAACAGGATTTCCAACGTCAGTAGCTGGAGCGCAAACAGGATTTCCAACGTCAGTAGCTGGAGCGCAAACAGGATTTCCGGCACTAGTAGGAGGTGCACAAGGAGGAGTTCCTGTAGGTATGCCAACTACATTCCCATCTTTCGTTGGCGGTGTACAAACAGGATTTCCTGTACCTGGCGTTGGTGTTGTAACTGGTGGGATCGGCGGATTCCCTCAAGGTGTTCACGGTCATCATGTGCATCATGAGCATCACGGCCATCACGGTCAGCATGTACATCATGAGCATCACGGCCATCACGGTCATCATCAACACCACGGCCATCATCAACAACAAGTACATCATCATGGTCATCATCAAATTCATCCGCAGGCTGTCCTTTATCAAACACACCAAGGTCAACATCAACACCATGGTCACCAAGGCCAGCATCAACACCATGGTCATCATGGTCACCAAGGCCAGCATCAACACCACGGTCATCATGGTCATCATCAACACCACGGCCACCATCAGCAACAAGTACATCACCAAGGTCATCATCAAATTCACCCGCAGGCTGTCCTTTATCAAACTCATCAAGGTCAACATCATCACCAAGGCCAACAGCATCACCAAGGCCAACATCATCACCAAGGTCAACACCATCACCAAGGTCAACACCATCATCAAGGCCAACACCATCACCAAGGCCAACAGCATCATCAAGGCCAACAGCATCATCAAGGTCAACAACAGCATCAGGGTCAACAACAATACCAACAGTATCAGCAGCAACAACAGCCTTGGGCAGGTGGAATTGGAGCAGGGACGGCAGCAGGAGCAGCAGCTGGTACTGCAGGAGCAGCAGGACACGCGGGACACGTGGGTCATTAATAGACCAAAGGAAAAAAGACATAATAAAAAACTGCTAGGAGATCCTAGCAGTTTTTTTCTGCCTCTTGACGTTGGCGTTCGATTTCCGCACGAAGTTGTGGTTCCGGTGCTTGCCATCCTTCTGGTTTCATAATTTTGCCGTCGCCCTCGCGGAATCGAGGCTTTCCATCAGGGAATAGTTTTGCCATGTTAGCATTGTTTACAATTTCGAATCCTTTATCTGGACGTACGCCCATTTCTGCAAACGTTCCGAATGCAAAGTAAATAAGGTCAATAAGTGCATCATATTGATCTTCAACAGTTGTTGCTTCTAGAAATTCTTCTAGCTCTTCTTGCATAAAGCTAGCACGAATTTTTGCACGCTCTTCTGTTAGTTTTGTTGGAGTACTTGTCACAGGATGTCCGAATTCTTCATGCATTTTTGCAACAAGTTCGTATCCTTTATCTAAACCTTTTTCGTTTGTCATGTTGTTTCATCCTTTCTTACGTTATGCCGAATTTTATTGTAACATAAGGTAGTTATTAAATAAAAAGAACATCTTATGAGAAATAAGATGTTCGCTCGTTATTCTTCTTTCTTAATTAAAACGGATAAAATAAGATCGATGCCAAACATTCCGATGAGTAGCATTGGTATAACTACAAGTAAATAACGTGTGAAAGAAACATTTTTTAAGTATGTATGAGCAAATAAAAAGACGCCGAGAAATAAAATACCATTTAAAATAGGTTTTACTAATTTTTTAGACATAAGCTCCCCCGTAAATATCCCTTTTCTCTATTTAAAAATAAAAACTCCTCTTTCCGTTGTATCATGCTGGAGAGAGGAGTTCAATCATTATCATTCAATTACACCAGAATTTGTAATGTTGACAGTATATTTCACTTGAATTGGAACATCTTTATACATTCTTCGCCACTCTTCTAATTTGAATGAGCGATAATGTTGTCTATATTTTGCCCCCAGTCCAAGAGGATCAACATTTAGAGATTTAAATTGTTTAATAAGTTTTGTAGCTTTCACGTCTAATTGCTTTTCGACTGACTTAGCTATTTTTGTTGTATTTTTTTTGTTTTCTAAATTAAATTTTCTAGAGAGCTCCTGAATACGAGCTTCCATTTTCACATGAATATAGAAAGAAGGTTTTCCGTTTTTTATGTTTACTTCGTAGGTAGGGACGGAACGGATATTATTAATCATTGCATAGCCAGGATTGGTTTTAAATTCATGTGAGTCTAAGCGGTGCTTTTCTAGTAGTCCTTTGAAAACAAACATATCTTGGTACTTGATTGTTCCAACTAACTTATCCTTTTTTAAGAGACCGATACCAGTAATTTTTATTTTATCTCCATGTTTTTTCAGGATAGGCATATAAGAATCTTGTCCTTCACGGTAGTACCGAAAAGCACCTAAATATAAATTGTCAGTTGGTAAAGGGCCGGTTTCCATATTATGTTCTAACATTTTTTTTATATAAATTGCAACATTATAAGATGTACTGTATTTTCCTTTAAATAGTTCAGTACCACTTCCTTCTAATAGTCCCACATACAGTGAATTACCAATATTCACATCACGAATTAATGTGTCAAAGGAGGTGGATAATCCTTTTTTAGCAACCTTTGTTGTGAATAAGGCAACACGCATTTGACCGCTTGCGAACGGTTGCGAAGATTCTAAAGATGTATCTGCCTTTACTTGTTTTACTGCGTTTCCTGTTCCCTCATAAACTTGAACTTTATTGCCCTTTTTTTGTATAGGACAAACAAATGTAACTTTTACTTTATTATCTTTTGCTGTATCGAAGACAGTTCCTTGAATGAGTTGAACATCATCAATAATATTTTTTTGTAAGCAACCAGTTAGACTGAAGATACTGATGCAAATAAGAAGTATTAATTTTCTTTTGGTTTTTTCCATTTTCTTTTCACCCACACAATAATAAATAGAATTGGGATGTATACATATATAAGCCAAAAACTAACTTTAGATGTATTGCTAATAAAATCATTAATATCATGCCTGTTCGTTAAAAGTTGTGAAACAACTAAGGTGATAAGCATAAAGGCGATTAAAATACTACGTTGCTTAACACGAAAGATTTCATGAGTTCCTCTAGTAGCAGCCCATAAAGGTAGAATAAAGCTCGTAACAATAACGAGAGCATAAGCGGAAATAGCAATATACTCAAGTCGCTCTATAAAAGGAAGCTTAATAACTTGTGTCATTGAAAGTTGAGACCAAATTGTTTTGAGTAGTTGTTTTTCACTAAAGAAAGTAAAAGCGAGAATAGTACTAAACAAATATAAGCAGTTAGAGAATAATGCCCCATATTGTGCGAATTTATGGGACTTCTCTGGCTCTTTAACAAACGGATAAACCATAAGAAAAATTTCAAACCCTGTCATACTATAAATAGATAGTTTGGCCGCTTTCAAAATATCGGTAAAAGAATGTGAAAACATCGGAAGTAAATTATCCCAATGTGCGAATTTCAAAATAAAAAGACTTAGAAAAAGATATCCTAAGGTCCCGCCAACAGAAATGACACAAATGCCTGTAATGACGCGGAAGCCTGATGAAATAATGTAATAACTTATTAAGCATAAAAAGAATGTGAGCATCCAGGTGGATGCACTAGGAAACATCCATACTTGAATAATTTCGACATATGTTCTAACTACAGAAATACTTACAATAAAAAAATAAGCCATAAAGATGATACTAATGCCGTTTCCTAGCCATTTCCCAAATGTTTGCCGATGTAAATCAATTAAATTTCCGTTTGTTTCTTTTAATAAGAAATACATCATCCATATAAGAATATGGATACCGATTCCTGTAATTAAAACTCCCATCCAGCCGTCGTATCCAGCTGCCTTTGCAATGATTCGAGCGAATCCGAGAACACCAGCACCAAATTGTGCACCGTGAATTAAAAAGAAAACGAAGACGGGTGATATTTGGTGTTCTGCTTTAATTTTACTCATCGATGCACCTCATTTCTTAATCATCAAAATCTGACGTATGTTTTGTAGAAATTCCATTAGTTGCTTTCTTTACGTGTTGCGGTCTTGCTTGAACATCTCGAGTATCAATCATTGTTAATGGAAAACGAATCCAAGAATCTTTAAAGGATTGTTGTCTCGTTGGATAAAAGAGAGCGTACGGCTTACGTAAAGAAGTAAGTCTAAACAAATGGGTAAATAAAAAGATAAATCCAAGAGATATACCGAAGAGCCCACCTATTTCTGCAAATGCGAGAAATGGGAAACGTAGTAAACGAACGGCGTTACCCATTTTATAAATGGGCGTAATAAAGGAAGCTAACGCTGATAAGGCAACGATAATTAATAAAATATTACTCGTTAAACCAGCTTGCACGGACGCTTGCCCGATTACGATACCGCCTACAATACCGAGCGTTTGTCCGACCTTCATAGGTAATCGCGCGCCAGCTTCTCTTAATAAATCAATCGCAAGTTCCAAGAAAAGTGCTTCTATTAAAGGGGGAAATGGTACTTGAGCCCTTGATAAAATCAATGTTTCAAGTAAGTCACTCGGAACCAATTCATAATGATAATTCAAAACTGCAACGTATAGTGGAGTTGCACAAATTGAGAATAGAACAGCGATCAATCTTAAAATTCTTGAGAATGTAGCGTACAGCCAAGAAACGTTATAGTCTTCTGGCGAAATGAAAAAATCGAAATATGATACAGGTGTTAATAGGACACTCGGAGAACCATCAACAAAAATAGCGATTTTCCCATCAATAAGTGCTTTTGTGACTCTATCAGTGCGTTCTGTATTTATATAGAGAGGAAAAATTGACTTTTCACCCATTAATTCCTGTATATAAGCACTATCGTTAATTTGATCATATTCAAGAGCTCGAAGTGATTCTTCTAGAAAGTCTACATTATCTTTTTCGGCAAGGTTGTCTAAATACATCATGACAACCTTTGTTTTTGAAAACTCTCCAATAATCATCTCTTTTGTGTGTAAATCTAAAACAGGAAGACGTTTTCGTACTAAATTAATATTCGTATCAATATCTTCTACGAATCCTTCTTGTGGCCCGATAACGGTGGATTCATTTAATGGAGGAGTTGGTGCACGATAATTATCAATTGCAATGTTTGCAAGCATACATTTTTGATCTTGCTGATTTAATTGAATAATTGCATGTCCCTTTAAAACCATGTCCTCAATTTTTTGTAAGTCGTTCGTAATCGTTATACCACTCATTGGAATATGTTCTTTTAATTCTTCTAATGGAGCGCAAGGACGTTCCAAAAGAGTAGGCATTAAATACTTTTGCAATTTCTCACCATCAAGTGAAGGACGATAGTAAGAAATCCAATAAGGCATCGTGTCATCGTCAGATGTATGGTAATTAACAAAGTCACTAGACTGTTTCATCTTCTCTATTAAATCTTGTAGAGAATGAATATGGTCACTTTCTGGTTTGCTAAAGTCATAAATGCTGTTACTTCCTGAGCTTTGCTGTTTGTTTTGAGAATTATCATCTTGCTTAGAATTTTGCTGTTTGTTTTGAGAAGTATCATCTTGCTTAGAATTTTGCTGCTTGTTTTGAGAAGTATCATCTTGCTTAGAATTTTGCTGTTTGTTTTGAGAAGAATCACCTTGTTTAGAACTTTGCTGTTTGTCTTGAGAAGAATCCTCTTGTTTAGAACTTTGCTGTTTGTCTTGAGAAGAGTCCTCTTGTTTAGAACCTTGCTGTTTGTTTTGAGAAGAATCCTCTTGCTTAGAACTTTGTTGTTTGTTTTGAGAATTATCCTCTTGTTTAGAGTTTTGCTGTTTGTCTTGAGAAGAATCCTCTTGTTTAGAACTTTGCTGTTTGTCTTGAGAAGAGTCCTCTTGTTTAGAACCTTGCTGTTTGTTTTGAGAAGAATCCTCTTGTTTAGAACTTTGTTGCTTGTTTTGAGAAGAATGCTCTTGTTTAGAATTTTGTTGTTTGTCTTGAGAATTATCATCTTGCTTAGAATTTTGCTGCTTACCTTGAGAATTATCCTCTTGTTTAGAACTTTGCTGCTTGTTTTGAGAATTATCCTCTTGTTTAGAATTTTGCTGCTTGTTTTGAGAATTATCCTCTTGTTTAGAATTTTGCTGCTTATTTTGAGAATTATCCTCAGTTTGTTCCGTACTTTTTGGCTCGCCATTCTTATCTTTGTTATGTTCCTTTTGATCATCTGGCTGTTGTTTCGAATCATCTGTCTCTTTTGTATTTGAGTTTTTTTTCTTACGTAACCAATTCCAAATCATATGTATGCCCTCTTTGATCTTGTAATATAGTGCTATTTTGTGGCTAATTTTGTATATTATTCATTTATTTATGAAAAGAAGGAGGAGATTGGTTTGTATAGAAAAAATCCTTTAGTAAGCAGTTCATAATATGACGGGAAGAAGGCGAGTCTGTGCAAATTGTAAAAAAGGAGAAGTTTGTTTTAAAAGAATTTGTGTTTGAAAATGGTAGGGGAATTCCTGTTCAAATGGGGTATGAGACGTATGGCACTTTAAATAGAGAAAGATCAAATGCGATTTTGGTTTGTCACTATTTTAGTGCAACAAGTCATGCGGCAGGAAAATATACAGAGCATGATGAGGAAGCTGGTTGGTGGGATGGATTAATTGGACCTGGAAAAGCAATTGATACAAATAAATATTTCGTTATATGCACTGATAACCTTTGTAATGTACAGGTGAAGAATCCCTACGTAATTACAACGGGACCAAAATCGATAAATCCGATGACTGGTTTTGAGTATGCGATGGATTTTCCAGTTTTCACATTTTTAGATGTAGCACGTATGCAATATGAGTTAATAAAAGATATGGGGATTGCTAGGCTACATGCTGTAATGGGACCGTCGGCAGGTGGGATGATTGCGCAGCAATGGGCTGTTCACTATCCTCATATGGTAGAGCGAGTGATTGGAGTTATTACGAATCCACAAAATCCAATTATAACGTCGGGAAATGTAGCGCAAAATGCGATTGAAGCAATTCAGCTTGATCCAAACTGGAAAGGTGGAAAGTATGGAGAAGAGCAGCCAACGAAGGGTCTTCATTTAGCAAATCGAATGATGTTTATGAATGCGTTTGATGAACATTTTTATGAAACGGCATTCCCGCGGAACAGTATAGAAATGGCACCTTATCAGGAATTTTCTGCATTAACATCATTTGAGAAAGAGATTAATAAAGTGACATGCAAAAGTATAGATTTAGTAGATGCAAATTCGTGGATGTACACTGCGAAAGCAGTCTTATTACATGATATTGCGCATGGATTTTCTTCTTTAGAAGAGGCTCTTTCTAATATAGAAGCGAATGTACTCATGATTCCGTGCAAACAAGATTTACTTCAGTCACCTCGTTATAATTATAAAATGGTAGACATTTTGCAAAAGCAAGGGAAGTACGCAGAAGTATATGAGATAGAAAGTATAAATGGGCATATGGCAGGAGCGTTAGATGTTCATTTATTTGAAAAGAAAATTTATGAGTTTTTAAACCGGAAAGTATCTAGTTTTGTGTAGGAAATAATTAATGTGGAAAGGTGCATGATTTATAGTAGGCACCTTTTTTTACATGATTTGCAGACGGAAAATATATGAAGCGATTGATAAACCGAAGAAAGCTATACTAAGTAATAGAAATAAGAATGACATTTCTTGAGGGGATTTTATCTTTTTATTATTTTTCATACTAAGAGCAATAACTGCAAAAACTAAGAAAATGATGCCCATAATGAAAAGAAAAAGTGTCATTTTAACTGGCTCCTTTCATCAAACAAGTATATTGAGGATACAATGCGTCAGTTATGTTTGTAAAGAATAAGTTTTGCTGGAAAATTGAGAAATAAATGTTCCATTCTTTGCGTTCCTTCCTTCGCGTGCTAAAATTGATGAGAAATGATTGTTTAAAGAAGAAACTGAAGGTTTTATTGTATATAAGGAGGAACTACATATGACAGAAGTAAAAACAATTACTACAGAAGAAGTGCAAGAGCGTTTAGAAAATGGAGAAACATTATTTTTAGTAGATGTAAGGGAAGATGAAGAAGTAGCGGCAGGGAAAATTCCAGAAGCTGTACATATTAAAATGGGCGATATTCCAAATAAAGTGGATTTCTTTGAGAAAGAGAATGAATATATCTTTATTTGCCGTTCGGGAATGCGTAGTGAAAATGTATGCCATTATTTAAATGAGCAAGGGTTTAAAACGGTGAATATGGTTGGCGGTATGCTTCAATATGAAGGCGAAACTAAATAAGTAGCTGCAAAAACTTGAAACGTGTTTGTTTCAAGTTTTTTTCTTTTGCATACAGTATACAAAAGGGGGAGGCGAAATGGGAATTAACATGCGTAAAGTAAAAATTATAAATAATACAGGAGCTGTTAATGTTGGCGACTGTTATGATATCTCACCTTTAGCTGTGGCAAAAATATATGCTGGTGCTGGAGGATCGAGTGCGGCTGTTTTTTTAAATGGGAAACGACAGCCAGAAGCTGTGATTAGAACATCAGTGTTTCTTCCGCCATTAGCGACGAGTACACGTACATTAGGTGCATAAAGGAAAGGTAGAGTGTAAGTATGCCTGCACGTATTAAAGAATTTATTATCGTTAATAATACTGGGAATATATTTACAGGGGATAATTTGAGTGATACTTCATTTACTGCTTCGAAATCGTATAGTGGTTCAATGGGGTGCACTTGGATTGACGTTGTTACAGTAATAGGGACGGAGACGAAGCTTTGTTTACAACCGGGAGATTCGGTGACGACAACCTATACACGAGGTACCCCTGCTGGTACTGTAACGGGAACAAATATGGGGCAAGGTGCAAATGTGTCGAGTATATCGCAAGCTGTCCCTAATACAGATAATATGGATTCAGTTGCTGGACTCCCTTAAGGAATTAAGGGAGTTTTTATTATTTAGAATAAAAATAGTCTTTGAGATTGTTTTTGTAAATACATATTAAGAAGAAGAGGTTTGTTTAAAGTAAAAAAGATGGTGTGTAGGTGGTGAAAGTGTGAAAGAGCGCGATAGACAAAATTCATTAAACTCTAATTTCAGAATTTCACCGAATCTTATTGGACCTACTTTTCCTCCCGTTCCAACGGGATTTACTGGCATTGGGATTACTGGTCCAACCGGTCCACAAGGCCCGACTGGCCCACAAGGACCAAGGGGATTTCAAGGTCCGATGGGGGAGAAGGGCCCGACAGGACCTCAAGGAGTGCACGGGATTCAAGGACCAGCTGGACAAATGGGTGCAACAGGACCAGAAGGACAGCAGGGCCCACAAGGATTAAGGGGACCACAGGGAGAAACTGGAGCGACAGGACCTCAAGGAGTGCAAGGGTTACAAGGTCCAATTGGTCCGACCGGAGCGACTGGGGCACAAGGTATACAGGGGATACAGGGATTACAGGGGCCGATTGGAGCTACCGGGCCAGAGGGACCTCAAGGAATTCAAGGAGTGCAAGGGGTACCGGGTGCAACAGGTTCACAAGGAATACAAGGAGCTCAAGGGATACAAGGCCCACAAGGACCGAGTGGAAATACGGGAGCAACAGGAGCGACTGGTCAGGGGATTAGTGGTCCGACTGGAATAACAGGTCCAACAGGGATAACTGGCCCATCTGGAGGACCTCCAGGTCCGACTGGAGCAACTGGTGCGACAGGGCCAGGAGGTGGACCGAGTGGAAGTACAGGTGCGACGGGAGCGACTGGAAATACTGGAGTAACTGGAAGTGCGGGAGTGACTGGAAATACAGGTCCGAGTGGAAGTACAGGAGAAACAGGAGCACAGGGCCTGCAAGGAATACAAGGGGTTCAAGGGCCAATTGGACCAACGGGTCCAGAAGGTCCGCAAGGTATTCAAGGTATTCCTGGTCCGACAGGAGTAACTGGTGAACAAGGAATCCAAGGGGTTCAGGGAATTCAAGGGATAACGGGGGCAACTGGAGATCAAGGTCCGCAAGGTATACAAGGGGCCATAGGACCTCAAGGTATAACAGGAGCAACAGGAGATCAAGGCCCACAAGGAATACAAGGGGTACCTGGTCCAACCGGGGACACAGGCTCACAAGGAGTCCAAGGAATTCAAGGGCCAATGGGTGATATAGGACCAACAGGCCCAGAAGGCCCAGAAGGACTTCAGGGTCCGCAAGGAATACAAGGAGTGCCAGGACCAGCTGGAGCAACAGGTCCAGAGGGCCCACAAGGAATCCAAGGAATTCAAGGACCAATAGGAGTAACAGGTCCAGAAGGCCCACAAGGAATTCAGGGAATACAAGGGATTCAAGGTATAACAGGAGCAACCGGAGCACAAGGAGCAACTGGAGTTCAAGGTGTTCAAGGGAATATAGGAGCAACAGGTCCAGAGGGCCCGCAAGGAGTGCAAGGTACTCAAGGGGATATAGGTCCAACAGGTCCAATGGGTCCACAGGGAGTTCAAGGTATCCAAGGAATTCAAGGACCGACGGGTGCGCAAGGAGTGCAAGGCCCACAAGGAATTCAAGGAATCCAAGGGCCGACAGGAGTAACTGGAGATACGGGTACAACAGGGGTGACAGGGGAAGGGACTACAGGAGCAACTGGAGTAACTGGTCCAACAGGTGTAACTGGTCCATCAGGAGGCCCAGCCGGACCGACTGGCCCAACAGGTCCATCAGGTCCGACGGGAGTGACAGGTCCATCAGGTGGACCACCTGGTCCGACAGGAGCGACAGGTGTAACGGGAGGAGTAGGAGATACGGGAGCAACAGGGGCGACGGGTGTGACCGGAGCAACTGGAGTAACTGGTGCAACCGGAGCAACGGGGCTGCAGGGTCCACAAGGAATACAAGGAGTACAAGGAGACATAGGCCCAACCGGTCCGCAAGGTGTTCAAGGTCCACAAGGGATCCAAGGTATAACGGGAGCAACGGGAGATCAAGGGCCGCAAGGAATTCAAGGCCCGCAAGGAATCCAAGGTCCAACAGGTCCTCAAGGAATCCAAGGAGGTCAAGGCCCACAAGGGATACAAGGGGCAACAGGTGCAACCGGAGCACAAGGCCCACAGGGAATTCAAGGGATACAAGGAGTGCAAGGTCCGACTGGTCCACAAGGCCCAACCGGAATACAAGGTGTGCAAGGAGAAATAGGTCCAACAGGTCCGCAAGGTGTGCAAGGTTTACAAGGTCCACAAGGCCCAACCGGGGACACAGGTCCAACAGGCCCACAAGGCCCACAAGGAATTCAAGGTCCAACGGGAGTAACAGGAGCGACAGGTTCACAAGGAATTCAAGGTCCAACGGGGGCAACAGGAGCGACAGGTTCACAAGGAATCCAAGGTCCAACGGGAGCAACGGGAGCAACAGGAGCGACCGGGGTGACTGGAGTTAGTACAACTGCAACGTATTCCTTTGCAAATAATACTTCAGGAAGTGCTATTTCCGTGTTGTTAGGCGGTACGAATATACCATTACCGAACAATCAAAATATTGGACCGGGAATAACAGTTAGTGGTGGAAATACTGTGTTTACCGTTACAAATGCAGGTAATTATTATATAGCCTATACAATTAATTTAACGGCAGGATTACTTGTCAGTTCTCGTATAACCGTAAATGGCAGTCCGCTTGCGGGAACGATAAACTCCCCGACAGTGGCTACTGGTTCATTTAGTGCACCAATAATTGCTAACTTGCCTGCTGGAGCTGCTATTAGTTTACAGTTATTTGGATTACTTGCAGTGGCTACATTATCTACGACAACGCCAGGAGCTACTCTAACTATTATTAGATTAAGTTAATAAGCAAAAAAACCTTGGAACTTTTATGTTTCAAGGTTTTTTATCCCTCTATTTGTGGGCTAATAATCAGTGGGGATGGACAAAACCCCCACTGATTAAAGTTTCACTTTATTCACTTGAGCAAAAACATCGCGGTTCAAAAATATATTATAATAGAATGAAGAGAGGTATAAATTTGGCAGAAAGGGAGAGTGGCGATGCAGGAGAAGGTTAAAGATTTTTTCGGACGCCCACTTCAAGATTTACGCATCTCTGTCATTGATCGTTGTAATTTACGGTGTACGTATTGTATGCCAGCCGAAGTGTTTGGTCCTGATTATGCTTTTTTGAAAGATGAGTTTTTACTGACATTTGATGAAATAGAGCGATTAGCAAAAGTATTTGTTAGCATCGGTGTACGGAAAATTAGACTTACTGGTGGCGAACCCTTGCTCCGTAAGGACTTAACAAAACTTATCGAACGTCTCGTGAAAATTGACGGTTTAGTAGATATAGGATTAACGACAAATGCGATTCATTTAACGAAGCAAGCGAAGGCGTTAAAAGAAGCTGGGTTACACCGAGTAAATGTTAGTTTGGATGCGATAGATGATAATGTGTTCCGCGCAATTAATGGCCGGAATATGAATACGAAGCCAGTGTTAAAAGGAATTATGGCAGCGAAAGAAGCAGGCCTTGAAGTGAAAGTAAATATGGTTGTGAAAAAAGGAATGAATGATCATCAAGTACTTCCGGTTGCTACGTATTTTAAAGAACAAGGAATCACGCTTAGATTTATTGAGTTTATGGATGTTGGCAGTACGAATGGATGGAATTTTGATCAAGTTATTACGAAACGAGAATTAATTGATATGATTCATGGGGTGTATCCAATTGAGCCAGCTGAAGCTCATTATTTTGGTGAGGTTGCGAAGCGGTATCGATACGTTGGAACGAATGTAGAGGTTGGTTTTATTACCTCCGTTTCTGAGTCATTTTGTTCTTCTTGTACGAGAGCAAGAATTTCGGCAGATGGAAAGTTTTATACTTGCTTGTTTGCGACAGAAGGAATGGATTTAAGGAAACTTCTCAGGGAAAGCCTTTCGGATAATGAGTTATTAAAAGCTATACAATATGTATGGGAGAATAGAAAAGATCGATATTCAGATGAACGGACAGAAGAAAGTGCGAAAAATCGTCCGAAAATTGAAATGTCTTATATAGGAGGATAAGAAAGGGGGATGTCGTATGCAAGAGCGATATTCAAGACAAATGTTATTTTCTGGTGTTGGGGAAGAAGGGCAACGGAAAATAAGAGGGAAGCACGTGCTCGTCATCGGTGCTGGTGCGCTCGGAGCAGCGAATGCAGAAGCAATTGTTAGAGCAGGTGTTGGAAAAATTACAATTGCGGATCGTGATTATGTAGAATGGAGTAATTTACAAAGGCAACAATTATATACAGAAGAAGATGCGAAGCATTATAAGCCGAAAGCAATAGCGGCAGCAGAACATTTAAAGGCAATTAATTCCGAAGTAGAAATTGTACCGGTTGTGACTGATGTAACGGTGCAAGAAATGGAAGAGTTAATTAAAGGTGTAGATTTAATATTAGATGCGACAGACAATTTTGAAACGCGCCTTCTTATTAATGATATATCCCAGATGTATAACGTTCCATGGATATACGGAGGATGTGTTGGAAGTTACGGAGTAACTTATACAATCTTGCCAGGGAAAACGCCGTGTTTTCGATGTTTAATGGAACATCCGGCGAGCGGAGCGACATGTGATACGGCCGGTATTATACAGCCAGCAGTGCAATTAGTAGTTGCACATCAAATAACGGAAGCCTTGAAAATATTAGTAGAAGATTTTGAGGCACTTCGTGAAACGATGCTATCATTTGATCTTTGGAATAATCAACAGATGGCATTTAAAGTGAATAGGCAGAAAAAGGATACATGTTTATCCTGTGGAAAGTTACGTACATATCCGAGTTTAACATTTGAAGCACAAACGAAAACAGAAGTATTATGTGGGCGAAATACAGTTCAAATCCGTCCAGGTGTGCGTCAGGGTTTTAATTTAGAAGAAATTAAAAAGCGCTTACAAAAAAGTGTGGATGTAAAAGCAACGCCGTATTTATTATCATTTCCAGTGGAAGAATATCGTTTTGTTTTATTTACAGATGGCAGGGCGTTTATTCATGGTACGAATGATATGAATGTTGCGAAACGACTATATGCAAGATATATAGGTTGAACCTAAAGGGGAATCCTTTAGGTTCAAATGGAAAAGGTAGGATTAAGAATTTCTAATATAATCTCCATTTTTTCCGCCCGTTTTTTCAAGTAAGTACGTTTCGCCAATAATCATACCTTTATCAACGGCTTTACACATGTCATATACAGTAAGAGCGGTAGCGGAAGCAGCTGTTAAAGCTTCCATCTCAACGCCGGTACTACCTTCTGTTTTAACTTTTACTTCAATAAGTAGCCGATACTGTTCTTCTGACTGTTTCCAATCGAAAGAGACGTCAACACCTTTTAATAATAAAGGATGGCACATTGGGATAATATCAGAAGTACGTTTTGCAGCCATAATACCTGCGATTTGTGCGACGGCTAATACGTCACCTTTACCAATTTCGTTGCGTGAGATTTTATCAAAAATTTCTTTCGAAACGAGAATGCTAGAGCATGCTATTGCTGTTCGAACGGTTATTTTTTTGTCACTTATATCAACCATTTTAGCGCGCCCTTGGTCGTTGAAATGTGTGAATGAAGACATGGAATTCCTCCTTGAAGTAATTGCGATTTAATATATAAAGTGTAATCGAGATTAGATATTTTGCAAATATGAGGTGAGAAACAATGGTAGAAAAACGAATCCCGATTCAAGTTGCTGAGGCTGTAGAGCGGGTTATGAAATATGCTAAGCATGGTGAAGTAGAAGAAGTTTCTATTACAGAAAGTTATGGGAGGATTCTTGGAGAGGATGTTGTCTCAGATCACGACGTTCCTCACTTTGATCGTTCTCCTTACGATGGTTTCGCAATTCGAGCAGAAGACACGAAGGAAGCGAGTCAAGAGCAGCCGATTGAATTTGAAGTAATAGGAGAGATCGGAGCAGGATCTGTTTTTACAGAAGAAGTAGGGGCTTTTCAGGCGGTTCGTATTATGACAGGAGCAGCTATTCCAGAAGATTGCAATGCAGTCGTAATGCTAGAACTGACGGAAGGATTCGAGAGGAACGAAAGTACATATATGAAGTTAAAACGTCCTTTCCAAAACGGTGACAATGTGTCATTTAAAGGAGAAGATATAAAACAAAATCAAGTCCTCGTTAAGAAAGGTGTTGTAATCAATCCAGGTGTTGCCGCATTATTAGCGACGTTTGGATATAGCACTGTGAAAGTTGTAAAACAGCCTGTTGTCGGTATTGTAACGACAGGAAGTGAATTACTAGAAGTGCATGAGGCGTTAGAGCCAGGGAAAATTAGAAATAGTAACTCTTACATGATTGCCGCTCAAATTATGAAAGCTGGCGGGAAAGTGCGTTACTATGGACAACTTGCCGATGAGTTAGATGCATGTTTTACAGCTGTTAAATCAGCGATGGATGAGGTTGATATTTTAATTACAACGGGCGGTGTTTCAGTAGGGGATTACGACTATTTGCCAGCTATTTATGAAAGGTTACAGGCGAATGTACTCTTTAATAAAATAGCGATGAGACCGGGGAGTGTAACGACAGTAGCTGAAGTTGATGGAAAGCTACTCTTTGGTTTATCAGGTAATCCGTCAGCTTGTTATGTAGGTTTCGAATTATTTGTGCATCCAATTATGAAAACGTATTTGCATGTGAAGGAGCCTCACGTATATAGAACTGATGCTATTTTACAAAAAGATTTCCCGAAACCAAATCCGTTTACTCGTTTTGTAAGAGCAAAAGCGAGTATTGTTAATGGGGCACTACAAGCGATGCCAGTCGGTTTAGATAAATCGAGTGCAGTCTCTTCACTTGCGGATGCAAATGCTTTTATCGTGCTGCCTGGAGGAACGAGAGGATTTGAAGCAGGAATGAAAGTGTCTGTATTATTGTTAGAATGCTCTGAGGGAAGTGATTGGCCGTGGACAAAGCCTCTTCAATCTTACAAATAGTAGGGTATCAAAATAGCGGGAAAACAACACTTGTAGAGAAGATGGTGCATGCATTAACTGAAAGAGAAATGAAGGTTGCTACAATTAAACATCATGGTCACGGGGGGTTTCCTGAAGTAGCGCAAAAAGATAGTGAAAGACACAGAAAAGCTGGTGCTGTAGTAAGTAGTGTAGAAGGTGCCGGATTACTATCTTTGTCCTCTTTGCGAGATGAATGGTCCTTGCAAGAAATTATCCGCTTGTACGAATTTTTTGAAGTAGATACGATTTTAATAGAGGGCTATAAAGCTGAGAACTATCCGAAAGTAGTGTTACTTCGTTCTGCGGAAGACGCTGAACTTTTACATAAAGTAGAAAATATAGCGGCAGTTATTACGTGGTATGATGCTTCGTCAAATGTACGAGAAGAATATAAAGTATTTCATATAACAGAAGAAAAATTGTATATAGACTGGTTTTTACAAACGGCTAGGGGTGCAAAATGATAAATACGTATTATGAAGTAATTGATACAGAAATCTCGATTGAAGAGGTGACAAAGAAAGTAGTTCGCCGTGAATGTGGTGCTGTTACAACATTTATCGGGACAGTTAGGGAGTTTACGAAAGGGCGTCGTACACTATACTTAGAGTATGTAGCTTATAAGACGATGGCAGAAAAGATGCTACAGAAAATTGGGTCAGAAGTGAAGGAGAAGTGGCCCGGTACACATGTTGCGATTACGCATCGCATCGGCACGCTGCAAATTTCTGATATAGCGGTTGTTGTTGCTGTATCAACGCCTCATCGCAAAGAGGCTTATGAAGCGAATGAATATATTATGGAGCGTATTAAGCAAATTGTTCCAATTTGGAAAAAGGAGTTTTGGGAAGATGGTGACTCATGGATTGGTGACCAATTAGAAAAAACACCATATCCAGCAGGAGAGCCTGGGAAGGAGTTATAAATATGATTCGAGTATTGTTATTTGCGAACTTGCAAGAAGAAGCAGGAACGAGTGAATTACAAATAGAGAAAGAAAATATTACTGTTGCAGAGTTAAAAGATATTGTTGCGAAAGAATATAATGTACCAGTGTCAGCGCCAATTATGGTTGCGATTAATGAAGAGTACGCGAATGAAGATGATACGATACAATCTGGTGATGTAGTTGCACTAATACCACCAGTGAGTGGTGGTTAATATTGGATTTATGCTATAAAAAACGACTTTCCTAAATAGGGAAAGTCGTTTTTTTATGGCATTTTGGAGAACACTATCTTATAGGAAAAGGAGGAAGTTATGAAAAAGATATGTGTAATGATTGCAATGATATGTTCTGTTTTTTTCTTTTCTCCAAGCAATTATTTGGCAAAGGAATCGACGGAACAGCTTTTAGAAAGTGCGTTACTGAATCGATATTACTCGGTTATAAGGCAAGTGACAGAAGATCAATATGAATGTGACTCAGTTACAAATATAAAGCGTCTAGGCAAGAAAGATGAGTTTGTTCCTAGGTTTGAAGTTACGATACAATTTCTTACATTTCAAGGGGCACATAATCCGCCGAATGATAAAGTTACACTTACTTTGGAAGACAATTTAGATCACATAAAGATAAAGAAAGTGGAGCGAGAAAAGAATGTTTCTGGTGCTATTGTAGAAAAGATTTGTGCACGAAAAAACGAAAAAATAAAAGCTCACTCTAATGATTTAGAGCGATAACCTATGACATTTTGTAGAGAAAGGTAATGAGCGATGGATATACTTTTAGCGATTTTACCAGCTATATTTTGGGGGAGTATTGTGCTATTTAACGTGAAACTGGGTGGGGGACCGTATAGTCAAACGCTCGGTACAACGTTCGGTGCACTTATCTTCTCAATTGTCGTTTATATTTTTATGAAGCCGGTATTAACTCCGACCGTTATTGGAGTTGGAATTGTATCTGGCTTATTTTGGGCACTTGGTCAAGCGAATCAATTAAAAAGTATTGATTTAATGGGTGTTTCTAGAACGATGCCGATTTCAACAGGGCTTCAATTAGTCGCAACAACATTATTTGGGGTTATCGTGTTTCATGAATGGTCAACGACGATATCGGTCGTTCTTGGAGTTTTGGCGCTCGTTTGTATTATTATCGGGGTTATTTTAACATCGCTTCAAAGTAAAGAAGAGAAGAATGCAGAGCAAGCAGGAAATTTTAAAAAAGGAATTATTATTTTATTAATTTCAACAGTCGGTTATTTAGTTTACGTAGTAGTTATCCGGTTATTTAACGTGAACGGTTGGTCGGCTTTATTACCACAAGCGGTCGGTATGGTATTAGGCGGGATTTTACTCACATTTAAACATCATCCATTCAATAAATATGCGATTCGAAATATTCTTCCAGGATTGATTTGGGCAGCTGGAAATATGTTTTTATTCATTTCGCAGCCAAGAGTTGGGGTCGCAACAAGCTTTTCCCTTTCACAAATGGGAATTATTATTTCGACGCTTGGCGGGATTTTTATATTAGGTGAAAGGAAAACGAAGCGTCAATTAATTGGGATTGTTATTGGTATCGTTTTTATCATTGCAGCTGGAATTATGCTGGGGATTGCGAAAGGTTAAGGAGGTATTAAAATGTATAGCGATTTAGAAGGGAAAGTCGTCGTTATTACAGGATCAGCAACTGGTCTTGGAAGAGCCATGGGAGTAAGATTTGCTAAAGAGAAGGCGAAAGTTGTTATTAACTATCGCTCAAGAGAGTCAGAAGCGAACGATGTATTAGAAGAAATAAAAAAGGTAGGTGGAGAAGCGATTGCTGTAAAAGGTGATGTGACGGTCGAGGCAGATGTTGTGAATCTCATTCAATCTGCTGTGAAAGAGTTTGGTACGCTCGACGTTATGATTAATAATGCAGGGATAGAAAACGCGGTACCGTCGCATGAAATGCCGTTAGAGGATTGGAATAAAGTAATTCATACAAATTTAACAGGTGCTTTTTTAGGAAGTCGTGAAGCGATTAAATATTTTGTGGAACACGATATTAAAGGTTCGGTTATTAATATGTCTAGTGTTCATGAGAAAATCCCGTGGCCATTATTTGTGCATTATGCGGCTAGTAAGGGAGGGATTAAGCTTATGACAGAAACGTTAGCGTTAGAATATGCACCAAAAGGTATTCGGGTAAATAATATTGGTCCTGGTGCAATTAATACGCCAATTAATGCTGAAAAATTTGCTGACCCGAAAAAACGTGACGACGTAGAAAGTATGATTCCAATGGGGTACATTGGAAAACCTGAAGAAATCGCAGCAGTAGCAACGTGGCTCGCTTCAGCAGAGGCAAGTTACGTAACTGGAATTACGTTATTTGCAGATGGTGGAATGACTCTATACCCATCGTTTCAAGCGGGGCGTGGGTAATATGAAAAGCCAAAGAGATTTAACTCTTTGGCCTTTTTTACGCAAAAAAAAATAGCGGTCGGCTATTTTTAAAATTAATGATTGATTGTATCTTGAAGAAATTCTGTTGCTTGATGTTCTGAAACATTCTGTACGAGCGCAACTTCACTAATAACCATTTTACGCGCATTATCTAGCATTTGTTTTTCGCTCGCATTTAATGCTCTTTCTTTATTGCGACGAAGTAAATCACGAACAACTTCTGCACTATCTTGAAGATTGCCGTTCTTCATTTTTTCCATATTCATTGTATATCTTTGTTTCCAAGAGAGTGAGGGGTCTGATTCCCCATGATGAAATTCAAGAAGTATACCATCTAACGTACCTTTATCGACGATATAACGTATACCTGATTTTTGTAATTGATTCATCGGAAGCATTACTTGCATATCTTTACTAATGATGCGTATAACACAATATTGACGCGTAGTGCCTAATATTTCTTTCTCTTCAATTGCTTCGATGATTCCTGCACCGTGCATTGGATAAACGATTTTATCACCAATTTGAAACAAATCATCCACCTCCGTATGTGGTAACTACTTTTAATGATAACATACTAGGATAAAAATGTCAAATTTTATATAATATCACATCTGATATGCTGTAGTCAATATATAAAAGTCGTTTTTTTGTTTGTTTTTTTGCTCTTATAAGTTGAATAAATAGGGGGAATTTTTTTAGAAAAATAGTACAGGCGCAGAAAGAGGGCATATCCACTTATTTTTAAGCATAAAATATAAAATCGCTAATACAATATACCTAAATCCGTTCTTTGCAAGGGAGGGAGAGAAGGTGGGGCGCACAATTAGAATTGATATTACAAATAAAGTTGTAGCTAAATTTAGGCAAGATTATTTGGAATTATATACGAGTAAGTTTATGATAGGTAAGTTTTATGTCTATACTGAAGATAAACAATATGTGTTAGAAGACGGATATATATATGAAGATGGAAAGTTTTATCGCATCATAGATACGCACCGTGGCAATAAACAAGCGGCGGAGGGCTGCGATCTAGGATGGTGTTAACATGATTCGTGTGAAAGTGTTTGATGAAAGTCATGAAAAAGACTTAGAAGACGCTGTAAATGTATTTTTGAAAAAAATTGATGATAGTAACTTTGTAGATATTAAGTACCAAGTCGGTGTTTCTATTAACGATGACGAAAACCAAATTTATTGTTTTTCAGCAATGATCGTTTATAAAGCATAAAAAAGAGCTGGGTGAGCCAGCTCTTTTTTATGTTTTATGTTGGGACAACATGTGTCGGTAATACGTTCATAATAGATTGAGTTGTGCCTAATTTCTTTGTCGCTAAAAGAGGCGCCCCTGTTTCATGGTTTTGGGCATCTGTACACATACCAAGGTGATAACGATCACCTAAAAATGGATCAATATAAAAACCGTTTTTAAAAACTTTATCATTCGGGTGTTTTTCATGGTGAATTTCAGAACAGTTAATGCAATAGAACATAGCTTTCATCTCCTTTTTATTTTTGTTTGAAAAAGTGGGTCGGTAGTCATTTCGCTCCTAAGGAAATGTTGAGGAGAAGAGAAATAACTACCTACCCAAATGGCGGGCATACTCCTTCTGATTTTTACATATCTCGCGTATTGTCCCCGAGGGAAGGAGGAGAGACGAAGTACAGATGAGATAAGTTAGGCGCTTCTCTCAATAGGAGTGATAGAGTTTCATATTGAGGGAATTTTCTATTTTTCATTGCCTTTGTGAGTATATTATGAAGGAATGGTGAGAGGGTGTTTGTCCTGTTGAAAAAATGTTGAGAATTTCTCAACAGTGAAAAAGAGTCTTTCTTGACATGAAACCAAAAGGTGTTATATTGTTAATGTGAAACTAAAAGGTGTTATATTTTAATGCCGAATAAAGGAGATATAAAATGGAACAACAAAATACATTAAATGATATTAAACAAACAATCGTTTTTAACGTGCCTATTCAAAAAGTATGGAATGTAGTATCGACTGCAGAAGGAATTGCGTCATGGTTTATGCCAAATGATTTCGAATTGGCGGTAGGACATGAGTTTCATGTGCAATCACCTTTCGGACCATCACCATGTAAAGTGTTAGAGATTGATGAGCCGAATTATTTATCTTTCTCATGGGACACAGATGGCTGGGTTGTTTCATTTAATTTGAAAGACCTAGGAGATAATAAAACAGAATTTACGTTAATTCACGGCGGCTGGAAACATCCTGATGAAATCCTTCCGAAAGCGAATGCGAAGAGCTCTATTATTCGCGATAGAATGAATGGTGGCTGGGTAGCGATTGTAAATGAAAAACTGAAAAAGGTTGTCGAAGGTTAAGTGTCCTCGTCAGCAGCGAAATATGATGTATTTCAAGCAATTGCTGATCCAACCCGCCGAGAAGTGTTACGGTTATTAAGTGATAAAGAGTTACCAATTTCAAAAATAACGGATCATTTTCCGATGAGCCGTACTGCAGTTGTAAAGCACCTTCATATTCTTTCAGAAGCGAATTTAGTGAGTGGAAGAAAGAGTGGAAGAGAGAAGATATATCGTTTGCACCCAGAACCATTAGAGGAATTACAGCAGTGGCTCTCGTACTATGAACGATTTTGGGATAATAAATTGTCCGTGCTTAAATATATTGTGGAGAATGAAGAGTAGATTTTATGCAAAAAGGATGACCAAAATGGTCATCCTTTTTTTATTGTTCACTTGTTTGTTTAGCTGGCTTTAATAGGATCCAAGCGATAATTAATGTGAATACCGCTAATACGAAAGTGCTCATATAAATGACGTGTACACTTGATGCTAATGCGGATTGTGACTCGGTTGCTACGTTTGCTGTAGCCCCTCCATGTCCGCCAGAAGAAACAAGATCAAGGTTTTTAATGCCACGTGCATGAATCATCGTATTGAAGATCGTTCCGAAGATTGCAGCTCCTAGTGTTTGACTAAATGTATTAATAAATGTATTTAAACCAACTGCCGTTCCGCGCGTATGGGCCGGTACAGCTGCTTGAATTGTTACCATGTAAATTGGTGTAACAAGCCCCATTCCTAAGCCGAATAATCCGACTGCAACATAAATAAGGAATGATGGTGAATCTGTTGATAATGTAAATAATAAGAAAGTAGCAACTGATAAAATGCTAGCTCCAAGTAAAATAATTTGTTTCGTTTGTAACTTGCCAACTAAGTTACCGGAGAACATAGCACCGAATGTCCACATAACAGGAATCGGCATTAAAATGAGTCCAGCCTCTGTCGCATTTTTTCCTAAAACACCTTGGCTCCAAATTGGAAGATACACTGTAATACTAATAATCATTGCGCCAGCAATAAGTGTTAGTATGTTTATTGTAGATAATGTACGGTTAGAGAAAAGTGCTAGCGGAATTAATGGCTCCGGAGACTTTTTCTCGATGTATAAGAAAATAATGAATGAAACAGCGGCAAAGATTAATAGGCCGATAATTGAAATGTCTCCCCAGTTTTGCTTACTGCTACCTGTTAATAATGCGTATAGTAAAGCAATTGTACTTAATGAGAAAACTGTCGCACCAAGATAGTCGATATGTTGCTTAGCGGCGGACTTAACAGATTCCTTATAAGAAGTGGCAAACATTAAGCAAGCGATAATTCCAAAAGGAACGTTTAAGAAGAAAATATAGCGCCAAGAAAGAGAATCGACTAAAAATCCACCTACTAACGGCCCAATAACACCAGATACACCCCAAACGGCACTCATCCAGCCTTGTGCTTTCGCGCGGTCTTTCGCTTCGCTATATAGATCTCCAATAATCGTCATTGTGATCGGCATAACAGCACCAGCCCCTATACCTTGAAGAGCACGGAAGAAGATTAATTGTTCCATTGATGTAACGACTCCGCAAAGTGCAGAACCGATTAAGAAGATTGTTGCTCCGATGAGCAGAACTTTTTTACGGCCGAATAAATCAGCTAGCTTTCCGTATATTGGAGTCGAAACAGCTGTTGCAAGCATATAGATTGCATATACCCAACTAACAAGTTCGACACCTGACAAATCACTCGTTATACGAGGGATCGCTGTACTAACAATCGTTCCTTCTACCGCAGAAAGAAACGTCATTAGCATTAAAGACATCATGACTTTTTTTCTCATTTGTTTTCCCCTTACCCTTTTTCGAATATTCAACAATATAAAATATAAAGGTACTAAGGTATATAAAGCAACAAAAAAGCAATGGGAAGTTAGGAGGAAGGGATGTTTTTGAAGAAACGGTCGACATATTTAAAGTATCGCCGATATAATTTCGTGTATTACTTTGCTATTTCAACATACTAAAAAAAGAAACAGAAGTCCCTGTTTCTTCTTTAATATTGCATTTTTGAATTTTGTCCTGCTGTTGTTCCGGCAATTCGGCCAGTAACAAGGGCAGATGTAATGTTATAGCCGCCAGTATAACCGTGAATATCAAGAACTTCTCCACAGAAGTATAAACCATTCGTGAATTTCGAAGCCATTTCTTTCGGGTTAATTTCTTTAACGGATACCCCTCCGCCAGTAACGAATGCTTTTTCAATTGACTGCGTACCATTTACATGGACGGTAAATTCTTTAAAATCTTTCACAAGTGCGCGAATCTTCTCATGAGAAACTTGTCCAGCTTGTTCGCTACCGTCAATTTCATTTTTTTCTAATAAGAATAGGAAGTAACGTTCAGGAACATAGCCTTTTAAAACGTTTTTAATTCCTTTTTTCGGATCTTCTTTCATTTGTTTCAGCATGCGCTGGAACAGTTGCTCACTATTTTCTTCTGGCAATGCATCGATACTCATGTGCACTGTGTTCGTTTTAAACTTTTTCATTGCTTTCACAACGAATTGGCTACAGCGAAGAGCAGCAGGACCAGATAGGCCGAAGTGAGTGAAAAGCATGTCCATTTTATGAGAAATGATAACTTTTCCTTTCGGGTTTAATACACTTAAGTTTACATCTCGTAAAGCAAGACCTTGTAATGTGCGGTCACGAATAAACGGTTCGTTTGAAAGAATTGGTACTTCTGTTGGGAAAAGTTCTGTAATTGTATGCCCAGCTTTTTCAGCCCAAGCGTATCCGTCTCCAGTAGAACCAGTTTGAGGAACAGATTTTCCGCCAACAGCGATAACGACGTGATTCGTTTCTAACACTTCACCTGTTTGCAGAATAACAGCCTTCGTTTGACCGTTTTCATACTCAATCGTTTCGACAGGCGTATTCGTACGTATTTTCACACCTAAGTCTTTTAATCGTGTTAACAGTGCATCTACAACAGATTGCGCTTTATTTGATACTGGGAACATGCGGCCATGATCCTCTTCTTTCAGTTGTACACCGAGATTTTCGAAGAATGTAATAATATCTTCATTACTGAAAATAGAAAAAGCACTGTATAAGAAGCGACCATTTCCAGGTATATGTTTAACGATTTCATCAAGTGGTAGACGGTTCGTTACGTTACAACGACCACCACCAGAAATCGCAAGTTTACGTCCTAGTTTATTTCCTTTATCAAGAAGTAAGACGCTTGCGCCTTCTTCAGCAGCACCGATTGCAGCCATTAGCCCTGAAGGACCGCCGCCGATGACAATAACATCATAATGCATAATATATCGACCTCATTTTCTACATTTCCTGCCTAAAAGAATAGCATGTTTTCCCTTAAAAGAAAAATAGAGTGAAGTACTGCTTAAGAGGAGAATTGTGGTACAATACAAAAGTTAGAGTTCAGCATTATCCTGCTATTTATGGGCAATAAGACTACTACCTTAAGATTTTGGAGAAGTAAAGAGGGAGTTAAAGCAGCCTGTAAATGCTTGAATGGTTAGTAGGAGGAGAGTCTCCCACTAATTATAGTTTCACTTTATGTAGATGTAGGAGGATTTTCGTATGTCCGATTCAAAATTTCTGCGCGGAACGCTTATTGTGACGTTAGGGACATTTTTAGTAAAGTTCTTAGGCATGATTTACGTTTTTCCGTTTCATGCATTAGTAGGCACAGAAGGCGGAACGCTCTATACATATGGATACATTCCATATACGATATTTTTAAGTATCGCAACGGCAGGAGTGCCGCTTGCTGTTTCTAAGTTTGTTTCCAAATATAATGCACTTGGAGATTATAAAACGAGCCGGAGAATGTTCCGCTCGGGAATGGTTATGATGATAGTAACAGGAGTTCTTTCCTTCTTAGTACTGTACATGACCGCACCATTATTTGCAGAAGCAATGCTTGGTAAACAAAGTTTACAAAATAAGATAGAAGAAGTTACGACGATTATTCGCCTCGTAAGTTTTGCGCTTATTGTTGTGCCGGCAGCAAGTTTGATTCGTGGTTATTTCCAAGGCCACCAATCGATGGGACCGACTACGGTTTCACAAATTATTGAGCAAATTATTCGTATCGTCTTTTTATTAGCGGGTAGTTTCATCGTTATTAAAGTACTTGGCGGTACAGTAGCAACGGCAGTTGGGGTTGCGACATTCGCTGCGTTCGTTTCAGCAGTTGGAGCACTTGGCGTATTAATTTGGTACTGGTTAAAACGTAAAAAATATTTGGATCAATATTTAATTGAGCAAACTGTACCAGAATCGACGGTAAGTACCGCTCAATTGTTTAAAGAGTTGTTTGCATATGCAATCCCTTACGTTGTAATTGGATTAACAATTCCTTTATATCAACAAATTGATACATTGACATTTAACTCTATTATGCAGGCGATTGGTCAAGGAGATATCGCAGAGCGAGCACTCGGTATTTTCACGATGTGGACGCATAAATTAATTATGATTCCAGTATCACTTGCAACAGCGTTTAGTTTAACGCTCGTGCCAGCGATTACAAAGTCGTTTACTGAAAAGCAATACCGTTATTTGAAATTACAAATTACACAAACATTCCAGGCGAATATGTTTTTAACATTGCCAGCAGTTGTCGGTATTTCTACACTTGCATATCCGATTTACACTGCTTTCTACGATTCAGACCCACTAGGTGGACAAGTATTAATGTGGTATGCGCCAGTTGCATTGTTATTCGCTTTATTCACAGTAACAGCAGCAATTCTGCAAGGGATTAACCAGCAGAAACATGCGATTGTTGCGCTTGTGATGGGTGTTATTTTGAAATTTGCATGTAACGTAATCTTTATTCGTTATTTCGGTACAGTTGGGGCGATTTTGGCTACTGCAGTCGGCTTCTTAGCTTCCGTATGGTATACGAATAGACAAATTAAAAAACACGCACACTATTCATTTGGTGTTGTATATAAGAGAACATTCCAAATTGCAGTCTTAACACTTGTAATGGTTATTGCTGTAAAACTATCACAATGGCTTCTATCCTTCATGATTTCGCCTGATGGCCGTATTGGTGCTCTTATTACAGTTGCGATTTGTGCAGGTATTGGTGGTCTTGTTTACGGATTGTTAGCGATTCGCACAGGAGTACTAGAAAGAGTATTTGGCGGAGAAGCTTTAGAGAAAATCCAGCGTAAACTTGGTAGTAGATTCAAAATAAAGTTGAAATCAAAAGGGGCGTAAATACGTCCCCTTTTCTATGATAAATAAAGAAGGTGAAGAACATGAGATTAGATAAATTATTAGCGAATATGGGACACGGAAGTAGAAAAGAAGTAAAGAAATTAC
Source organism: Bacillus mycoides (assembly GCF_000832605.1). GTDB lineage: Bacteria > Bacillota > Bacilli > Bacillales > Bacillaceae_G > Bacillus_A > Bacillus_A mycoides. Next base: position 1,271,707 of record NZ_CP009692.1, read on the forward strand.
TGAAAGACGGCGTTGTGAAGATTGATGGAACGCCAGTGAAAGATGCGAAGTTTCATGTGAATGTAGAAGAGCAAGAGGTTATGATTCACGGTGAAGTTGTGGAATATAAAGAGTTTGTTTATTTAATGATGCATAAACCACAAGGTGTTATTTCAGCGACAGAAGATGATAACCACGAAACAGTAATAGATTTATTAGAATTAGAAGATGCGATTTTCGATCCATTCCCTGTTGGAAGGCTCGATATTGATACAGAAGGTTTCTTATTAATCACAAATGATGGGAAGTTAACGCATCAACTATTATCTCCGAAAAAGCATGTGCCGAAAAAATATTATGCACACATTTCAGGTGTTGTAACGGAAGAGGATGTAATAGAATTCGCTAAAGGTGTTATTTTAGAAGATGGCTATGAAACGAAGCCAGGCGAACTTACAATTTTAAAAAGTGATGATATTTCTGAGATTGAACTCGTTATTACAGAAGGAAAATTCCATCAAGTGAAGCGTATGTTTGAAGCGGTAGGGAAAAAAGTAGTTTATTTAAAGAGAACAGAGATGGGACCTTTAATGTTAGATGAAGAGTTAGAACTTGGGCAATATCGTGAATTAACAGATGAAGAAGTAGAAATGTTAAAGACGTATCAAGTAGATAACGAAAAGTAACGCCAATTTCAGAGCATAGAAAAGACCCCTTTCTAATGAGTTAGAAAGGGGTATGTATTTATTTACATACAATTATTTTTTATTATGAGGTCATTCTCACTTTCTTTCCTGTCGTTGTCCACTTGCCGCGGCAAGGGCTATACACGAGTTCATTAAACTGCAACACATTTAGATCACGTTGTATTGTTCGCGGTGTGATCCCGAACTCATCTACAAGGTCTTTCGTTGTTACCGTACCGTTTTCATTGATGTACATATAAATCGATTTAATGCGTGTTAGCATACGAGTAGTTGTAGGTTTCAAGAGAAAACCGCTCCTCTACTAGTTTTTTTGACCCCATTCAGGAAAGAAGGTCGTTACTACCATTGTACTCTACATGATAAAATTCATGCTTTAACTTACTTAAATTTTACAAAAGTTTAACAAATATTCATATAGAAAAATATTGGTAGTTGACATTGTATGTCTGGTCAGTCAACTAACTCATAAATTTCTACGTAAAACGCCAAATTCCTGCAAATTTTTTTAAAAAAATAAAAGAAAAACTAATAAGAAATATCTGAAATATTACAATTGTCCGTTATTAGGTTTTCATGTATGGCATAAGAGATTTTCGTTTGCTATGATGAAAGAGACAATATAGTGAAGGATGGATGCGTGATGTCGACGATTAATTGGACAGAAGAAGTTACAAAACGAAAAGATGATTTAATTCGTGATACACAAAATTTTTTACAAATTAAAAGTGTATGGGAAGAAGAATCTGCGAAAGAGGGCGCACCATTTGGTGAAGGTGTAGAAAAAGCCTTATCTTTCATGTTACATAAAGGAGAAGCAGAAGGTTTCTGTTCTAAAAATTTAGAAGGATATGCAGGTCATCTTGAAATGGGACAAGGAGAAGAATTAGTAGGTATTCTTTGTCACGTTGATGTTGTACCAGAAGGAGATGGCTGGACAACGCCTGCGTATAGTGCGGATATTCGCGACGGGAAGATTTTTGCACGCGGTGCAATTGATGATAAAGGGCCGACGATGGCAGCTTATTATGCGATGAAAATCGTTAAAGAATTAGGCTTACCTCTTTCAAAACGTGTTCGTATGATTTTAGGAACAGATGAGGAAAGTAATTGGAAGTGTGTAGATCATTATTTTAAAAATGAAGAAATGCCAACAATCGGTTTTGCGCCGGATGCAGATTTTCCGATTATTAATGCGGAAAAAGGAATTTCTGACATACAAGTTGTGCAAAGTGGTGGCGAAGAGAAAGAAGGCACATTTAAGCTTATTTCATTTGAGTCAGGTCGTCGTTTAAATATGGTTCCTGATTTTGCAGAAGCAGTTATTACAGGAGAAGATGTAAATACACTTACAGTAGCATATGAAGAGTATTTACAAACTGCTAAAAAAATAGGTAAAGCAATTGTAGAAGGAAAGACGGTGACGTTGCAAATCAAAGGGATTTCAGCTCACGGATCTACTCCGGAAAAGGGAGAAAATGCAGGTTTATTATTGGTAAACTTCTTAACGAAAGTTTCTCTTGATGGAAAAGGGGCTTCATTTGCCTCGTTTGTAACAGAAACATTTACAGGTGATATTATTGGAGAAAAAGCTGGTATTTCTTATAAAGACGATATTAGCGGGCCGTTAACAGTGAATGTTGGTCGCCTGTCTTACTCGCAAGAAAACGGTGGTAATTTAGGATTAAATGTACGCTATCCAGTTACAACTAACTTTGAAGAAACAATTGCAAAGTTAAAAGAATATGTTGGTACTCATGGATTTGAAGTAGCGGATTATTCTAACTCTCGCCCGCATCACGTTGACAAAGATCATACGTTAATTCGTACTTTGCAACGTGTATATGAAGAACAAACTGGTGAAAAAGCTGAATTGTTAGCAATTGGCGGTGGTACTTATGCTCGTTCATTGAAAGCTGGTGTTGCATTTGGCCCGTTATTCCCAGGAAAAGAAGAACTTGCGCATCAAAAAGATGAGTACATTGAAATTGAAGATTTATTAAAAGCGACAGCGATTTATGCTCAGGCAATTCATGAATTAGCGAAATAAAAGATATTTAAATAATGACCGCTCTCTACTTTAGAGGGCGGATTCTTTTTAGCTGAATGAGATAAGGAAGAAAAGCAACAATAACATAAAGGAGACGATGTAGATGGTGCCGCATTATTTTGTCGCAGTAACTTTACCACGTCATATAAAAGAAATTCTTTCTAATTATAAAGAGGAAATGAAGGATGAATTACCATTTCGCTCGTGGGTACATGAAGAAGACTATCATATTACCCTTTCATTTTTAGGAAGTGCGACAGAGGGACAGTTAGAAGGAATAAAGAATGGATTACAAACACTTACAGAAAAAACGGAATTATCGTTCACGTTACAAGGACTTTCTACATTCGGACAGGTGGACCAGCCGCGTATATTTTGGGCGGGGATAAGTGATAATCAAGATTTGTTTAGTTTACAAAAGCAAGTGCATACAATTTGTGAAGAAAATGGCTTCTCTCTAGATACACGTCCTTATCATCCACATATTACTGTTGCGCGTAAATGGGTAGGAGAAAAAGTGTTTGATCTGACAAATGTAAAAGAGTTACCTGTAACATCATTTCAAGCAGATACGATTACTTTGTATGAATCTCACGTTAAGGAAACGCCGAAGTATAAATCGATTACTGAAATAAAACTACAAAAATAGAATGTATGAAAACGTTTTTTATACAGGTGAATATACTATAGGGAATAATGTGTTACTGTATAGAGCTTCGCTGATAAGAAAACCCTTATCACTTGCAGCTCGTTTCACCCCCCTATTTGCGGGCAGTAAGACTCCCATCTCCAAATTAGGATGAAGCAAAGAAGTTAGGTGGGAGATCTACTGCCCGTAAAGGCCCAATTGGTGAAGGCTAATAATCAGTGGGAGTAAAGCGTTCCCATTGATTAAAGTTTCACTTTATTTTAATTTTGAGAATGATGGTGATTTTTTATGTTGAAAGTAAAACGTCCATTTGATGCCTATTTAGATGAAATGAATAAAATTACAATTTTGCTCCCGCATGCGTATGGAACAAGCCGGACATTTCGTTTACAAGAAGGAAGCAATGTGAAAGAGTTACCGATTGTTCATACTATTGCTCTTCCAGATGCAACGAAGTATGAATGCTTTATAGAAGAGCCGATAGATGTGGGGAAGTATTATACAGTACGGGATGAACGGAATGAAGAAACAGATTTACAAATAGGCGCTGTGATTCGAACAGTAGTTTTCGATGAAAAATATTATTACGAAGGTACCGACTTAGGTGCTGTGTATAAAAAAGAAGAAACAATATTTAAAGTATGGGCTCCGACTGCAAGGCTTGCGAAAGTACGGATTTATAAAAGTGATAAAGAATATATTGATTATGAAATGTACAGAGAAGAAAACGGAGTGTGGATTCATACATTACAAGGTGATCATGATGGAGCACGATATACATTCCTTGTTTGTATTAATTTAATATGGAACGAAGCGGTTGACCCTTATGCAAAGTCTGCGACGATAAATGGAAAATACGGCGTCGTTATCGATTTGGAAAAAACGAATGTGACAAAACGAGTAGAATTATCACCATTACAGTCAATGACAGATGCCATATTGTATGAACTGCATATTCGTGACGCTACTATTCACCCAAACAGTGGGGTGAATAAGAAAGGGACATATAAAGGGCTAATGGAAGAGGAGACAGTAGGGCGAAATGGGACATTAACAGGATTGTCTTATATAAAAGATTTAGGCGTTACACATGTTGAACTATTACCTTTACATTGTTTTGGTGGTATAGATGAAGTGAATCCTGCTTCCGCATATAATTGGGGCTACAATCCGTTATATTACAATATACCAACAGGATTTTATGTTACAAACCTTTCTGATCCATATAACAGGATAGTAGAGTGTAAACAACTAATTGAAACATTTCATGATCACGGCATTCGAGTGATTATAGATGTTGTATATAATCATGTTTATGAAAGAGAATTATCATCATTTGAGAAGCTTGTCCCGGGATATTATTTTCGTCATGGGGAAGACGGTATGCCTTCTAATGGGACGGGAGTTGGAAATGATATAGCATCTGAACGGAAAATGATGAGGAAATTTATTATAGAATCTGTTTTATATTGGCTTACTGAATACAATGTTGATGGATTCCGATTTGATTTAATGGGAATTTTAGATGTTGAAACGATGAATGAATTAGAAAAAGAAGTACGAAAAATAAAGCAGGATGCGCTGTTATTAGGTGAAGGATGGGATTTGCAAACACCGCTTCCTCTTGAAGAGAAAGCGACGTTAAATAATGCGAATAAAATGCTATGTATCGCACAGTTTAATGATCAATTTCGTGATGGAATAAAAGGAAGTACTTTTAATATAAATAAACGTGGCTTTGCATTTGGTGGGCATGTAGACTGTAATCATTTGCAGTATATAGTAGCTGGTAGCCTTTTAAGTATGAAAGAAACAGGATTGTTCCTAGAGCCAGTACAAAGCATCAACTATGTAGAATGTCATGACAATATGACGATGTGGGATAAACTAGTGCAAAGTAATCCAGAATCAGAAGAAATTTTGAAAAGGCGTCATCGTTTAGCAACCGCAATGGTTATTCTTTCACAAGGGATTCCTTTCTTACATGCGGGGCAAGAGTTTTATCGTACGAAGCAAGGGAACGAAAATAGCTATAATGCAAATGATGAAATTAATCAATTAGATTGGGATCAAAAAGAGAAAGAGATGGAGACCGTTAACTATATAAAAGGGTTAATTGCGATTCGCAAAGGGCACGGGGCATTCCGATTACAAAATGCGGACCTTATAAAAAAGCATATGACTTTTTTGCAAACATCTACAGAAGTACTGGCATACCACCTAGAGCATGTAGAATTATTTGGACCGTGGAAAGAGATTGTAGTTTTATTTAATAGCGGTTTAGAAGCTAAAACGGTGCAGCTTCCAAAAGAAGAAACGTGGCATGTGTTAGTAAACGAAAAGCAAGCGAAAATAGAGCCAATTTCTTCATTTAGAGGAAAGGAACTTCAATTGGCTCCAATTAGCACGTATATATTGACGATAATGTGACAAATCGCTACTTGACGATGAGAATGTAATAAATGTAGAATTGACAAAGGTGACGATTTTCATAAGTTGTCATTCTATGATTGATTTTGTAAAATAAACTAGAAGAACAGGTGATTTATCCTGTTTTCGGCTTATGCCAAGTTTTTTCATTCAAATACAGTAAAATATATGAATCCACAACATGCGTAGAAATGTTGCGGTTTTTCTTTTCATAACTATAAAAGATAAGGATTTGTTAACGGGTAATGAATATGGAATGGTTGGAACAATTATTAGGAAAAGAGTGGAGTCTTATACCGGCTGGTGGAGTAACGGGCGATGCATATATTGCGCAAAACGGACAACAAAAGTTATTTTTAAAGCGGAATACATCGCCCTTTTTAGCGGTATTGTCAGCAGAAGGAATTGTTCCAAAATTACTTTGGACAAGAAGGGTAACGAACGGTGATGTAATTTCTGCTCAAAAATGGCTTCCGGGACAGAAGTTAGAGCCAGAGGATATGAAACTAGAGCGTGTTGCGAAACTTTTGAAGAAAATACACTCCTCTAAAGCGCTTGTGCAGATGATTCAAAGGCTAGGAAAGCAGCCGCTTCATGCGCAAGAGTTATTACAACAATTACAGCTCGTTTTAAGAGGAGATATAAGAGTTGATGAAACAATTCAGCAAGGCCTGCAATATTTAACGGAGTCATTAAAAGATATTGAGTACAATGAATTCGTTGTATGCCATTGTGATGTAAACCATAACAATTGGATATTGTCGGACGAAGATGAATTGTTTTTAATTGATTGGGATGGGGCTGTTATTGCTGACCCAGCTTTAGATCTTGGTATGTTATTATATTGGTATGTTCCGCGCCATGAATGGAGTGAGTGGCTCGGATATTATGAGATTGAACTAGATGAATCATTGCTTAGGCGTATGAGATGGTATGTGATAGCACAAACGATTTTATCTATGCAATGGCACACAACAAAAAAGCAGCAAGCAGAAGCTAAATATTGGCATCAATATTTACAGCAACTACTTGCTTCAGAATAATACTTAAGAAAAATTGTCCATTCCAGCAATCCACTGAGTAAGTTGTTCTTGATTATTGGAAATATGGTTGTCCAAATTAGAGGAAGATTTACCCGATTGACTATAAGAATATACATCGTTTAGCATTACTTTAGTGTCACTACTTATACTATCGTTTGCGAGTAACGATTGAATGAGTCGCTCTAATTGCTCGCATTCAGAAACTGTCCCGCAGCAATCACTTTGATGGTTGATTAAAATATCTTTTAACACTTCTAATTGATGCTGTTGATTAATTGGCATGAACGGATCATCCTTTCGAGTGTTTTTCTCTCCCTAGAAATGTAAGAGAAAAAGCTGTTTCGTCATGGAATGTTTAATGCTTTATGTAGTTTTTATCAAAATGGTACATCTTATACTTGAAAGAAACGGACCGAGTGCTCGTACGTACTTGGTTTTTTGTTTGATAGATTGATTAAAACAGAAAGAAGGAATTTTTCCTTTAAAATAGTTTTGTAAAGAGAGGGAGACATCTATGCGTTTAAGACATAAGCCTTATGCAATGGATCGAATTAATGAGTATTCACATATCGTAATTGGAAACCCAGAGGAGAGCGCTGGTAACTGGAAAGAAATATTTGGAAATGAACAGCCAATTCATATTGAAGTAGGTACAGGACGTGGCCGCTTCATGTATGATATGGCAAAAGCAAATCCGCATATTAACTATATTGGAATTGAAAAATTCACAAGTGTTGTTGTAGATGCACTTGATAAATTAATTGAAGAAGAAGTACCGAACTTAAAGTTAATTAATAAAGATGCTGAAGATTTAACAGTTTTCTTTGCGAAAGGTGAAATTGACCGCGTTTATTTAAACTTCTCAGATCCATGGCCGAAGAATCGTCATACGAAGCGTCGTTTAACGTATAAAACATTTTTACGCAATTATGAAGAAGTGTTAGTAGATGGCGGAGAAATTCATTTCAAAACTGATAACCAAGGTTTATTTGAATATTCTATTATGAGTATGGCTGAGTATGGTATGTTATTAACTTACCTTAGCCTAGATCTTCATAATAGTGATTATGAAGGAAACATTATGACAGAATACGAAGAGAAATTTTCTAGTAAAGGTCATCGTATTTATCGAGTTGAAGCAAAATATCGTACGGAGCCTATGCAGTAATGCATAGGTTTTTTATATGAAAAATAATCGGAATATTATGTTAAAATTAAATGAAAAAGGGGGATGGGATATGGAACAGTTACAAATTGGAAATATAAAAGTGACGTGGCTAAAAGGTGGGAATACACATTTAGATGGAGGCGCGATGTTTGGAGTTGTGCCAAAAATACTTTGGTCACGAAAATATAAACATAATGATACAAATCATATTTATTTACGAACAGATCCGTTACTCTTACAAACGAAAGAAGGAAACATACTTATTGATTCAGGGATAGGGAATGGTAAATTGAATGAGAAAATGAAGCGAAATCAAGGTGTAACAGAAGAATCATCAGTTAAGGAATCTTTGGAAAAATTGGGACTGCATACTGAAGATATTCATTACGTCTTAATGACGCATCTTCATTTTGACCATGCATCTGGTTTAACAAAATGGGAGGGAAATCACCTTGTTCCGGCGTTTCCGAACGCAACGATTTATGTAAGTGAGACTGAATGGAATGAAATGAAAAATCCGAATGTTAGATCGCGTAATACATATTGGAAGGAAAATTGGGAGCCAATCGTTGATAAGATTGTTACGTTCAGGAAAGAAATAGAAATTACGGATGAAATAAAGATGGTGCATACGGGTGGTCATAGCGATGGACATGCCGTTGTCGTCCTTGAAAGTCAGGGTGAAACGATGCTTCATTTAGCGGACATTTTACCGACGCATGCACATCAAAATGTATTATGGGTAATGGCATACGATGACTATCCAATGACATCGATTGAACATAAACAAAAGTGGATGAAGTATGGTGCTGAAAAAGAGGCGTGGTTTACTTTTTATCATGATGCATATTACCGTGCAGTAAAGTGGAATGAGGAAGGGCATATAGTGGAGAAAATAGAGAGACAAACAAATATAGAAGCTTAATATTAATAAGAGGAAGGTGTCCAAAAATATTTATTGGAACAATCTCCACTTATTATGTATTGCTGTTATTATCAGCTTTTGTTGGTAATTCTAAAAAAAAAAAGAGGTTCACCTAATGGGAAACCTCTTTTTATGCTGCTATAACCTCTAAAACAGTACCTGTTTTAGCATCAACTAAAAATTCAAATCGTTCTTGTATTTCATCTAACATCGTTGTAAGACCGCCGCGATAAACTTCGTACGCGACATCATATTTTTCAAATGCCTCTGGAACCATATGTACCCAAGAGCCAGTAATTTCACCTTTATGACTTAATGCTTGTTTCACCATTTTCAATGCTTTTTCTGAAGAAATATGGGATTGTTCTTGTACTTTGTTTGCAACGAAATAACCAGCTGCGAATCCAACGCCAAGACCTGTGACTAAACCTTTCCAGCTCATATATTCACCTCAATTCTGTAAAATAAAAATAGTGTACCAATAATAATTATAATGCAAATGCAACTAAAAAAGAAGAAACTAGAAACATTTCGAAAATTTCGTTACAATAAAAGAGGTATTCTACTAAGGTTTGAAAGAAGGGGACTTCGTGAATAAAGAGACATTACAATTATTTCGTACGTTAACAGAATTACAAGGTGCATCAGGTTTTGAACATGATGTGCGCAGTTTTATGAAGCAAGAATTAAGCAAATATGCTGATGAGATTGTGCAAGACGGTTTAGGTAGCGTATTTGGTCTGAAAAAAGGGGACGAAACTGGCCCGCGCGTTCTTGTAGCAGGTCATATGGATGAAGTAGGTTTCATGGTTACGCAAATTACGAAAAATGGGATGCTTCGTTTTCAAACGTTAGGTGGCTGGTGGAGCCAAGTACTATTAGCTCAGCGTGTACAAGTTATGACGAAGAATGGTCCTGTTATTGGGGTTGTTGGTTCCATTCCTCCTCATTTATTAAGTGATGCGCAACGTGCAAAACCGATGGATATAAAAAATATGTTAATTGATATAGGTGCAGATAGTTATGAAGATGCGATTGAAATTGGCATAAAGCCAGGGCAACAAATCGTTCCAATCTGCCCATTCACGCCAATGGCAAATGAAAAGAAAATTATGGCGAAAGCTTGGGACAACCGCTATGGATGTGGCCTTGCTATCGAATTGCTAAAGGAATTAAAAGATGAAACATTACCAAACACATTATACTCTGGTGCGACTGTACAAGAAGAAGTAGGTCTTCGCGGAGCACAAACTGCTGCAAATATGATTCAACCAGATATTTTCTATGCGCTTGATGCAAGTCCAGCAAATGATGCATCTGGTGATAAGACGCAGTTCGGTCAATTAGGAAAAGGCGCTCTTCTTCGTATTTATGACCGTACAATGGTAACACATAGAGGAATGCGTGAATTCATTTTAGATACAGCAGAAACACATAACATTCCGTACCAATACTTTATTTCACAAGGTGGTACAGATGCGGGCCGTGTGCATACAAGTAACTCTGGTATCCCATCAGCAGTAATTGGTGTTTGTGCACGCTACATTCATACACATGCTTCTATTTTACATGTTGATGATTATGCGGCAGCGAAGGAATTAATTACGAAGCTTGTGAGAGCAACGGACAAAACGACGTTAGAGACAATTAAGAATAACGCGTAAAGAGGAAGGGTGAAAAACCCTTCTTTTTTTAGGTTGAATAGATGACCCAGCGATGAATGGGAGCGGTCAGTGCCTAGTTGGTGCTCGAATGGTGTATTAAGACCTTGGATAGGAAGAGAGAGGAAGGCTGTTTTTGGAAAACCTTTTCTTTTTTTAGGTGGGAGAGATGACACAGAGATGCGTGTGTGCGGTCAGGCGCACTACGGTATAAATCTCAGTCATGAAGACTGATTTGGTGTTCGAGGCTAGTATTAGGATAGAATGATGAATTTATATAGAGGTGAATGAAATGAAGGTAGTAGTTGGATCGAAGAATAAGACGAAGGTTGGGGCTGTGGAGAAGGTTTGGGAAGATGCTGAAATTACATCTCTTTCTGTTCCATCAGGAGTAGCAAATCAGCCTTTTTCAGATGAAGAGACGATGCAAGGAGCAGTAAATAGAGCGAAGAGAGCATTGCAGGAAGGTGCAGCTCATATCGGCATTGGGCTAGAAGGCGGCGTTATGAAAACGGAGCATGGGTTATTTATGTGTAACTGGGGTGCTTTAGCGACGATTGAAGGTAAAACATTTGTTGCGGGCGGGGCGCGTATTAAGTTACCAGACGATTTTTTAGCACCGCTTGAAGAAGGAAAAGAGCTAAGTGAAGTGATGGAAGAGTTTGTAGAGCGAAAAGATATTCGTAGTCACGAAGGTGCTATCGGTATTTTTACAGATGATTATGTCGACCGAACGGAATTATTTGTACACGTTGTTAAGTTACTTGTTGGGCAATATAAGTATGATGAAAAGCAAGCATAAACCTTGCACCATGCGCGATGTATGGTAGTATAAAGAAAAGATTATAGTGTGAAAAAGTGCACTCGTTAGAGGAGGAAATATAGATGAAATCATTAGAAAGCATGGAACAATTCCAAGAATTAAAAAATGAAGAAAATGTAGTCTTCATGTTCTCAGCAGAATGGTGCCCAGATTGCCGTTTCGTTGATCCATTTATGCCAGAAGTGGAAGAGAAGTATAGTGACTTCTCATTTTACTATGTAGATCGTGATGAATTTATTGATTTATGCGTGAAAGTAGACGTATTTGGCATTCCAAGCTTTGTAGCGTACAATAAAGGTGAAGAAACTGGACGCTATGTAAATAAAGATCGTAAAACACAAGAGCAAATCGAAGAGTTTATTGAAGGTTTAAAATAAGACAATTAGCCAATTGAATTGTAAAAACAACCTCTACCTTCGCGGGGGAGGTTATTTTTTTGGAAGGGAGGAAAAAGAGATGAAAATGACAAGTAAAAAGATGAAAGACGAGTTAATGAAGAAATTATCTCGACCAGAATGGGACTTTCATTATGATAGCGAGAAAGAAGTTCTTCGTATTGAACAAACAGACTCGAAAAAAGGTATTAACGTATCACTTCCAGGAGTAGTTGCAAAATGGGAAGTGAACAAAGAAAAAGCAATTGAAGAGGTCGCTTATTACGTACAAGAAGCGCTAATTGCAATGCATAAAGAAGAAAATAGCACGGCGAAAATTTTACCTGTTATTCGCTCTACTTCTTTCCCGAAACAATCAGAAGAAGGAAATCCGTTTATTATGACGGACCATACGGCAGAAACACGTATTTACTATGCGCTAGATTCTAATAAAACATATCGATTAATTGATGAGGGCTTATTGCAAAAATTAGAGCTTACAGAGGAACAAGTACGTGAAATGGCATTATTTAATGCTCGCTCATTAGGCTATGAATTTAAGCAGGAGACAGTAGCAGGTAATACATTCTACTTTTTAAACACAAATGATGGATACGATGCGAGTCGTATTTTAAACGAATCGTTACTACACTCGATGCGTGAAAAGATCTCCGGTGATATGGTTGTTGCAGTTCCTCACCAAGATGTATTAATTATTGCTGATATCGTCAACGAAATCGGTTATGATATTATTGCACAAATGACAATGAAATTTTTTGCCGAAGGGCATGTTCCGATTACATCACTTTCATTCGTATATGAAGATGGGGACTTTGAGCCAATCTTTATTTTAGCGAAGAATCGGAAGAAGACAGATGGAAAAGAGAAAGGATGAACGAAGTGAACGTTTTTTACAACCTTGAAGGAATTGGTGACACTTTAATTGTTACCTTACAAGATATTACTTTAGAAAACCGTACATTTGACCGCAAAGGAGATGTTGCTCGCGTATACGATCGTGAAAGTAACGTAACAGCAGGATTCAACATCTTTAATGCGTCTTCTTATGTAGAAGTAACAGACAACGGAAACGTTACATTAACGAAAGAGTTTGTTGAAAAAATTAACGGAATTTTAGCGAAGAATGGCTTTGAAGAAAAAGTAGAAGCTGATTTCACGCCGAAATTTGTTGTAGGCTATGTAGCTGAAAAAGAGAAGCATCCAAATGCTGATAAATTAAACATTTGTACAGTAGAAATCGGTACAGAAACATTACAAATCGTATGTGGTGCACCAAACGTTGACTCAGGACAAAAAGTTGTTGTTGCAAAAATCGGTGCTGTAATGCCAAGTGGTATGTTAATTAAACCAGCTGAACTTCGCGGTGTTCCTTCTTCTGGAATGATTTGCTCTGCACGTGAATTAGAGCTTCCAGATGCTCCAGAAGAAAAAGGTATTCTTGTATTAGAAGATAGCTTTGAAGTTGGACAAGAATTTAAATTTTAATTGATGTTAGAAAAAGTAGTCTCGCATATGTGAGGCTATTTTTTTTTGTACGAAATTCCTAGGATTGTAACGTTTCCTCTCAAAATCTATATTGTATTTCAAAAATGGATTAGGTAAAATTTAGAAAAAAGAAGGGGGTAGACGTATGAAACAACAACCAAAAATTGCAGAACTTCTGAAACGAATTGAAACTTCAAAACAGCAAGATATCGAACTAGGTTCCTATGAAATATATGTGTTTAGCGAAAATGAATTAGAAAAAGGACAAATCGGTTATCGATATGATAAACATAAAAATTCATTAATAAGTGAAGAAAGTGGAAAATGGAAAGAGGAATGGATTGTTATCGGATATGAAACGGATATGGGGGATCCTGTTTTCGTAAATGTAGCTGATGATGCTTATCTAGTCTATACCGCAGAGCGTGGTACAGAAACGTGGCAACCCGTTCATATTGGAAATATGGATGAAATTATAAAACAATTATAAGAAAAACTTTGAGCCCGGTGCAAAGTGATAGGAGAGAAAAATGAAGTATATAAAAATAATGAGCGCTATTGCAGTCATTGGAATATATATGGGAGGTTGTTCGCAAGAAGAGCCGAAAAAAGAAACAACATCTTCTATACAAGAAAAAAACAAAGATAATAAGGAAGACGCACCGGTAGAAAAGCAGCAAGAAGAACAAGAAAAGAAAGAACAGCCGCAAGCAATTCAAACGAATGAGCAAGTGGAACATAAGCAGGAGGAAGTGCCGGCCGAGGAAAAGAAAGAGGAAACTACGCCGCTGCAGCCAACTGAGCAACCAGTACAAAATAATGAACAAAAAGTAGAGAGTAATGAAAAACAAGAAAAGTTTCTCGTCGTTATTGATCCAGGGCATCAACAAAAAGCGAATTTAAATTTAGAGGCAATTGGTCCAGGAGCAACTACGCAAAAATATAAAGTAACAGACGGAACAGCGGGAGTTGTAACGAAAAAGAGGGAATCAGTTCTTGTATTAGAGATGGCTTTTATATTGAAAGAAAAACTGGAAGCAAAAGGTATACAAGTATTGATGACGAGAACGTCACATGAGGTTGATATAAGTAATAAGGAACGAGCAACATTCGCGAATGATCATAAAGCGAATTTATTTTTGCGCCTTCACGCAGATGGTTCTGAAAATCCAAATCAAAGTGGATTTGCTGTATTGACACCGGCAGAAGGAAGTCCGTATACGAAAGAGATTTATGCTGAAAGTCTTCAAATCTCTCAAACGATAGTAAATAAAATGAGAGAGAATCATCAAGTGAAAGTAAATGGAATTAAATTTCGGGATGATCTTTCTGGATTTAATTGGTCAAAAGTTCCAGGAGTACTATTAGAACTTGGATTTATGTCAAACCCTGAAGAAGACAAAAAATTATCTGACCCACAGTATGTAAATTCTTTATTGCAAAGTGTAACGGATAGTGTGGATGAATATCGGAAGGGTAAAGATTAAACGAGGTCTTACATGTAAGACCTCGTTTTTCTATATGAAAAACAATCGTGAATTAGAATATTATGGATAAAACTAATATGCTTAATTTTACCTGCACTTTTTGCCGAATGCTGATACAATAAAGGATGTTACTATTTAGTAGAAAGAGTGGTAAACATGTTAGATTGGATGAAAAAGCTGTTTAACAAAGAGGAAGAAAAAACAGTGATGAATAAAGAAGTACCGGCACAAATTGAAAGTCAGCCGAAAATTCCTCGTGTAAACCACTACACTGAAGCAAGAGAAGCACAAATGGCAAGTCGGAATGCAGGGAAATGTCGTTTTCCATTAATACCAGATAATGGCTTCGATGAGGAGGATGTAAGAGAACTGCCTAACTTTGAAGAACAACCTATTCAAAGAGGAGCATATGAAGAACAGCCTACTCAAAGAGGAATAAAAGTGGAAAGAAGCAGACGACCGTATGTGGAAACAGAAGCACCTACATATGAGGAACCGGAATTGCAATATGAACCGGAACCAGAGCCTGTCGTAAAAAAAGCATTCGTACCGTCGCAAGAAAGTAACCGTAGACCATTTCGTCCAACAGAAATGATTTCTCCGATTTATGGATATAACCGTCCTTCAGTAGAAACGAAGGTTGTGCAGGAGGAAGAAAAGGTAAGAGAAGATCTTGAAATATCTGTTGAAGGAAAAGCTGTTGTTGACGCATGGTTAGAGAAAAAGGGATATACATTATCTGACTTTTCGGGAGTTCTACAAGGAAGTTCATCTGTTAAGAACGGAGTGAACGAACGAAGTAATAAAGTAGAAGAAAAATCGGTTGTGGATACATGGTTAGAGAAAAACGGTTACGAAGTTGAACGTCAAGCCCCTTCATTAGAAGAAAGCCTAAGTGATGATTTGCTTCATAAAACAGTAGGACAGCATGTGGAAAAAGAGGCTACAATTGTACAAGCCTTGAAGCAGGAGCAAGATGTAGTGGCGTTATCATCTACAGAAGATAACGAAGAAACTTTACAAGAAGAGTCAATAGATTCTAAAGTAGAGCATGTGTATTCGATATTAACAGAAGAAAATGAATGTAATACAGAAATAGAAGAAACTGTTGCTGAAGTTGCAGCAAATCAAGTCGAAGAAGAAACCTTAGAAGATGTAGTGATTGTAAAAGCAGATGAAAAGCTTGAAGAAACAATTACTATAGAAATACCAGATGCTTTTGAAGAAGAAGCTAAGGAAGCAGAAGAAGTTGTGGAATTAGAGAAACCTGAGGAAGCAGCAGAAGAAGTTGTGGAATTAGAGAAATCTGAGGAAGCGACAGAAGAAGTTGTGGGATTAGAAGAAGCTAAGGAAGCGACAGAAGAAGTTGTGGAATTAGAGAAATCTGAGGAAGCGACAGAAGAAGTTGTAGAATTAGAGAAATCTGAGGAAGCAGCAGAAGAAGTTGTGGAATTAGAGAAACCTGAGGAAGCGACAGAAGAAGTTGTGGAATTAGAAGAAACTGAGGAAGCAATAGAAGAAGTTGCAGAATTAGAGGAAGCTGAGGAAGCGACAGAAGAAGTTGTGGAATTAGAGGAAGCTGAGGAAGCAGCAGAAGAAGTTGTAGAATTAGAGAAATCTGAGGAAGCGACAGAAGAAGTTGCGGAGTTAGAGGGTACTAAGGAAGAAGAACCAATTTCTCAAGAAACAGTAATTGAAGAAACGATGAATACAGATTTAGTGGAAAATACACCAGTTGCAGAGCAACCAGTGATTTCTCAACAAGAAACAATTACGTTCAAGGAAGAAAGTGAAGTATTCGTACCAGTTTCAGAAACGGATGAGCAAACAAA
Organism: Bacillus mycoides; assembly: GCF_000832605.1. Classification (GTDB taxonomy): domain Bacteria; phylum Bacillota; class Bacilli; order Bacillales; family Bacillaceae_G; genus Bacillus_A; species Bacillus_A mycoides. The sequence goes on from NZ_CP009692.1 coordinate 1,288,338, forward strand.
GAAAGATGTTCAAAACTTTGCGAACGTTTTAATTGAAGAAGCGGAAGAAAAGAAGCAAGTTGCTGAAGAACAGCCTGCTTTACAAATAGAAGAACCGAAACGTGAGAAAAAACGTCATGTCCCATTTAATGTTGTCATGTTAAAGCAGGATAGAAAGAAATTAATGGAAAGACATGCGGCAAGAACGAACGTAATGCAATCAACTGTCAGTGAGCGAGTGGAAGAAAAGCCAGTGCAGCAAGTGGTAGTAGAACCACAAACAGAAGAAAAGCCAATGCAGCAAGTGGTAGTAGACCTGCAAGTGGAAGAAAAACCAGTGCAGCAAGTGGTAGTAGACCCGCAAGTGGAAGAAAAACCGATGCAGCAAGTGGTAGTAGAAGCCCAAGTGGAAGAAAAACCAATGCAGCAAGTGGTAGTAGAAGCTCAAGTGGAAGAAAAACCGATGCAGCAAGTGGTAGTAGAAGCTCAAGTGGAAGAAAAACCGATGCAGCAAGTGGTAGTGGAACCGCAAGTGGAAGAAAAACCGATGCAACAAGTAGTGGTGGCTGGACAAGTACAAGAGAAAGCATATGTTGTAAATCAAAAAGAGAATGATATGCGCAACGTACTACAAGCGCCACCGAAGTATGAACTTCCGCCATTAACGTTGTTGTCAATTCCACAGCAGGCAGCATTAGATAATACGGAGTGGCTAGAAGAACAGGAAGAATTATTAAATACGACATTTAATAATTTCCATGTTGGAGCACATGTTATTAATGTGTCACAAGGGCCGGCGGTAACTCGTTTTGAAGTACAACCAGACCCAGGTGTGAAAGTAAATAAAATTACAAATTTAAGTGATGATATTAAGTTAAGTTTAGCTGCGAAAGATATTCGAATTGAAGCGCCAATTCCAGGGAAGAGTGCAATTGGAATTGAAGTTCCAAACAAGGAAAGTAAGCCAGTATTCCTGCGTGAAATTTTAAGAAGTCCTGTATTTACAAAGAGTGAATCACCGCTTACAGTTGCGCTGGGGCTTGATATTTCCGGTGATCCAATTGTAACGGATATTCGAAAAATGCCACATGGACTTATTGCGGGTGCAACTGGTTCAGGGAAAAGTGTGTGCATTAACGCGATTTTAACGAGCATTTTATATAAAGCGAAGCCGCATGAAGTGAAGTTGATACTAATTGATCCGAAGATGGTTGAGCTTGCACCATACAATTCTGTTCCACATCTTGTAGCACCTGTTATTACTGACGTAAAAGCAGCTACAGCTGCGTTAAAGTGGGCGGTTGAAGAGATGGAACGTCGTTATGAATTGTTTGCTCATGCTGGTGCTCGTGATTTAACTCGTTACAATACGATTGTAAGTGGTAGAGAAATCCCAGGTGAGACATTACCTTATATTGTAATTGTCATTGACGAGTTAGCGGACTTAATGATGGTTGCTCCTGGTGATGTGGAGGAAGCGATTTGTCGTATTGCACAAAAAGCGCGTGCTTGTGGTATTCACTTATTAGTTGCGACGCAGCGTCCATCTGTAGACGTTATTACAGGTTTAATTAAATCAAACATTCCAACGCGTATTGCGTTTACAGTATCATCTCAAGTTGATTCGCGTACGATCATCGATATTGGGGGCGCGGAGAAGTTACTTGGTCGTGGTGATATGCTATTTTTAGGAAACGGCACATCTAAACCAGTTCGTGTACAAGGTGTATACGTATCAGATGATGAGATTGAAAGAACAGTTGATCATGTGAAAAAGCAAATGAAGCCAAACTACTTATTTAAGCAAGAGGATTTATTAGCAAAATCAGAGCAGAGTGAGTCTGAAGATGAACTATTTTTTGATGCATGTCAATTTGTTGTAGAGCAAGGGGGAGCGTCCACATCTTCTGTACAGAGAAAATTCCGCATAGGTTATAATCGCGCGGCACGTCTAATTGAAGAGATGGAGTCGCAAGGGATTATTTCTGAAGGAAGAGGAACGAAACCGAGAGATGTCCTTATTTCTGAGGATGAATTCGCTGCTATGCAGGAAACAAATGTATAGGAAACGGTTTTGCTGTATACTAATAGAAAATGTTGGATAGTAAAGTAGGGAGTAAAGCGACATGAAAGAAATTGAATTAAAATTAAAAGGTGAAATAAATCGACTAACAAATAAAACATTTAAATTTGATGAACGTGTTGGAGAAGGCTGGTTCTCTGCCGTTTACTTTTTAAAAACTAGAGAAATCATTGAAGAATTTCGCCCGAAAAGCGTTGTAACAATGCAGTTTTTTCAAAAAGAACATGCAGTTCTTTGCGGAGCAGATGAGGTAATCGCATTGCTACAAACATTTGCCAAAAATCCTGAGGAATTAGAAATTCATTCTTTAAAGGATGGCGATAATATTAGTCCGTTTGAAACAGTTTTAACAATTCATGGTCCTTATGAATACTTCGGCTTTTTAGAAGGTGTAATTGATGGGATTTTAGCTCGTCGTACATCAGTTGCGACAAACGTATATAACGTTGTCCAAGCTGCACGTAGTGTAGATAAAGAAAAACCGGTTATTTTCATGGGAGATCGTGACGATCATTATACGCAACAAGCTGGTGACGGCTATGCGGCATACATCGGAGGTATGAGCGCGCAAGCGACGCATGCAATGAATGAATGGTGGGGCAGAAGTGGTATGGGGACGATGCCTCACGCTTTAATTCAAATGTTTAATGGTGATGTTGTTGAAGCTGCAAAGGCATATCATAAAAAATTCCCAGAAGATGAATTAGTCGTACTAATTGATTATAACAATGATGTCATCACAGATGCACTTCGCGTAGCGCGTGAATTTGGATCAACATTAAAAGGTGTACGTGTCGATACGTCTCGCACAATGATTGATCAATACTTCATTCGTCACCCAGAAGTACTTGGAACATTCGATCCACGTGGTGTAAATCCATCACTTGTATTTGCACTTCGTAAGGCTCTTGATGAGGAAGGGTTTCAACATGTAGATATCGTTGTAACTGGTGGGTTTGATGAGAAGCGTATTCGTGAATTTGAAGCTCAAAATGTTCCTGTCGATATATACGGAGTAGGAAGTAGCTTATTAAAAATGAATATTGGTTTTACTGGTGATAACGTAGAATTAAATGGAAAACCAGAAGCAAAAGCTGGTCGTAAATACCGTCCAAATTCACGTCTAGAGCGTGTTCAATTAGAAACAAAAGAAGATATGTAAAAGCGAGAAAAACTGATAGGTGATTGACCCTATCAGTTTTTCTGTTATCATAGTATAGCGGCTTGTTTTTTGCTATAATAAATGTGTTATGGACATAAAAGAAGTACGTACGAGTTTATCACTGATAAGTGAATATAAAAAGAAATTCACTGCATCAGAAATGTATGATGATTACCAAAATAAGAAAAGATTCATATACTGTCTTATAGATAGGCCGTTGTATTAGTTCGAAATGTTGGAGGTTCTTTAAGATGACAGTTTACCATTTTGTAGGAATTAAAGGAACAGGAATGAGTTCATTAGCACAAATTCTTCATGACATGAAGCATACTGTTCAAGGGTCTGATTATGAAAAGCGTTTCTTTACACAAACAGCATTGGAAAAGCGTGGTATTTCCATCCTTCCTTTTGATAAGAATAATATTAAAGAAGGACAAGTGATTATCGCAGGAAATGCATTTCCTGATACGCATGAAGAAATCGTAGCAGCAAAAGAATTAAATATCCCAGTACATCGTTACCATCACTTCTTAGGTGATCTTATGAATCAGTACACAAGTGTTGCTGTAACTGGTGCACATGGAAAAACATCAACAACTGGTTTGTTAGCCCATGTAATGCAAGGTGCACACCCAACATCATACCTTATTGGAGATGGAACGGGGCATGGGGTAGAAAATAGTAAGTATTTTGTATTTGAAGCTTGTGAGTATCGTCGTCATTTCTTGTCTTACTATCCAGACTATGCAATCATGACAAATATCGATTTCGATCACCCAGATTACTTTGCAGACATCAATGATGTATTTAATGCATTCCAAGAGATGGCATTGCAAGTGAAAAAAGGTATTATTGCATGTGGTGATGATGAAGAACTTCAAAAAGTTCAAGCGAAAGTACCTGTTATTTTCTATGGATTTGGAGAAGATAATGATTTCCAAGCACGTAACATTCAAAAGAGAACTGATGGTACTATATTCGATGTATTCGTTCGTAATACGTATTATGACACGTTCAAAATTACAGGATACGGCGATCACAGCGTATTAAATGCATTAGCAGTAATCGCGCTTTGCCATTATGAAAACGTTGATGTAGAAGCAGTTAAGCATCAGCTAACAACTTTTGAAGGCGTAAAACGTCGCTTTAATGAAAAGCCAATGGGAGAACAAGTTATCATTGATGACTATGCACACCATCCGACAGAAATTAATGCAACGATTGAAGCAGCTCGTCAAAAACATCCAGAGCGTGAAGTTGTCGCTGTATTCCAACCACATACATTCTCACGTACAGAGAAATTTTTAGATGAGTTCGCGGAAAGCTTAAGTAAAGCTGACCAAGTATACTTATGTGATATTTTCGGATCAGCACGTGAAAACAAAGGTGAATTAACAATTGAAGATCTGCAAAAACGTATCGATGGCGCAGAACTAATTACAGATACAACAACGGATGTGTTAAAGAAACATAAAAACGGCGTTCTTATTTTCATGGGCGCAGGTGACATCCAAAAATTCGAAGCAGCTTACGTAAAAGAAGTTCAAGTTGCAGAGAAGTAATAGAAAAGACGCATAGCTTGGCTGTGCGTCTTTTTTTGTTGTGTCCGATTTTTATTTATGTATTGACCTAGAGTTAGCTCTAGGTTGTAAGATGAATATGTAAAAACAAGGGGGAGAAAACATGTATAAAATCGGTGAAGTCGCAGAATTAACAGGGATGGGTATTCATACTTTGCGCTATTATGAGAAACTAGGTTTATTGCCACCACCAACGCGGAATAGTGGCATTCGTCAGTATACAGAAGGTGATGTGCGCCTATTAAAATTTTTATATTCATTAAAGCAAACAGGAATGTCTTTAGAAGAGATGGCTGAGTTTGCAAGTGACGGATGTATTATAGAGGAGATTAGACAGCGGGAAGAGGAAGTACCTGCGAAAATAAAAAAGAGGATTTCAATTTTAACAACACACTTAGATCGTTTAAGGGAACAGCAGGAGCAATTGCAAAAAGTAGTTTTGTTAACAGAGGAGAAGTTAGAAATTTATTATGGTTTTCTAGAAGAGAAAAACTCGGAGGCCAACAATGAAGAATAAAGTATACGCTCAGTTACTAGGGTTTGCGATTTTCACTGGTGGAACATTTAATGCTTCGAAATATGCGGTGCAATATTTCGAAGCGATTCATATAGCGGCATGGCGTTTTGGGATTGCTGCATTTGTGATGTTATGTCTGTTAAAAATACGAAAAGATTTTGAGGTGGAGGTATGGAGGCAGAATAGGGCTTATTACCTTTTGCTAGGTATTGTTGGTGTATTTGGTTTTAACTTCTTTTTCTTTTTAGGTATGAAACATACAGAAGCTATTAATGGTGCACTTATTATGGCGACGAATCCGCTCGTTACGATGCTATTAGCAAGTGTTATTTTACGAGAAAAAATTATAAAGCGCCAAGGTATTGGAATGTTACTTGCATTACTTGGTGTTGTTTTTGTACTTACACAAGGTTCATCTACAATACTACAAAGCTTATCATTTTCAAAAGGGGATTTTTATATTTTATTAGGGAATATTTGCTGGGCGTTATACGGTGTACTAGGCAGAAGGTTTATTAAAACTGGTAGCCCAATACAAACTACGACATATACGATGACGATTGGTGCTCTTGCCTTTATTGTGATATCTGTCACTCAAAAAAGTATAGTACCAGTTTTGGAAGTTCCTTTGTTAGCTTGGGGAGCGATTCTCTTTATGGCAATTGGAATGAGTGTGCTCGGTTACTTATGGTGGAATAATGGAATTGCTCAAATTGGGGCAGCAAGGACATCTTTATTTTTTAATTTAGTGCCTGTTGTTACAATGATTATTTCTTTTATTGAAGGAGTAAATATAACGCCCGCACAATCTGTAGGAATGATATTAGTTGTTACGGGAGTATTATATTCTTCTGGTTTTATACAAATAAAACCGAAAAAAGTGTGAATATTTAACATTTTGTATCTGTAAGTGTTAGAATAATAAGAAAAATAAAAAGGGGCTAAAAAACATGTTCACACTCCGAGTAGATGAAGAAATCGAACTACAACTATTAGAAAAACATCATAAAGAGGAATTATATCAATTATTAGATCAAAACCGTAACCATTTAAGAAGATGGCTCCCTTGGGTAGATGGAACGAAATCAGCTGATGCGTATAATGAGATTTTTCCGATGTGGTTAAAGAAATTTGCAGAGGGAGATGGGTTTGAGGCTGGTATACGCTATAAAGGAAAGCTCGTTGGGATGGTAGGTATTCATCCGGTGAGCTGGGGTAAGAAAGCTACGAGTCTTGGATATTATCTTGCAGAAGATGCTGGCGCGAAAGGTATTATGACGCGAAGTGTGAAGGCTGTGCTTCATTATGCATTTGATAATTTAAAGCTGAATAAAATTGAAATTCGTTGCGGTGTTGAAAATGCGAAAAGCCGTGCGATTCCAGAACGTTTAGGTTTTAAATTAGATGGTATTTTAAGAGATGACGAATGGTTATACGATCATTTTCAGGATATCGCTGTGTACAGTTTACTAGCTTCAGAATGGAAAAAAATTCGATGAACGAGAAGATTTGTATTATTCCGTATGAAAGTATGTTTCAAGAGGAAGTAGTAGATCTTATCGTTCATATTCAGCGAAAAGAGTACAAGGTCCCTATTACGAAAGAAGAGCAGCCGGACTTACTTGAAATAGAAACGTTCTATCAAAGGGACAACGGAAATTTTTGGGTAGCAACTTATGATGGGAAAGTAGTTGGAACGGTAGCTTTATTAGATATTGGAAAGCATCAAGTAGCGCTAAGAAAAATGTTCGTGAAGAAAGAGTTCCGCGGAAAAGAATGGGGCGCATCACATACGCTACTTCAAACGGCAATTTCTTGGGCGAAAGAAAAGAACTTGGAAGACATTTATTTAGGAACAACAGTTAAATTTCTAGCAGCACACCGTTTCTACGAAAAGAATGGTTTTCAAAGCGTGAGTATAGAAGAGTTGCCAAAAAGTTTTCCAGTGCTAGAGGTAGATAAGAAATTTTATAGGTATACTGTTTAAAAAGGTCATTCATAAATGATCTTTTTTTATGAACTAAAATGGAAATGATGGTATAATTTGGATTAGGGGGTGTGGGTATGAACTTTCCAATTCAGAGAAGTAAGTTAGGAATAATTTTCGTTAGTATAACGTTAGCTTTTATGGTGATATATCCAATAGTTATGTTCTTTACAAGAAAAGGGGATTGGGCTTCAGCTCTAATTGGGATGGGATTATGTTTTATTGTAAATGTCCCTCTCGTTTGGGAAATGTTCATTAAAAAACATAAAGTAGAAAATGGTATTTTAAAATACGGAATTTTAAATGACGACGTTGTATTAAAAGATATAAGAGTTATTCGTCAAGTTGGAAAATCATTTGAGATTACAACGAATGCATATAAAGTACATATGATTGCGATGCCGCAAGATCCGGATGAATTTTTGGCGCTTATCGCGAAAGAAAATCCATATGTGAAAATAGAAATGGTAGGTAAGAAATGAAATATGTAAAACTTTTGTTTTGTTTGGAAATTTTGTTTGTGCTTGTTGGTTGCACTAGAGTATATATGAAATGGGATCTGCCCTTATATGTCCCAATATTAATAGGTACTATCGCAGTGACGCTTTTATTTTATTTTCATTTTCAGCAAACAAAAAGCGAGAAAAATAGCTCCATATAAAGTAGGGGGATTAGAAATGAAAAAGATCTATATGTTGTTTTTATTTCTGCTAACTGCATCCATTCTTTTAATAGGATGTAGTGCGAAGAAAGAGAAGTCTGATGTTAGTTTAGAAAAGGCACAAAAAATTGAAATTGAATCGCTTATTGATTCGAGTGATAAAAAAACAATTACCGATAAGAAAGAAATCACAAAGTTGTTTGAATCAATCAAAATGGATGAGTGGGAAATGGAATCGGCTCCTTTAGATACTCCGCAAGGGAAAACGTTTAAAATGTATCAAGAGGATACACCGAAATTATTGGATTCGGGTAAAGATAAAAAAGAGTTACATGAAATTGGTACTATGACAGTATATAAAGATGTCCCTTATGTCGAAGTTGAAATGAAAAATAAGAAAATGAGTTTTAAAGTGCCAGAAGATATGGCGAAAGATTTATTACAATATTAATAAAAAGACGCTCGGAGAAAATTCCGAGCGTTTTTCATTATTTTAAGTTCTCTGGGTTTAAAGCTTCTAGTTCAGTTACAACGAAGCGTCCGTCTTTACGGATTAATACGTCGTCGAAGTAAATTTCACCGCCGCCGTATTCAGGGCGCTGAATGCATACTAAATCCCAGTGAATGTTAGAGTTGTTGCCGTTCCATGCATCATCATAAGCTTGTCCAGGTGTGAAGTGGAAGCTGCCATCGATTTTTTCATCGAATAGGATGTCTCCCATTGGATGTAAGATGTATGGGTTTACGCCGATTGCGAACTCACCAACGAAACGCGCGCCTTCGTCTGTATCGAAGATTTTGTTAATGCGCTCTGTATCATTTGCAGTTGCTTCAACGATTTGACCGTTCTCAAATTTAAGTTGTACATTTTCAAATGTATAACCGTTGTAAGGAGATGGTGTATTGTATGAAACTGTACCGTTAACAGAATCGCGAACTGGTGCAGAGTATACTTCACCATCTGGAATGTTTAAATGACCCGAGCATTTAATAGCTGGAATGTCTTTAATAGAGAATGTTAAGTCAGTTCCAGGGCCAGTTAAGCGAACCTTATCTGTTTTATTCATTAATGTAACAAGGCTATCCATCGCCTTATCCATTTTACCGTAGTCTAAGTTACAAACTTCGAAGTAGAAGTCTTCGAAAGCTTCTGTGCTCATTTTAGCAAGCTGCGCCATAGAAGCATTTGGGTAGCGAAGAACAACCCAGCGTGTTTTCGGAACACGGATGTCTCTATGAACTTTTTTGCCAACTGTTTGGCCGTGAACTTTCATACGTTCACTTGGAACGTCAGCTTGTTCGTTAATGTTATCACCAGAGCGAAGGCCGATATAAGCGTCCATATCTTTCATTACGCTCGCTTCATATGCAGCGATTTGTTCGAAATGTTCTTCAGTAGCACCCATTAATAAAGAGCGATCTACTTGATGATCTTTTAAAGAAACGAATGGGAAACCACCAGCTGCATATGCTTCTTTTACAAGTGCAGTTACAAGTTCTTTTTGTAAGCCAAAGTTTTCAATTAATACTTTTTCGCCTTTTTGTAAACGAATAGAGTAGTTAATTAAATTGTATGCTAACTTTTCAATGCGTGGATCTTTCATATGTAAAGCCTCCCTACTAATTATGTATCCTCTCCTATTGTAACCTACTTAGTGGAATTTGTTGAATCATTTATGTTACAGTTAACGAATAAGTATGAAAATTCTAATGATAAGATAGGGATTAGAATGAAACGGAAAATGATTGTATAATGGGAGAAAGTATGAAAAAGATAAAGGAAGTGATGAAATGCAAGTTCTTCTATATGTAAGTGCGGCTATTATCGCGGTTGCTTTCGCAGTATTAGTAGTGTATGTATGCAGAACGTTGTTATCGGTTCAGAAGACGTTAGAAAACGTTGCGAGCACGTTAGAAGGTTTAGAAAAGCAAATGCAAGGAATAAGCGTAGAGACGGAGCAATTATTACATAAGACAAATGCGTTAGCTGATGATATTCAACAGAAGTCACAGTCGCTAAATAAAGTAGTAGAAGGTGTGGATGGAATCGGAACGACGATCCACTCTTTAAATACGAAGCTTCGCAACGTTTCAGAGTCTGTTACGGACGAAATTGAAAATAATGCAGATAAAGTGGCACAAGTTGTACAGTGGAGCAGTGCAGCAATTGAAGTATACAACCATTACCGTACTACGAGACAAGAGAAAAAGGTTGAAAAAGAAGAGCGTAAACTTGAGAGAGCTGAGCAGAAGGCTGAAAAGAGAGAGAAGCGCTCTAGACTTCGCATGAGAGGTGAGTAACGATGAGTATGATGAAGATTGAAACGATTGAAGAACTTGAAGCGTTAGTAGAAAAGAACGAGCCTTACGTTCTTTTTAAGCATAGTACGACATGCCCAATTAGTCACGGTGCATATACTGAGTTTCAAGCGTATTGCGGTGAAGAAAGAGAAGTGCCAGCATATTACTTATACGTACAAGAGGCGAGAGATGTTTCGAACCATGTTGCAGAGCAGTACAGCATTAAGCATGAATCTCCGCAAGTGTTATACATAAAAGATGGAATGGTAGTATGGCATACATCGCACTGGAATATTAAAAAAGAAGCTTTAGAAGAGAATGTAAAATAGGGAGAGGCAAGCGAAGGGCTTGCTTCTTTTTTATTTTGTTGCAATATATTTAGTGGTACACTAGAGATACTTTAAAACTAAGTAAATTGACTTTTGAAAGTGGGTTTTAAGCAATGAAGAAAATGGCATTATGCATCGCAAGCTTAAGTTTATTACTGGGGGCTTGCAGCAATAATACTATTGAGAAGAAGGATGAAGTTGTACAGAAAGATACGAAAGAAAAAAGTATGATTCCAAGAACTGCTGTTTCTAAGGATTACTATAGAACTGTTATTCCTTTAAAAGAACAAAAGGTAATTAATACAGTTAATGTTAAAACTAATTCTAAACTAGATTTAGCAGAATATGAAAATGGTTTAATGGATATTGCTTCAAAACAATTCGATACAGAAAATTACGTATTACAATTAAATCAATATATTCCAGAGAAAACAATTGATGAATTAGTTACGAAACAAGAAGTACCAGTTTTGACTAATATTATAGAACAGGACTACTTCGGCAAACAAAATTCAAATGAACTAAGCTTATCTGGCGTTGTTATTGGTTTATCTATGTCTTCAAGTGTATCTAATGAGGAAGCTATTTCTAAAGGTACTGAAGTCGCTAAGAGGCTTATAGAAGCTATTAATAAAAATGATAAATATAACAAATCTCCAATTACGTTTGCTATATTTAAGCAAGAAAGTACAAGTTCTTTAAAGAATGGTACTTATATTTCAAGCGCTACTGTTCAAAAGAACGAGACTAATCTTGGAAATTGGGATACTATTGATGAAAAGTCGTATTCGTATCCTTCTCAAGAATTTGAGGGGGCACATGGAGAAGATAATGATAAGCTAAAGGATTTTTCTAAAGCAATGAAGGCATTTTCTCCAGGAGATTATATCCCTGTTAATGCTAAGATTTCTTATAAGCAAAATAAGATGGATAAATTAAAGATGGATATTGTCGTTAAATATAACGGTAAGTCAGAATTAATGGCACTCTCTCAAACGGCTGCTCAAAGTATGTTAGAACAATTTCCTAAAGATGCTAAAGTTCAATTACAAATAAAGTCCGAGAATAAAATCGAGGCTGTTATTATAAAAGAGAAGAACAGCGATAAACCGTTTGTTTCTTTCTTATAATGAAAAGACAGTTTTTAAGCTGAGGCTACTGAAAAAGTGAATACTTCGAGAAAAACATTTCGAATTTCCTAAAGATGTTGAAAGAAGAAAGGAGGTCATTACCTGTACATAGTAGAGAATGACCTCTTTTTTCTTATGAAATAGACTCTTTCAGTGCCTTCTTTAAAGTGTCAGATTATGTTGATGTTATTCAAATTGGCGCTCGCAATATACAAAACTTTGAACTGTTAAAGGCAGCTGGTGCTGTAAATAAACCAATATTATTAAAGCGTGGTTTATCAGCAACAATTGAAGAATTTATTAATGCAGCAGAATATAGTATGGCAGAGGGGAATGGTACTATCATTTTATGTGAGCGTGGTATTCGCACATATGAAACAGCAACGCGTAATACGCTTGATATTTCCGCTGTGCCAATTTAAAAGAAAGAAACACATTTACCTGTTGTTGTCGATGTAACGCATTCTACAGGGCGACGTGGCCTTCTATTACCGTTTGCAAAAGCGGCTATGGCAATTGGTGCTTTTGCTATTATGGCTGAAGTACATCCAGACCCAGTAGTTGCATTATCAGATGAAGCGTAGCAAATGGACATTCCAGAATTCAATGAGTTTATGAAAGAATTAAAAGCATTCGGAAGTAAATTATAAAAAGATTTCTTAGTCTATGTAGGCTTGTTACATAGCTTTTTTACAAAAATTGACCTTTTTTGCATAAAAAATACGAAAATACGAGAAAAGAAGCGAATTTTTTCGAAACTTTTGCGGGAAAATATTGTATGACCCTGTGTTTTTAGCGTATCATTAGTAAAAGGAAGAACTCGGGACGATTGTTGGCATCTGCAAATAGAGTTGATGTCTTTTTTTCATTCAAGTGAACCGATACATAAAAATAGATAACATAAATAGAAGGAGTGTGCGAAGAGATGAACGTAACAATCTATGATGTAGCGCGTGAAGCAAATGTTTCAATGGCTACCGTATCACGCGTTGTGAATGGTAACCCAAATGTAAAGCCTACAACAAGAAAGAAAGTATTAGAAGCAATTGATCGTTTAGGATACCGCCCGAATGCGGTAGCACGTGGACTAGCAAGTAAGAAGACAACTACAGTGGGTGTTATTATTCCTGATATCTCAAATACGTTTTATGCAGAACTTGCTCGTGGAATTGAAGATATCGCAACAATGTACAAATATAACATCATTTTAAGTAACTCTGACCAGAACAAAGAGAAAGAGTTCCACTTATTAAATACGATGCTTGGGAAACAAGTGGACGGGATTGTTTTCATGGGTGAAGATATTACAGATATTCACGTTGAAGAGTTCAAAAAATCTCCAGTACCAATTGTATTAGCAGCGTCATTTGATGAACAAAATGAAACGTCATCAGTAAATATTGATTATACACAAGCAGCTTACGATGCAATGAAGCATTTTATTGAGCAAGGACATAAACGTATCGGTTTCGTCTCTGGTCCTTTCATTAATAAAGCAGGAAGCGCGAAGAAGTTACAAGGTTATAAAAAAGCTTTAGAAGAAGCAGGTATTTCATATGATGAAAATCTTATAATTGATGGAGATTACACATATGATTCAGGTATAGAAGCGTTTGAAAGACTTTGGGGCATGGATGAAAAACCAACAGCAATCTTCGTATCTTCTGATGAAATGGCACTAGGTGTAATCCACGCAGCACAAGACGCGGGATTAAACGTACCAACGGATATCGAAGTGCTTGGTTTTGACAACACACGTCTTGCATTAATGGTTCGTCCGCAACTTTCGACAGTTGTACAACCAATGTATGATATCGGTGCAGTAGCAATGCGTCTACTAACGAAATATATGAACAAAGAAAAAGTAGAAGATCACTCAGTTATCTTACCTCACCGTATCCAATTTAGAGATTCAACGAAGTAAGAATAAGAGAGCTCACAGCGATAGCTGTGAGCTTTTATTCATATTCAGGATAATGGTGTTTAACTACTGTATCTACACTTTCAGTTTTCTTAACATGTAAAAAGCGTGCATATAATTCTTTTCCTGTCTCAAATGGTGTGTCATCTAATTCGAAAACATGCAACACTTTTCTAAACGTCCATGTTACTTGCTCACCGTACATATTATCGTACGTATCTTCAGACTGTAGAGCTATCTTTTCACCTAGCTCATGAGCTTCCTCTAAACTGTTCGCCTTAACGAGAATGATACTTTCTTCAAAAAGTGTATCGTGATTCTCTTCATAATGTTCATCAATTTTACTAGGATTAGGTTTACCTGAATGGACAGATTCAAATAATAATTTTACAGCATACACATGAGATCAGTCTCCTTATGCTGAATGTTTTATTTTATAAACAATACTCGCGATAAGTGAAGCGGGTATTGTAAATACGTTGCTTTGATAATGGTAATGTATTTGGGATTCTTTATAAGACATTCGCTACAGTTGGGGGTATTCCTTGTTATATGTCACACAAGTGCAAATTTAACTATTATAGGGCAATGTCATGTATAATAGAAAGAAAAGGCTTGTGAGGGGGGAGAAGAGATGATCGTTCTTTGGATAATTACGCTTTGCATGACTGCTATTTTTGCATATATGACGTTAAAACAAAATGGCTTAAAGCGATTTGTTCCAGGAAGTATTCTTGCAGGAATCGCCCTTATCACGTATGTAATTTCTATTTTTATTGAAAGTGTATCAGTGGACATGAGCACAAGTTTAATGTTCATGGGTATTACACTATTTGCAGGTAGCATTATGGTACTTATGGTTGCAGGTATTATTGCATTTATTCATATGAATTCGGAAACGTTATAGCATATAAAAAAAGGCATGTCCCGAGGGGGCATGCCTTTTTATCCGTTCAATTATGCTCTATCTTTAGAAGAGTTTTGTTGTTTTAGTAAGTCGCGAATTTCGCCAAGAATTTCTTCTTCTTTTGTTGGTTCTGGAAGTTCTTCTTTCTTTTCTTCTTCTTCTCTTTTAGATGTTAGTTTGTTGAAAACTTTAACAAACATAAAGATAGCAGCTGCAATAATTAAGAAATCAAAAATAGTTTGGATGAAGTTACCATACATAATAGATGATTTACCGAATGTAAGTTTTAAATCTGTAAAGTTAACGCCGCCCAGTACCATACCAAGTAATGGTGTGATGATATCTTTAACTAAAGAACTAACGATTTTACCGAATGCAGCACCGATTACAACCCCGACAGCTAAATCGATTACATTCCCTTTGAATGCGAATTTTTTAAACTCGTTCCACATGTGTTAATCCCATCCTTTCCACGATTCAATATGAAATTTATAATTCCTATCAACATATTCTATAGAAATTTGTGATAGAAATAAAGAGGAAATGGGAATGAAAGTAAATTCTGAAAAATGTATCCGTTTTAATTTTTGCTTACAGCTTGCAGTAGAGATTGGAGCATTTGTTGAGATTTTAATCCTTCTAATCCATCTACAATAGGCTGTGTATCACCTTGTACACATTGGATAAAATGATGAACAGCATCTTCAAATCCGCGCTGCTTTAACGTTGTCTCCCATGATGGTGAACCACTTTGTGAAACGGAGTTTTCTTGCTCAATTTCAAATGTGTTCATATTTTTTACGCGAATGATTTTACCTGCCGTTACAAGTTCAATTTGTTCTAAATTTGTACCTGCATGGCGGTGCATCGCCGTAGAAAGTAAAAGTCCATTTGCAGTTGTATATGTATGATGTCCGTAAAGAAGTTCGTTCTTTTCATTGATTTGCATCATATTATGAACGATATTAAGGTCATCGTTAGCTAACCAGCGAGCAGTATCTACAATATGTAAGTAATCATCTAACATAGTAAAGTCATACTTATATGGCCCCACCTTATTTGTGCGGTGCTTTTCAATTCGAATCCATGAAGTATCATTAGCTTGCTCTTTGGCAGTAACGTACATAGGAACGAAACGGCGATTAAATCCCACCATTAACTTTCGATTATACTTTTCACTCATTTCAACTAGCTTCTCTGCTTGCTCAGTAGTAGCAGCTAGCGGCTTATCAACATAAACATCGATTCCTTTTTTCAGAAGTTCAGAAACGATTTCATAATGTGTAGCAGTTGAACTATGAACGAAAGCCGCATCACATTCTGAAGCGAGTGCCTGAAGGTTAGCGAAATCTTGAATACGATATTGCTCGCAAATTTGTTTTCTTTTATTAACATTAGGTGTAAACGCTCCCACAAAAGTCCAATCAGTTTCCTTTGTCAGTGTTGGAAGGTAAGCCTTTTGTGCAATACTACCTAATCCAATCATTCCAATACGAGGTTTGCTCATGTTTTTTTCCCACCCTATTATAAATATATAAGTTGTCTAGCTGTATAGCTATGTGACGAAATAACTGTAGCATAGACTGGGGAGAATGGCAAAAAATAGATTTGAAAATGATACGCTTTTTATAGGAAATGAGCTTTTATTTATTTGTCGCTAACAAAATCTTCTCTATCTCTTCAAAGTTATGAACACGGGCATGCTCTAGCGGGGTAACACCATCGTTGTCGGGAATATTTACATCTGCACCGTGCTCAATAAGAAGCTGAATGACTTGTTGCTGTGTTTCGTTTCCATTACTTAGTACGATGGCTTCCATTAAAGCGGTCCACCCGAGATTATTTACATGGTTAACATCAATAGTTGTTCGCGTAAGGAGTTCTTTAATAACATCAATATAGCCATGTTCTGAGGCGGGGATAAGAGCTGTTCCGCCGTAACGATTTGTAAGCGATGGATCTGCACCGGCATCAATCGTTAGTTTTAAAATATCAAAGTAACCTTCTGCACCGGCGTATAGAAAGGGATTGTTTTTCATATCGTCTTGGATATTTACGTCAGCCCCTGCTTCAATAAGCACTTTTGCAGTTTTTACATCATTTTTGTATGTAGCAATCATAAGAGAAGTACGTCCTTTATTGTCCGTTATATTTATGTCAGCCCCTTTTTTGAGTAATGATATAACAGTATTCGTTTCTTGTTTCTCAGTAGCTGTTAGTAGTGCTGTCTCCATGTTTGTCATCTCCTTTTTAACTTCTTGTTCTTGTGAGCATCCTTGTAAAAAAATTACGCAACATATCATGCTTAATGTTTTTTTGAACATGGAATTTCAACCTCCTTTTGCAAGCAATTCGGTATCCTAATTTAAACTGTAAAATAGGAACATTAAATTTTTATAAACTGGTGCTAAAATTACTATAAAATCGCTTGAGTATTTGAACATATATTTTTATGCTTATGAATAACAAGGTTTGTTAAAGTGAGGATGTAAGATATGTCTATTAAAACAAGATTTTTATTTTCTTATATCGCTGTTATTCTCGTTTCCATCACGCTCATATTAGTCGCGGGATTTTTAATTGTTTTTTCCATAACAGGAGACTTGGAATTAGTGAAAAATTTCTATAAAAGTTCCTATATTCAAAAGCCGCTTACGCCAGAAGAAGAGAATACGTATATTGAATTGAAATTAGCGGCAAAGAAAAATCAATCACAACTATTAGATGAATCGTTCGTTTCATCACTTGAAAAAGAAGGTGTGAAAATAGTTGTAAGAAAGGGAGAAACCATTTCTTATGCTACAAAAATATTTGAAGGTGTATCTTTAAAAGAAGCCATTCCGAAATTTGAATCAGCAAATATTAATAGTCGTGGTACAACGGAACTAGGCGATACATTTTATCGATATGTAAAATTTGATTTTTATTTTCCCGGAGATGAAGAAGGGAGTATATTTGTACTAAAAAGGCAGAGTTCATTTGTCGATCTTACACAAAAATTATTTCCAATTTTGTTCGGAGCGCTTTTACTGTTAGCCATTTTACTCATAGGGTTATTAAGTTATTTCGTCTCAAGAAGTGTGATAAAACCAATTTTTGTATTGAAAGATGCGACTGGGAGAATTAAAGAAGGGGATTTAGATTTTCAAATTCCAGTTACATCCTATGATGAGATTGGGCGATTAAATCAAGGGTTTGAGGAAATGAGGAAGAGATTAAAAGAGTCGATAGAGATGCAAACACAGTATGAAGAAAATCGAAAAGAACTCATTTCAAACATATCTCATGATTTAAAAACACCGATTACATCTATTATTGGATATGTAGAAGGCATAAAAGATGGAGTCGCAAATACGCCAGAAAAAATGGATAAGTATTTAACGACCATTCATACGAAGGCAAAACATATGGATACACTCATTGATGAGCTCTTTTTGTTTTCAAAGCTTGATTTGAATCGAGTTCCCTTTCAGTTTGAAACGATAGAGTTAAACGTGTTTATGCAGGAATTATTAGAAGAGATGCAGATGGATTTAAGTGAGGAAGGTATAGAAGTTTACTTACAATTACAATCATCACCACTATATGTAACGGCTGATTGCGAAAAGATAAATAGAGTTATATCAAATTTGATTCATAATAGTGTGAAATACATGGATAAAGAAGAGAAGAAAATTACTGTAACAGTATTGAGTGATAACAATAAAGTTATTGTGAAAGTGATGGACAATGGGTCAGGTATAGAAGCTGATACGCTGCCGTATATATTTGAGCGGTTTTATCGTGCAGAGCAATCGCGAAATTCTAGCACAGGTGGAAGTGGACTTGGCTTAGCGATAGCGAAGCAAATTGTTGAAGAACATGGCGGGGAAATTTGGGCGGAAAGTAAGCTTGGGGAAGGTACAAGTATTTTCTTCTCATTGAAAAAAGTACAGGAATGTGGTGAGTAGAATGAAGAGAATTTTACTAGTAGAAGATGAAATAAGTATTGCAGAATTACAGCGAGATTATTTAGAAATTAGTGATTTTCAAGTTGATGTAGAGCATTCTGGAGAAACAGGCTTACAAAGGGCTTTACAGGAAGATTATGATTTAATTATTTTAGATATTATGCTTCCGAAAATGAATGGTTTTGAAATTTGTAAACAAATACGTGCTATAAAAGACATTCCGATTTTACTTGTTTCAGCAAAGAAGGAGGATATAGATAAAATTCGCGGACTCGGTTTAGGCGCGGATGATTATATAACGAAGCCGTTTAGTCCAAGTGAATTAGTCGCAAGAGTAAAAGCACATATTTCTCGTTATGAAAGATTATCAGGAAATGTGAGTAAGCAACGCGATACGTTATATATTCATGGAATTTCTATCGATCAGCGAGCGAGAAAAGTTTTTATAAACAATGAAGAAATTGCGTTTACAATGAAAGAATTTGATTTATTAACATTCTTTGTAACGCATCCAAACCAAGTATTAAATAAAGAACAGTTATTTGAACGTATTTGGGGACTAGAATCAGCTGGCGATTTAGCCACTGTCGTTGTTCACATTAGAAAGCTACGTGAAAAAATTGAAAGAGATCCTGCTCACCCGCAATATATTGAAACAGTGTGGGGAGCTGGTTATCGCTTTAACGTGTAATGTACCTGCCAAGTAATTGGTAGGTTTTTTATGTTATTCGAACAAAAAGGGAATAATAGGTGATTTATGTTAAGATATAAAGAGAGATAAAACATAGGAGAGCATGAGAGGGCGTGCTACATTTTGGGAGATACATTAAAAGATAATAAATCAAACAAGGCTTTAAAGATTGGAACCAATATCATACTTATCTTATTAATTATCGGTGCAATACAAATGTTTTATGATGAAGATTCTACGAATGATCATTTCGGTGGGTTATTTATGATGGTCTTTTTTGGAATTAAAATAATTTCTAATTTTATGATGAGTATAAAAGCAGGAGATAAAAAGTCGATATTCATTGATGTAGGCTTAATGATTTTTTTGTTCTTCTTGTTGTTTCTAGTGTGAAATATTTCTTTTGAAAAAAGTTCATATTCTTATAGAGGCTGTGAGCTTTCCTTAGTAATAACGGTACTAGTGTAACGATTTATAAAATGTTTGAGTAGTAGAAGTAAACTGAGCAGCTTCTTCTAAAAAAGGATAATGGTTACTCTCCTCAAATATCACAAAGATAGAATTACGTATACCCTCATGCATCTCGATAGAATATTGGATCGGGCACTGTACATCATGTCTTCCGCATATAATAAGGGTCTTTGTTTGGATGGAAGGTAAATTCTCTCTTAAATCAAATGACGGATATTCATTGGCGAAAGTATTCATCCGGCTAGCGGACATAGTTTTTTTGATTGGTTTACAAAAATAAAATTTGTAGTTTTCGGGTTTATACAATGATAATTTTGTTCTCTTAGTAGATAGTTCTTTCCGTTCTTCACTTGTAAGGTGAGGGCTTTTTAAAGTTTCGATGAGTTGTTGCATATAATGAAACTGAGGATGTGCTGGGTGATAAATGCAAAATAGTGTTTCGGTATAGTTACTTGCTGCGGCTCCAACGATGACTAATGATTGTAAGGAATTTGGATATGTAATCGCATATAAAAGTCCAAGCATACCGCCTGTTGAGTGGCCAGCGAAATGCCATGTTGGGAGTTGTAAAGCTTCTCGTATTGCTTCTAAGTCGTGAACGGTTTCAATCATACTTAATTCTTTTTCTGAATTGGCTTTTGCTGAGTTACCAGCGTTTCGTAAATTAATGAGCAATACACGATGCGTAGCAGTGAAAACATCCGCAAAGTAATCGCCAGTGTCATTAAATTGTGAATAGTGATGTGTAATACAAAGCGGTTCGCCATTTCCTTTTGTAAAGAGTTCGAATGTGCCGCGTTTCGTGTTGATTATTTGTTGTTTCCACATAGTGTCACTACCTTTTCTCATTAGAGTTGGGGTTAGTTCATTAATAAATAAAAAATATATCATCGATTCGACACGGAATATCGATTTAACGACAAAACACAACAATAGTAGCAAACAAACTATAAAAGAAAGGAGGCTGTTCAAAAAGCGAGCCTCCTCTCTGTTTAATATAAAGATTTTGTCATATTATTCCGAATAATTTCAAGAGATTTCGCTACAGTTAATGCATTTTTTTCTTCGATTTCTGGTTTTCTAGGGATAGGTTGATACATGTTGTCTGGATCTTCCCATGTAAGGGGAAGGTCGGTTTCTGCTTGTCCTTTCCAAGCGTCAATCCATTCTGGAGGGAGATAACCTGAGATGTTTTGGATGTTGTTCATTTCGAGCCAAATGAGTGCCCAAGCTCTTGGTACGACGCGCCAGTGATCATAGCCACCACCGCCGACAGCAATCCAGCGCCCGTCGCAATATTCATTAGCGATTTCACGAGCGAGCTTCGGTATTTCACGGTAAATGTTCATCGTTGCGCAAAGGTGTGTAAGTGGATCGTAATAATGTGCATCAGCACCATTTTGCGTTAAAATAATATCCGGTTTAAAGTATGCTGCCACTTCTTTTACAACTGTTCGATATGAATCTAAAAATGATTCGTCTTCTGTAAAAGCGTCGAGTGGAACGTTAAAAGAATAATTATATCCATTTCCTTGTCCACGTTCATTTACTGCGCCAGTTCCAGGAAATAAATAACGCCCAGTTTCGTGTAATGAAATGGTGCATACGTTAGGATCGTCGTAAAAAGACCATTGTACCCCGTCACCGTGATGAGCATCTGTATCAATATATAAAACGCGTAAACCGTATTTCTTCTGAATATATTTCATTGCGATAGAGCTATCGTTATAAATACAAAAGCCAGATGCTTTCCCGCGAAAGCCATGATGTAAGCCGCCGCCTAAATTAAGCGCATGCTTTACTTTTCCGGAAAGAACAGCATCGACAGCTGTTAATGTTCCGCCAACGAGTAATGCACTTGCTTCATGCATATTTGGAAACATTGGTGTATCTTCTGTTCCAAGCCCATATGTCATCGCAATTGATTTTTCTAGCTTTCCTTCTCCAGCAAGTTTTACCGCATTTATGTACTCCTCTGTATGAATGAATGCAATTTCCTCATCTGTAGCCATTCTTGGCGAGATGACTTGAGAAGGGGAGATAAAACCACTCTTTTGTAATAAGTCATACGTAAGTGTGACGCGTAGTTGGTTAAAAGGATGATCTGGGCTAAAAGAATAGCCCCGAAAGTCATCCGAATAAATGAAGGCGCTGCTCATGCTTGCATCCCCATTATGTTTGGCCATAATACGCGGTAGCCCTCTGCTTCGAGTGCATCGATCACTTTTAGAGGATTCATCGTTTGAATGCGGAAAACGAGTACTTTATCATTCTCATCTTTTGCTGGATAGACGAGAACGCTCACAATATTTATTTGTAAATCACTAAAAATAGCAACGACTTTTCCAAGAATACCAGGTTCATTTTTCACTTGAATTTCAATTTGTGAACTTGGTTGATGAGCTCCTGTTAATTTTACTAACGTGTGCAGCACTGTAGATTCAGAAATGATACCTACGAGTTTTCCAGCTTTCGTAACAGGAAGACAGCCTATTTTATTTTCAAAAAATAAAGTCGCAATTTCCTCAACGAAATCGAGAGGGTGACAAGTCATAACAGGGTGTTTCATTATGAGTTCAAGCGGTTGCTTCAGCATATCGAGTGAAACTTGTTCATCTAAAATAGACGGACTTGCATCTCTTACATCTCGATCAGAAATAATGCCTACTACGTGATTATTTTGATCGACAATTGGAATGTGCCGAATACCTTTCGTACGTATCGTTCGGATTGCTGTTTCAATTGTATCGTTTGGATGTAGTGTTACTACATTTTGATTCATAATTTCTTCTACAATCATTCCAGTTGCCCCCTTTATTAATACATAAAACGATTGTGAAAACGTAGACGATCAAATGCTTGAATGGAATCCGTATCGACGCGTTTACCGATGCGAACCATTAAACAGTTAGCCGGGTGTGAACAAATTTCAGGATCGTCTGTAGCCATCCATTGTAAACCACCAGCATTCATCATTTTTTCCATTACTTTTCGGTATTCCCAAACATTTAAGCCTGTTTGTTTTAAATCCCAGTGCCAATAATATTCAGTCGTTAATATAATGTAATCTTCCATATGATCGTCCATCATTGAAACTTCTAATAAATTTTTTCCGACAGAGCAACCACGAAAGGCTGGGACAACTTCAATCGCCCCGAGTTCAATTAAGTTTTCAATCTTTCCTTCTGACCATCGCTCGAGCGGATCAGGATATAAGTATGTAACATATCCAACGATCGTTTGGTCATGTCTAGCAATAATGAGACGAGCTTCTGGTAATTTAGAAATTTCGACAATTGCTTTATATTGCTGCTCGGCAGGACGAAACGCAATTAAGTCTGGATGAAATTCATACATTTCAAGATTATGTGTAGAGACAGGACCTTCAATAATTAAAGTGCCTTTCGCTGTTTTTAAGTTTCTGGCATTATATATTTTTTTATGAATCAATTTATTGCTCACCACCTTGAGGGTTTGTGAATCTATTAATATCGTACTTTATAATATATGCGATGTGAATCGAATTTTGTCATTAAAAATTTGTCTAAAAATCAACAAAAATACTGAAAATTTTAAATAATGTCATTATAATAGATAATAGAATACATAGGAGGGGGATGTAAAGTATGAAAGTGGAAACGCTTCCTGTCATTAAAGGAGAAAATAATTTGCCGAATTATGAAGAGGCATACGCGAATTTTAACTGGGAAGAGGTTAATAAAAATTTTACTTGGAATGAAACAGGACGAGTAAATATGGCGTATGAGGCAATTGATAAGCATGCGAAATCAGATCGAAAGAATAAAGTAGCACTTTATTATCAAGATGGATCGCGAAAAGAGAAATATACGTTTAAGGAAATGAAGGATTTTTCTAATAAAGCAGGAAATGTCCTGAAAAACTATGGCGATGTTGAGAAAGGCGATCGCGTTTTTATTTTTATGCCGCGTTCCCCAGAATTATATTTCGCACTTTTAGGTGCAGTGAAATTAGGGGCAATTGTTGGACCATTATTTGAAGCATTTATGGAAGGCGCAGTTCGCGATCGTTTAGAAGATAGCGAAGCTAAGGTGTTAATTACAACTCCTGAATTGTTAGAGCGCATACCATTAAATGATTTACCTGCTTTAAAAACAGTCTTCCTTGTTGGAGACAATGCAGAAGAAGGCGGTAAAACTGTAGCGTTCAATCCTTTATTTGAACAAGCTTCAAAAGAATTACATATCGAGTGGTTAGGCCGTGAAGACGGTTTAATTCTACATTACACATCTGGTTCTACTGGTAAGCCAAAAGGTGTCCTTCATGCGCAAAACGCAATGGTTCAGCACTATCAAACAGCGAAATGGGTATTAGATTTAAAAGAAGATGATGTATATTGGTGTACAGCTGACCCAGGCTGGGTAACTGGAACAGCTTACGGTATTTTTGCACCGTGGTTAGTGGGAGCGTCAAATGTTATTTTAGGCGGGAGATTTAGTCCAGAGGCATGGTATGAAGCACTGCAAGATTACGGTGTAACAGTTTGGTATAGTGCACCGACAGCGTTCCGTATGTTAATGGGAGCTGGACAAGACGCAATTAAAAAATATGATTTATCACAAGTGCGTCACGTATTAAGTGTTGGTGAGCCATTAAATCCAGAAGTAATTCGCTGGGGTATGAGCGCATTTGGACTTCGTATTCATGATACGTGGTGGATGACAGAAACAGGTGGACAAGTTATTTGTAACTATCCTTGTATGGAAATCCGTCCAGGTTCAATGGGGAAACCAATTCCGGGTGTGAAAGCAGCGATTGTTGATAATGAAGGAAATGAAGTGCCTCCATACACAATGGGGAACTTAGCAATTGGTAAAGGTTGGCCATCTATGATGCGTGCGGTTTGGAATAACCCGCAAAAATATGATTCTTACTTTATGCCGGGAGATTGGTACGTATCAGGTGATTCAGCTTATATGGATGAAGATGGATACTTCTGGTTCCAAGGGCGCATTGATGATGTAATTATGACGTCAGGTGAGCGTGTTGGTCCGTTTGAAGTAGAAAGTAAATTAATCGAGCATGCTGCTGTAGCAGAAGCTGGTGTAATTGGTATTCCTGATCCAGTACGCGGGGAAATCATTAAAGCATTTATCGCGCTTCGCGTGGGATACGAACCATCTGAAGAATTAAAAGAAGAGATTCGTCAATTTGTGAAAAAAGGCTTAGCAGCTCATGCAGCTCCAAGACAAATTGAATTTAGAGATAAATTACCGAAAACGAGAAGTGGTAAAATTATGCGCCGCGTATTAAAAGCGTGGGAATTAAACTTACCAACAGGTGACTTATCGACGATGGAAGATTAGAGAATATTTAAATGTAAGTATTATCGTGATTTGAAATTTTGAAAATAGAAGGTAAGCAAACATATTAGTTATGTTTGCTTACCTTTTTCAATGGGATTAAAGATTTAAAATAAAGAATAATTAACATAGCGGGAGGAGAAATACGTGATTACACTAAAGCCTATGGCCGAAGAGGAGTTTCAGCGTTATTGTGAGTATGCGATTGAAGATTATGCGAAAGAGAAGGTTGCTGCTGGAAATTGGAGTGAAGATGAAGCTGTTAACTTGTCCAAAATAGAATTTGACCGGCTGTTACCAAAAGGTGAAAAAACCGAGTACAATTACTTATACTCTATCTTTCATGATCAAAATCTAGTTGGAATGATTTGGATTGCGCAAAAAGCGCCTACAAGTAATGAGGCAGGTTTTATTTATGACTTTATTATTTTTGAGCAATATCAAGGGTTAGGGTATGGTAAAAAGGCAATGAAAGAACTTGAAGTGATTGCTAAAGAATTAGGAATGAAAAAAATTGGACTTCATGTTTTTGGTCATAACAAAGTTGCTCGTGGATTATATGAAAAGTTAGGCTATGAAATTACAAATATAAATATGATTAAATCTATTTAAGAAAGCTATTTATAAGTATTAAAAGGGGACTTCCTATAAAACAGTTGACTTTCGTTACGTAATTTGACGCCGAAAAGAACCGGATTTTTTATGGAAGAAAGAGTGTGTTTGAACCACACTCTTTCTTTTTGTATGCTATTATAAGAATGAATAACTTATATATATAAGTTAAAGGGGGGCAGTAAAATGAAAACAGAAAAAGAAAAGATGATACAAGGGGAAATGTACATACCGGCTGATCCAGTTTTAGTAAAGGACAGGGAGCAAGCTCGTATATTAACGAGAAAATTAAATGAAACACCAGAAGTAAAGCTAGAAGAACGTAGTGCAATCGTAAAAGAATTATTCGGAACGACTGGAGATAACATTCATCTTGAATCTTCTTTTAGATGTGATTACGGTTATAACATTCACGTTGGTGAAAACTTTTACGCAAACTTTGACTGTACGATTTTAGACGTATGCCCAGTTACAATCGGAGTGAACTGTATGTTAGCTCCAGGTGTTCACATTTATACAGCAACGCATCCGCTTGATCCAGTAGAGCGCATAAGCGGATCAGAGTACGGAAAACCAGTTACAATTGGCGATAACGTATGGATTGGCGGAAGAGCGATTATTAATCCGGGCGTAACAATTGGAGATAATGCTGTCATCGCATCTGGCGCTGTTGTAACGAAAGATGTGCCAGATAATGTAGTAGTTGGCGGGAATCCTGCGAGAATCATAAAAAAATAAAATAATATTTGAACGAAGCGCCTTCCTCGTCTGTATACATTTATGAAAGAATAGATGAGGGAGGATTTTTATATGTCCAATAAATTGATGCTTACTTTTGCTTTAATTGGAATTATAGTTGTGTTTTCTTGTGGTATGTTATTACCTATACCAATTGGATTTAAAATTTCAATGATTACATTTGGGATTATTATGATTGTTATTTTTTCAATCCTTATTCCGTTTGATAAGAAGTATATTGTACGAAAAAATGGAAATAAAATTGATTTTACAAAAACAAAAATATATTTTCGTTGGAATGTATTTGATACAATTTCGGTCTGTCTTGCAGTGTATGCATGTATATGTGTGCTAGCGTTAAATATTTTAGTTTCAACCGGCCATACGATTCAAAACCCATATATTCAATTTTTTACGAATCAGTCACAAGCATGGGTCATTGTCGCAAGTGCATATTTAATTTCCCGTATTTCATTAACGTTAAAAGGAATAAAGGAGATCAAAAAAAATGGCGCAGATTGGGATTGAGGAGGAGCTCATGCTTGCGTACCAAAATGGAGATAAGCAAGCTGGAGAAAAACTATATGTTTTAATCAAACCAGCGCTATATACATTTTTGTATCGATTTAATCGTGATGAACAACTGAGTATAGATCTCGTTCAAGATACGTTTTTGACTCTAGAGCGTAAGAAACATATGTATGAAACCCGAAAAGGAAAAATTAAAACGTATTTATTTCAAATCGGTTACCGTCTTATGATTAATAAATTAAATAGAAGAAAAAAGTGGCGTTCGCTCTTACCGTTTTTAGTACCAATGCAAGAGGTAGAGTTTTCCCACGAAGACCGGCTTACGGTAAGAGAAGCAATTTTGAAAGTTCCTGAAGAACAGCGAGCGGTCCTGATTCTTTCTTATTATCATGATATGCAGCAAAAAGAAATTGCAGAGGTACTGGATATTCCTGTTGGAACAGTGAAGTCGAGACTTCATAACGGGATAAAGAAATTAAAACAATTGCTGGAGGTGGATGAAATTGAACGAAAATCCCTTTAAGAATGAATATAAATTAAAGCAGCATTTAGATAGCGATCATGTAGAAATACCGGATTTTCCAAAAACGGTAAGCCGCTTCGAGCGATTTCTTGGATTTCTTGCTTCTCCAGCGAAAGATCCTGTGGAAGCGACGATTGGGAATGATTTATCGGTTGTGTTTCATGTGTCGTTATTAGTTGGTGTTCCAGTTATTTCTCTTATTACGATATTCCTTGCGACTTTATAAAGGATTGGTAGGGAAAGAACTCATACCTCTATTTGACACGCCTATATAAATGATGGTATAAAGAAAAGTATATGAATAATTGAGCGTGGAAAGGGAGAAGTAGTGATCATTTCCCTGTTTTAGAGAGCTGATGGTCGGTGGAAATCAGCACATAGATGATCGCGAATTACGCCCCTAGAGCATCTTTTTTCGATTGAAGTGTATTCAAAAGGGAAAAGACGGTGCTAAGCCGTTATGTAAATAAGGTGGTAGGCTTTTTTTTCCTGCAACTAGGGTGGTAACGCGATAATCAAAATCGTCCCTTATTTAAGGGGCGATTTTTTTATGTTTTCAACCTTCACGCCAGTAATGAACTTAAAGGAGAGTATGTAGGATATGGGTATTTTACAAGATCTTGAATTTCGCGGTTTAATTAATCAGCAAACAGATGCTGAGGGACTTGAGCAATTATTAGAAAAAGAAAGCGTTAAATTATACTGTGGTTTCGACCCGACAGCGGATAGCTTACACATCGGTCATATGTTACCAGTATTAATGTTACGTCGTTTCCAATTAGCTGGTCACCAACCAATTGCACTTGTTGGCGGTGGTACTGGCATGATCGGTGACCCAAGTGGTAAAAAAGCAGAGCGTACATTAAATACGAAAGATACAGTTGCTTACTACACAGAAAGCATTAAAAACCAACTTTCAAACTTCTTAGAGTTTGGAAACGTGGACAACCCAGCAACAATGGCTAACAACTATGATTGGCTTGGTAACTTAGATGTAATTTCATTCTTACGCGATATCGGTAAAAACTTCGGTTTAAACTATATGTTAGCAAAAGATACAGTAGCATCTCGTTTAGATACTGGTATTTCATTCACTGAGTTTAGTTATATGATTTTACAATCATACGACTTCTTAAACTTATACCAAAACCATAATTGCCGTCTACAAATCGGTGGTAGTGACCAATGGGGTAACATTACAGCTGGTCTTGAATTAATCCGTAAATCAGAAGAAGATGCGAAAGCGTTCGGTTTAACAATTCCACTAGTTACAAAATCTGACGGTACGAAGTTTGGTAAAACAGAAGGCGGCGCAATTTGGTTAGACCCAGAGAAAACAACTCCTTACGAGTTCTACCAATTCTGGATTAACACAGATGACCGTGACGTTGTTAAATACTTAAAATACTTCACATTCTTATCTCATGAAGAAATTCTTGAGCTTGAAAAGCAAGTAACTGAAGCACCAGAAAAACGTGCAGCACAAAAATCATTAGGATCTGAAATGACAAAACTTGTTCATGGCGAAGAAGCGTTAGAGCAAGCAATTAAAATTTCAGCTGCATTATTCAGTGGCTCTGTAGCAGAACTTACTGCAAGCGAAATCGAGCAAGGATTCAAAGACGTACCATCTGTAGAACGTACTGCAGAAGATACAGTATTAATCGACTTACTTGTAGAAAGCAAAATTTCACCATCTAAACGTCAAGCACGTGAAGATGTAACGAACGGTGCAATCTACGTAAACGGTGAGCGTACACAAGCGTTAGACTACGTTGTAACAGAAAACGACCGCATCGAAGGTAAATTTACAATCATTCGCCGCGGTAAGAAGAAATATTTCTTAATTCGTTACTAATCAGAAACGAATTTAAAACAAATAGTACCCCGAATGGTAGGCTGAAAAGTCTATCGTTCGGGGTTTTTATGTATGCATTTAAATTGCCTCATGATTTCTTTTAAATAGAATATGAAGAATTAATACGAGCATGTAAAGTAAGCTAATTAGCATAACGACAAATGCCCCGGGATAAAATTTTGCCGCATATATAAAGAAATCGATTTGATAAATATCGTCATAATGTGAAACGTACCCTTTAAAATAATTCGTAAACTTAGCGCTATATTTCCATTCATCAGGATTATCTATTAAATTACTCCCTTGATACCAACTCATAAGTGCTGAAGTAATAAACAGCATAAATGCACTGCCTAACTGAACCATTTGGTTTATTGTCAAAAAAAACACCCCCATTTTATGGTTATTATAACGTGATAATTTGCCTTAATAAACTATTCTGTAGATAAAATATAGTTAGCAATCCTGTAACCTTTTTGTTGTAATCTCCTTTTCGAGTTCATACGGAAATCACATGTAAGCGATATGATAAACGTATAACAAATAGAAAGGAGTGGTAAAACAAAATGTCACTAGAAGCGCTCATTATTTTTTCTTTGCTAAACGCTGGTCAGCTTGCAGAGCATTCGAAGGTTGATGTACATAAAGAGCAGAAAGATGCTTATGTATATGTTCAAAAAGAGGAAAATAAATAATTTTAATATATAAATAAAAGCTACCAGAGAGAACGTTTTAGTTTCTTTGGTAGCTTTTTCTATTGAGATATAATTTGGAAGTAATGAAAAAAGGAGTAGTCTGAAAATGAAATGATTATATGTTTAAGGAAATAAGTATAACAGCATGTAATGAAGATGGATTATAAAATTTTGCACAATAAACGGAGATAGTATTAAAGAGAATCCAATCGTTGGAATGAATAAAAGAGAAGTAAGGACGATTATCCATAACTCATGAAAAAACTTCCTTGAAGTATCTTACTATACATACGATATTTATATAAATAAAAAAAGCTCAGGACCCTTGATAAACAAGGTTCCTAAGGCTTTTAATAATACTCTTTGCAGAGTACCGAGATTAACGAGAGTAGAACTCTACGATTAATGCTTCGTTGATTTCAGCTGCTAACTCAGAACGCTCAGCGTGACGAGTGTAAGTAGCTTCTAACTTATCAGCATCGAAAGTTAAGTATTCTGGTACGAAGTTGTTAACTTCGATCGCTTCTTTAACAACAACAAGGCTGTTAGATTTTTCGCGAACGCTGATAGTTTGGTTAGGTTTAACGCGGTAAGATGGGATATCTACGCGAGCGCCATCAACCGTGATGTGACCGTGGTTTACTAGTTGGCGAGCTGCACGACGAGTGCGAGCTAAGCCCATGCGGTAAACTAGGTTGTCAAGACGAGCTTCAAGAAGGATCATGAAGTTTTCGCCGTGCTTACCAGGCATTTTACCTGCTTGGTCAAATGTGCGACGGAATTGACGTTCAGTCATGCCGTACATGTGACGAAGTTTTTGTTTCTCTTGTAATTGTAAACCGTATTCTGAAAGTTTCTTACGTTGGTTAGGACCGTGAGGACCTGGTGCGTAAGGGCGTTTTTCTAATTCTTTTCCTGTGCCGCTTAGAGAGATTCCAAGACGACGAGACAGTTTCCATGCTGGACCTGTATAACGAGCCATAGTTGACTCCTCCTTTAAAAATGTTTTTATTTTCGTAAAATAAAAACAGACGTAATCGATATTTACGGGTATTTTGTTTTCATGTACCTTCGCTCCAGCAGCAGGGAGTTACGAGATACACCTCCGCAGAGGAACAAAATACAAACGATAAACTCACATTACAAGGCTGCCTTTTTATTTTACACAAACGCTATTATATCTTTTACTTACAGTTTCGTCAAGAGACTCCCTTTTTGTTTTATGCAGATAAATTTTGGAAATTAACAAGAAGGAATTTAAAACAATATAAAAGAAAAGATAGAAACACAAATAAAACACTTACATAAAATGTAGTAAAAACGTTCATCAGTTTTTTACTGGTGGATATGTGGCAATAAAGACATAAGGGGGATGTTTTTATGAAAAAGAAGCATATGGAGACAGCGTTAATTCATCACGGTTATACATCAGAGGAACATAAAGGAAGTTTAACACCACCTTTATTTCAAACGTCTA
The DNA here is from genome assembly GCF_000832605.1 of Bacillus mycoides. Taxonomy (GTDB): domain Bacteria; phylum Bacillota; class Bacilli; order Bacillales; family Bacillaceae_G; genus Bacillus_A; species Bacillus_A mycoides. Next base: position 1,319,783 of record NZ_CP009692.1, read on the forward strand.
CATTCACATTTGAGACTGCGCAACAAGGAGAAGCGAGTTTTGCGGGAGAAGATCCATCTTATATTTATTCAAGGCTTGGGAATCCAACTGTGAAATTATTTGAAGAACGTATGGCTGTTTTAGAAGATGGAGAGGAGGCGCTGGCGTTCGGTTCAGGTATGGCAGCCATTTCAGCAACTTTAATCGGTTTTCTAAAGGCTGGAGATCATATTATTTGTTCAAATGGATTATATGGATGTACTTACGGTTTTTTAGAAGTATTAGAAGAGAAATTTATGATTACTCATTCGTTTTGTGATATGGAGACAGAGACTGATATTGAAAATAAAATTCGTCCAAATACAAAGCTCATTTTCGTTGAAACACCGATTAATCCAACGATGAAATTAATTGATTTAGAAAAGGTGATCGGGGTAGCGAAGCGCAATGATTTGCTTGTTATTGTTGATAATACGTTTTGTTCACCTTATTTACAAAGACCTCTTGAACTTGGTTGTGACGCCGTCGTCCATAGTGCGACAAAATATATTGGTGGTCACGGGGATGTTGTAGCGGGTGTAACAATTTGTAGAACGAAAACGTTAGCTGACAAAATCCGTCCGATGCGAAAAGATATCGGCGGTATTATGGCGCCGTTTGACGCGTGGTTATTGTTACGCGGATTAAAAACATTAGCAGTAAGAATGGATCGTCATTGTGATAATGCGGAAAAAATTGTATCGTTTTTGAAAAATCATGAAGCAGTAGAAGGTGTTTGGTATCCGGAGGGAGAATTAGCATCTCGGCAAATGAAACGAGGTGGGGGCGTTATTTCTTTTTCAATTAAAGGCGTGAAAGAGGAAACACAGTCGTTTATCAATGACCTCCATTTTATTACAATTGCCGTAAGTTTAGGTGATACAGAAACGTTAATTCAGCATCCAGCGACGATGACACATGCAGCTATTCCGGCTGAACTAAGAAAAGAAATGGGTATTTTTGATAATTTAATACGCCTATCTGTCGGCTTAGAATCATGGGAAGATATCGTTTCTGATTTAGAACAGGCACTAAAGAAGATATCTACTGTTAGTAATCAATAAAGTGAAACTTTAATCAGTGGGGGTTTTGTCCATCCCCCGCTGATTATTAGCCCTCACCAATCGGGCTTTTACGGGCAGTTATCTCCCACCTAACTTCCTTGTATTCACCGAATTTACTGCTCGTTAATGCGGGATAAAAAAGAGTGAGCTATCGGTTTCGTACGTTACGTACGTAATCGATAGCTCACTCTTTTCTTTATTAAATATGTTTTAGGAGTGTTTCCACAAACTTTTCTAAATAGTGCTGATCTACTTCATCGAAACGATTTTTTTCAGGACTATCAATATCAAGCACACCAATGATATTTCCTTCTTTTATAATCGGTACAACGATTTCAGAATTAGAGGCACTATCGCAAGCGATATGTCCTGGGAATTGGTGAACATCTGCTACAAGTTGCGTTGTTTTTGTTTCAGCTGCAACGCCGCAAACACCACGTCCGAACGGAATACGCACGCAAGCTGGCATCCCTTGGAATGGTCCAAGAACAAGCTGATTTCCTTCTGTTACATAAAAGCCAACCCAATTAACGCGATCTAAAAATTGATTTAATAGTGCGGACGCATTTGATAAGTTTGCGACTACGTTCGGTTCGCCAGTTAATAATGCATCCAGTTGTTTAATTACTGTCTCATATTGCTCTTCACGAGATCCTGCATAACTTTCTTTTGTAAACATGGAAACAACTCCCTTTTTAGCGAGATATGTAAAACGATAGCAAAATACGATGTATTTCACATGACTTTGTCGATAGAAAATTAAAGGAATTTGTCTTAAAAGTCAAGAAATTTAAACTATAGCTGTTCATTGAGAGGAAGTGAGCGCATGAAACAGACGAAACAAAAAGTAATTGATGCGGCAATATCGTTGTTTAACACGAAAGGTTATGATGGAACGTCGGTGCGAGAAATTGCAAAGCGAGCGGATGTGAATGTAGCGAATATTTCATATTATTTTGCTGGAAAGCAAGGGTTATTAGAACAGCTTATTACTGATTTTTTAGAAGGATATATTCACGTAATTGAAACGTCATTTGAACAGAGAGAATATTTATCGGCTAAAGATGTGATGGTGCAAATGGTGCGCGGGATTTTACGATATCAATTTGATAATAGAGAACTGACACGTTTTTTTTATAGAGAGCTTTCGCTTGATACGACATTAATTCGTGAAGTGATGACCGTTTATTTTTCTAGAGAAAGATATTATATAGAGCAAATCATTAAACAAGGACAAATGAAGCGAGAATTTAAAAAGGTATCTTTTACAATGTTTATGACGCAATTAAAAGGCATGATGAATATGCCGTTTTTATATCCACAATATATATCAGAGGTGCTACACTCATTTCCGTCTGAGACGTTTTTCTTAGAAATGTATACGAAGGAAATTGAGCAATGGATGGAACGAACATTATATAAAGCGAGTATGTATTATGAACTACCAAGAGCTGTTCATATGTGAAAAATCCCCACCTAACGAACTGAGGTGGGGATTTTTATATGTTGTTTTCTTTGCCATAAATTGTTGCATACTAGCGCAATAATTGTTAATGAGGCAACGGCAATTTCTATGTTATCGACAGTATAACTTTGAAACATAGAACCGATAAGTGCAAATACAGGAACTAAATTCATAAATAATATGCCGTTAATAGATGAAATATATCGATTTCCCGTGTTCCAGCAAAATACAGTGATACCCCCCGCAACAATCGACATATAAAGGAGTTCAAAACGAACGCTCATAACGGTATGTAGTGACGGTACAGAAATTATATTTGTACCGAGTTTAGCGGCTCATTACATATCAAAGTGTAAAGACTTATTAGAGGATACATATGAAATAGAATGGAAAATTGAGCATATGAAAGTATTAATAGAGTTATTTAAAGAGTGAAAAGTTGAAGCGATGTTCATCGATTCAGTGGTAGAAGGCGCTACATATATATAAGAAATGCGGGAAGAAAAAATCGTTTGTGCTGTTTCAAATGATCATCCGTATAGAGTGAAAAAGGTAATCCGAATGGAAGAGTTGCAAAATGAACAGCTAATTGTATACCCAGAAATATGTGATGTAAGGAAAATGATTATGAATGTGTTTCAATGTATGGGCGCGAAACCAATAATTGCGGTTGAAACATCTTATGCAGAACCGATGATTGCGATGGTAGGAGCTGGACTTGGTATAACATTGCTTCCGGAAACCGCTTTACAGTAAGCCGTAATGCAAGGTAACGTACGTGCGATTTCTGTAGAACCACCACTAATGCGAAAGATTTATTTCGTCTCTCATATGAAAGAGAGCTCGTTATCCTGCATTAACTGCCCGTAAAAGTCTTACCTTTATTGCATTCATTTGAGGACGGATAATGGAATAAGTGGAATATTAAGAAATATTACAATCACATGTAAAGAAACATGAAATTTTAAAAAAAACTAGGTCAAAAACACGTCATTACATGGTATGATTAGAACATTGTTAGTTGTTAAATATAGGGGAATTCCCTTTTTATACATAATGCCTTCCATTTCATAAACGGAACGGACAAAAAAAGAGATATAACTAGGAGGCTTTTTTGCATGGATTCTATCCTGACGATCGTTATCATTGTAGTAAGCTCTATTCTAGTGCTGCTCATGATAGAGCTTGTGATAAGAAATCGTTCATATAAAGATATTGAAGCACTGGAGCAGTGGAAACAAGAGATAAAAGATAAACCTGTGGCAGATGAACTAAAGCGGGTAAAAGATTTAAATATGACAGGTCAAACGGAAGAGCTGTTTGGTAAATGGCGTGAAGAGTGGGATGAAATTGTATCAACAACTCTTCCGAAAGCTGAAAAAGATTTAGGGCAAGCGCGAAAATTCGCCTCGCAATTCTCCTTCCGCAAAGCAAAGCATGCGATGAAAGAATCCATAAGTGGTTTAGATGACGCTGATAATCGTATTACAGACATTTTAAATGAATTACAGCAACTGTTAGAAAGCCATGAGAAAAATAGCGCGGAAATTGAAGGGTTACGTGATACATATCGTAGTATGAAAAAGAGCGTTCTTGCTCATCGACACATGTATGGAGCAGCTGAGCAAAAAATTGAAGAGATGTTAGATGTTGAATCCGAGAAGTTCAAAACTTTTGAAGAGGCAACAGATAATGGTGATTATTTAAAAGCGAGAGAAATTGTTATTAGTTTAGAAGAAGGTTTAGCAAGTTTAGAAATCGTTATTCATCAAATTCCGGATTTATTGGTAGAGTGTCAAGCGACATTACCAGTTCAGCTGGAAGATTTATTACAAGGTCATGATGATATGATAAGACAAGGCTATGTATTAGAGTATTTGGAAATCCCTAAAGAAGTCCGCGATATGACGACACAACTACACACATGTTTAATGGATATACAGGAACTTCATATAACAGAAGCAGCAGAAAAAGTAGAGAACTTAAAAACTCGTTTAGACAGTTTTTATGATCAACTTGAACAAGAAGTGCATGCGAAACATTATGTGGAGCAAAAAACACTGTCTGTTTATGAAGATTTAGAAGAAATTCGTACAGAAACAATTGAAACGAAAATAGAAACACAACTTGTGAAACAAAGTTATCAATTACAAGACAAAGATATTGAGTCACAAAAAGTAATTGAAAAGCAAATGCATATTTTAATGAAACGTTTTGAAGTGTTACAAATACGCGTTGCTGAACAAGATATTGCATTCTCTATTATTCGTGAGGAACTAGAAGAGGTTTATGAGCAATGTGAAACTTTAAAAGTACTTCATGCAGAATATAAAGAAATGCTGCAAACGATGCGCAAAGAAGAATTTGAAGCACGTGAGAAGTTACAAGAAATGCGAAATACAATTTTTGAGACGAAACGTTTTATGCAAAAGTCGAATTTACCAGGTCTTCCAGAGAGTATTATGGAAGATTTACAAAAAGGGCAAATGGCGATGCAGGCTGTATATGAGCAATTAGAAGTAAAGCCGTTAAATATGAATACTGTAAATAGCAGTTTAGAAGAAGCATACACAGTTGTGAATGGTGTATCTGAAATGACAGAAGAATTAATTGGACAAGCTTATTTAGTTGAAAAACTAATTCAATACGGTAACCGATACCGCAGTCATGATGAGAATCTTGCAGAAAGCTTAAATTATGCGGAGAAATTATTCCGTGAATATCAATACGATGCAGCTTTAGAACAAGCGGCTTCTATATTAGAGCAACTTGAACCTGGTGTTGTTCAAAAAATAGCTGAATATGTAGACAATGAGCAAACCCTTTAATAAAGGGTTTGTTTTTTTGTGTAATTTTGAAGTCGATGTTGCTATAATGAATAGCGGAATACAGTAAGGTTGTTCGTTTCAAAATAAAGTGAAACTTTAATCAGTGGGAGGGGGCCATCCCCCCCACTGATTATTAGTTGAACCAATCGGGCATTTACGGGCAGTGGATTTCCCACCTAACTTCTTTGCTCCAGCTGAATTTTGAGGTGGGAGTCTTACTGCCCGTTAATGCGGGATAAAGTGAAACCATAAGTGATGGGGTTTCATCCACCACTGATTATTAATCTTCACCACTCAGTATGCCTGCAAATGGCCGGGGGAAATGTACACTTTTATATAAAAACGGAACCTTTGAGTAGTCTTAGCGTAATTACACGTATTTGTGATATGATTATATGATGTGATAGCGCTGAAAGGGGAAGAACGATGATCTATTTTGATAATAGTGCGACGACGAAGCCATATCCAGAAGCGCTTCAATCGTACGTAACGGTTGCAGGGAAATATTTTGGTAATCCTTCTTCTATCCACTCGCTTGGAGGAGAGGCAGAGCGTCTATTAACACAATCGAGAACGATTGCGGCACAGCTCCTTCACGTTAAACCTTCTGAAATTATTTTCACATCAGGTGGAACGGAAGGGAATAACCTTGCGATTAAAGGGATAGCGATGAGGAATCGTTCGCGCGGCAAACATATCATTACAACAAATATTGAACACGCGTCTGTGTTTGAAGCATATAAACAATTAGAAGATCTCGGTTTTGATGTAACGTATTTACCGGTTAACGAGCACGGTGTTGTATCGGTAGAAGATCTAAAACGAGCACTTCGTGAAGATACGATTCTTGTGTCAATTATTCACGTGAACAACGAGACTGGAGCGATTCAGCCCGTTGCTGAAATTGGAACATTATTAACGAACTATCCGAAAATAAGATTCCACGTGGACCATGTACAAGGGATAGGAAAAGTACCACTTGATTTATACGCTTCTCATATTGACCTTTGTTCAATATCTGGACATAAATTTCATAGCGTAAAGGGGACAGGTCTTCTTTACGTACGTGATGGTGTAAGATTAGATCCAATCTTATCAGGTGGTCAACAAGAGCTCAAGTATCGTTCAGGTACAGAAAATTTACCTGGTATTGTAGCGATGGTGAAAGCACTTCGTATGACGATGGAACAAGTGAAAGAAAAGATAGTTCATTTGCAAAATTTACAAACAGAGCTGGTCCGTTTCTTTAAAGAGATGGAAACTGTAACGATTAATACATCACTTGAATATGCGGCACCGCACATTTTAAATGTATCATTTGTCGGTTTAAAACCAGAAGTAGTCGTTCATGCTTTAGAAGAGCATGGTGTATATGTATCGACGAAGTCTGCTTGTTCTTCAAAAGCAAATGAAGTGAGCAGAGTACTAGTGGCAATGGGAGTACCGCACGCCGCAGCTACAAGTGCGATTCGCATTAGTCTAGCACCAGACAACACGATGGAAGAAGTAAAACAATTTGAAGGTATTGTTAAAGAGACGATGCCAAAATTATATGAAGTGATGAGGTAAAGAAATATGATGACATATGAATATATTTTAGTTCGTTATGGAGAAATGACGACAAAAGGAAAGAACCGTTCTAAGTTTGTAAGTACGTTAAAAGATAATGTGAAATTCAAATTAAAAAAATTCCCAAACATTAAAATTGATGCAACACATGATCGTATGTACATTCAGTTAAATGGTGAAGACCATGAAGCAATTTCTGAAAGATTGAAAGATGTATTTGGTATTCATAAGTTTAACTTAGCAATGAAAGTACCATCAGAATTAGAAGATATTAAAAAAGGTGCATTAGCAGCTTTCTTACAAGTAAAAGGTGATGTGAAAACATTTAAAATTACAGTGCACCGCTCTGATAAGCGCTTCCCAATGAAGACGATGGAGTTACTTCCAGAAATCGGTGGGCACATTTTAGGAAATACAGAGGATATCACAGTAGATGTTCATAATCCAGATGTGAATGTACGTATAGAAATTCGCAGTGGTTACAGCTATATTATGTGTGGTGAGCACATGGGAGCTGGCGGTTTACCAGTTGGTGTTGGCGGAAAAGTAATGGTACTTCTTTCTGGTGGTATCGATAGCCCGGTAGCAACTTACTTAACGATGAAACGCGGCGTATCTGTGGAAGCAGTTCACTTCCATAGTCCACCTTTCACAAGCGAGCGCGCGAAACAAAAAGTAATCGATTTAGCACAAGAGTTAACGAAATACTGTAAACGTGTAACACTTCACCTTGTTCCATTTACTGAAGTGCAAAAAACGATTAATAAAGAAATTCCATCTAGCTATTCTATGACAGTTATGCGTCGTATGATGATGCGTATTACAGAGCGTATTGCAGAGGAGCGTAATGCACTTGCAATTACGACTGGTGAAAGTCTTGGACAAGTAGCGAGCCAAACGTTAGATAGTATGCATACGATTAACGAAGTGACAAACTATCCTGTTATTCGTCCGCTTATTACGATGGATAAATTAGAAATTATTAAAATTGCAAAAGAAATTGGAACGTATGATATTTCAATTCGTCCATATGAAGACTGCTGTACAGTATTTACACCAGCAAGTCCATCGACGAAACCGAAGCGTGAGAAAGCAAATCGTTTTGAAGCGAAGTACGATTTCGCGCCGTTAATTGAAGAGGCTGTAGAGAACAAAGAAACAATGGTATTACAAACAGTAGAAGTAGTGGCTGAAGAAGAAAAATTCGAAGAACTTTTCTAAACCCATAAATTACCACATTCAAATGTGCATGAAGTCATGTTGTTTATCACACTCTATACTCACAAGGAGGTGATACAACATGGCAAGCACAAATAAATTAGCAGTATCTGGTGCTCAAGCAGCATTAGATCAAATGAAATACGAAATCGCTCAAGAGTTTGGTGTTCAACTTGGAGCTGATGCAACATCTCGCGCTAACGGATCTGTTGGTGGCGAAATTACTAAACGTCTAGTTTCACTAGCTGAGCAACAATTAGGCGGTTACCAAAAATAATCCCATATACGATGGCTTAGAAAGAGCGGGTTCTCCCGCTCTTTCTTTTTGTCGTTTTCGTCGTTATTTGCCGGTGAATCGTTATATTAAAAACATCGTCGCTATACATTCATACATCATTTCGACATAAATATAAAAAAATTGTCAAAAGAAGAGGGTTCAAAATTTACTGAAAATTCTTTATTATATAAGGGAGGCATAGAAATAAAGGAGGATGTTATATGAAGAGAGAGGAATTGTTAGCGCCGCCGTCTTATAATTTAGTTTCGGAAATAGAGAAATATACGAGTGATAAAGAGAAGCTTGCTTTAATTTGGCAAGATGATAAAGGGAATAGACGAGAGATTACATATTTTGAATTAATGCAAGGTGCGAATAAAATTGGAAACGCTTTTATAAAAAGTGGCTTACAAAAAGGGGACAAGCTCCTTATTATGATGCCGCGCTTAATTGAAGCTTACATGACGTATATTGCTGCGATTAAAGCAGGATTTGTCGTTATTCCAAGCTCAGAAATGTTGCGTAAAAAAGATATTGAGTACCGTATTGGGCACGGAGAAGTGAAAGCAATTGTAAGTTACGAACCGTATATTGGACAATTCGACGGCGTAGAAGCGGTGGAATCTCTTCAAAAATTCGTTTTGAGCGAGCGTTCAGTAGATGGATGGACGAATTTAAAAACAGCATTAGAAACGGAAAGTGATACGTTAGAAATGGCGAAGACGGATAAAGAAGATATGGTCTTTTTATCTTATACGTCAGGGACGACAGGAAATCCAAAAGGAGTTGTTCATACGCATGCATGGGCATACGCTCATTTACGTACAAGCGCCCCGAACTGGCTCGGAATCGAAGAAGAAGATGTTGTATGGGCAACGGCTAGTCCAGGTTGGCAAAAATGGATTTGGAGCCCGTTTGTAGCGACTCTCGGTTCAGGTGCAACAGGATTTGTATACAATGGTAAGTTTGAACCAAAAACGTATTTAAATTTATTAGGCGATAATAAGGTGAATGTGCTTTGTTGTACGCCGACTGAGTATAGATTAATGGCAAAGGTAGAAAATTTAAGTGAGTACAATTTAGAAGCGTTATATAGCGCTGTATCAGCTGGTGAGCCGTTAAACAGGGAAGTTATTGAAACGTTCCAAAGGCATTTTGATATTACGGTAAGAGACGGTTATGGGCAAACGGAAAACACATTACTCGTTGGGATAATGAAAGGGATGGACATTAGACCAGGATCAATGGGAAAACCGACGCCAGGAAACCATGTTGATATCGTAAATGAAGAAGGAACTCCTGTACAGGTAGGAGAAGTTGGTGATATTGCAGTTCACATTGAAACACCAGCACTCTTTAAACAATATTATAAAGACGATGAGCGCACAGCGATGCAATTCCGCGGTGATTATTATATTACCGGTGATAAAGCGAAAAAAGATGAAGAAGGCTATTTTTGGTTTGAAGGTCGCGGTGATGATATTATTATTAGCTCTGGTTATACAATCGGACCGTTTGAAGTCGAAGATGCACTTGTAAAACATCCATATGTAAGAGAATGTGCGGTTGTCGCAAGCCCTGATGAAATTCGCGGAAGTGTCGTGAAGGCATTTATCGTATTAAGAGAGAATATAGACAAGAACGAAGAAACATTAATTCCAGTGCTCCAACAACACGTCAAAGAATTGACTGCACCATATAAATACCCTCGCAAAATTGAATTTGTAGATGAACTACCAAAAACGATTTCCGGAAAAATTCGCCGTATTGAACTTAGAAAACAAGAGATGGAGCTGCCTTCAAAATAATTTTGAAAATAGTGAAGTAAATAGTTGAATGAAATGTTAAATGTATGATATTATAAAAACGAACATAAGTTCGATTTTATAAATTAAAAAAAGAGGTGTCCGTATGATTTTAGGTATTAATCCGTACTTAGTTTTAGATGGTGGTGGGCAAGAGGCTGTACAGCTTTATAAAGAGGCGTTAGACGCAAAAGTAGAAGTAATGCAAACTTTTGGTGAGATGCCTGAAAATCCAGAATACCCAATTCCAGCTGAAGCGAAAGAGCGCGTTGCACATGCTCATTTGAAAATTGGTAATACGGAACTTATGATTTCTGATACATTCCCAGGTCAGGGGCATACGATTGGATCTCAAGTGACAATTGCAGTTCGAATTAGTAATGCAGAAAAAGCGAAAGAAGTATTCGATAAGTTACAAGAAGGTGGAGAAGTTATTATGCCACTTCAAGAAACTTTCTGGAGCCCAGCTTACGGACAAGTAAAAGATAAATTTAGCATTGAATGGCAAATTACAACGAATCCTACTGAACAAAATTAATTTTTGGAAAAGTACCATTTTTAATCGAAATGGTGCTTTTTTTATACGAATGAATTTCGTAGACTAAAGGGAAAAGGGGGATGAGTATATGGGAGAAATTTGGTATGGCGGCACCATTTACACTATGCGAGAAGAGAATGAAAAAGTAGAAGCTATTTACGTTGAAAATGGCGTCATTGTTGATATAGGGACTAAAGAAGAGTTAGAAAACCGATATTCAGAAGTGAAGTTATATGACTTAAAAGGGAAAACGATGATTCCAGGGCTGGTTGATAGCCATATGCATCTTATTGGGCATGGGGAGAGGTTGCTTCGTCTAGATCTATCAAATTGCAAATCTTATAGCGAAGTACTTACTCTTGTTCAGAAGCGCGTAGAAGAAGCACCAAAAGGATCTTGGATTATCGGAGAAGGATGGAATGAAAATAATTTTACAGATACAAAACAAGTTCATGTACGTGATTTGGATGAAATCTCTAAAGAACATCCGATTTTATTAAAGCGTGTTTGTCGTCACGTGACATGGGTGAATTCATACATATTGCAAGAAGCGAACATAACAGAAGCGACGCAAGATCCAAAGGGCGGGAAAATTGGCCGTGATGCGTCAAATAATTTAACAGGACTTTTATATGAGCAAGGACAAGAGTTAATTAAACATGTTCAGCCCGAAATAGATGGAGTGTATTTGCAAAGTGCTCTGCAAACAGCGATTTCAGACTGCTGGCAATACGGACTCGTTGGCGGACATACGGAAGACTTAAATTATTATGGCGGCTTTCAAAAAACGTACAATGCGTTTTCACACGTTATAAAAGAAATGCGGTTTAAAGCGCATTTACTCGTTCACCATGAAGTAGCGAATGAACGAAAAGAATATGAAAATGAGCACTATATTGAATTTGGTGCGATGAAAATTTTTTCTGACGGCTCTTTTGGCGGAAGAACAGCTTTATTAAGTGAACCGTATGAAGATGCGAAGGAAACAAATGGAGTTGCCATTTTCTCACGTGAAGAGCTTGCAGGTTTAGTGAAAAAAGCACGAGATTTACATATGCCAGTTGCGATTCATACAATTGGTGATTTATCGCTTGAATATGTCATTGATGCGCTTGAATTACATCCACCAGCAGAAGGATTACGTGACCGTATTATTCATTGTCAGCTAGCTCGTGAAGAGTTGATTGAAAGAATGAAACAATTGCCAGCTATTATTGATATTCAACCAGTCTTTGTTTCATCGGATTTTCCATCAGTGATTGAAAAACTAGGAGAACGCCGTCTTCGTTATGCGTATGCTTGGAAGACGTTACTGGATGCAGGATTACACTGTAATGGAGGCTCTGATGCTCCAATTGAACAAGTGAATCCGTTTTTAGGTATATATAGTGCTGTTACACGTAGAAGTTTTATTGATGGTGTATGCTATATGCCAGAAGAAAGATTAACGGTATATGAGGCTGTTTCTTTATTTACAACAGGAAGTGCGTATGCAATTGGAAAAGAAGGAAAGCGAGGACAAATTACAAAAGGATATGAAGCAGACTTTACGATATTAGACCGCAATATTTTTGAAATTGAGGCGGAAGAAATAAAAGAAGTACAGGCAGAAATGACCGTCATTGATGGGAAGATTGTTTATAGAAAAGACGTGTGAAAATTTGAGGGAGCGGCTCCGAAAATACATTTTGGTGCTGCTTCCTCTTTTTAGATAGGTTGATGATGTCGGTAAATTGATATTTTGGGTAAAATCGTTGATATAATTTCATATACTGTTGTCCTGTTCCAAAATGTTTTGTGAAACAGCGTCAAGTTGCATTTGATAAATAAAAAACCCTCGAATTATGGAAATTCCATAATTCGAGGGTTTTTTGATTACTATAAAAACGTTCTCTGTACTTTTTCCCAGAAAGAGTTGTTTTTTAATTTAACAGTTTTAATTTGTTTATCGCTTAAACGAACAACGGCTTTTTCCACTTGTTTAATGCTAAGTGCTTCGTTATCCATTCCGATAACAGGATAATCATTTCCATCTGGTTTAAGTGTTAAAGTTAACGTACGCTCGTGATTTAAAAGGAACGGTGACCCGAGTGTACGGTATGTGTTGTTATTTAAAGATGCTAGTTCGCTTACTTGGAAACATGGGATAAGTGGATCGACAACTGCACCATGTAATGATTTATTGTAAGCGGTACTTCCTGTTGGTGTGGAGATAACTAATCCATCACCTCTAAAGGTTTCGAAATGTAAATTGTCGACGTGTACATCTACGACAAATGTTTTAATGATACTAGAGCGTAATGTGAATTCATTTAAACAATGGAAAGATGTACCGTGATCTACATCTACTTTAATTGTTGGATATTTTCGCACTTCAATTTCGTTTTTTGTAATTTCTTGAAGGGCTGTATCAACGTGATCGATGTGGAAATCGCAGTAGAAAGAAATTTCATCTTTCGTAGAAATACCTGCGTATAAGCAATCTTCTCTAAAGCCGGTTTTACGAACGGCTTGTAAGAAAGTCCCATCATCTCCAACGCTGACGATAGCGTTTGCATTTTTTGGATGATCTAATATGGTAAATCCATTCTCCTCTAAAATACGATATACTGGTTTCATTTTTTCAACGAGCGTTACTTTGTCATCACCATAAAAGAAAAATAAATTGCGACGATTTGCCATTATGTATCCCTCCACTGCAGTTAAATTTTCTAGTTTTAGTGCTACATATCGTCAGAGTATGTTTCTGGATGATATGTTCAAATAGTATATTTCGATATAAATTGTCAAAATTCCTTTTTATTTTTAGAAAAATTTTTATATTCAATTTTATCAAAGTCTGTTTAATGATGAATAAACTTGTCGATAATGGGTATGGAGTGAAAGGATGGTACGAATGAAGTGGCTCGTAATTGGAATGATAATTCTTCTACTTTTTATTTTGCTTATACTATTATCGAAAATATCGCTTAAGGTGACGTTTTTATATTCAGAAATGGAAAAACAATGTTTGTTTCAAGTGAAAATATGGATGATTCGATATACGTTTGATGTATTGGAAAGAATTGAAAAACAGCAGAAGAAGACAGGACAAAAAATTAAAAAAGCTGAAGAGGACGGCGGAATAGATAATAAAATTATGGCACAACTCGATAGTATAGGGGAACTGATAAAAAAGCTTCAAGACGTTCATACTATTGTTAAAGATTTTCTCAAAAGAGTGAAAATCAATGGTTGGAAATGGCATACGCAAATTGGAGCAGGCGACGCGGCTAGTACTGGAATTGTCACTGGATATGCATGGGGGACAAAAGGAATGGCTGCTGGAGTTGTAGGACAATATATGCATATTGTCGACGTACCAGAATTTGAAATTACTCCTGTTTTTCAAGGAAAGGGATTTGCATCAAGATGCGAGTTAACAGCATCTTTTCGTATATTCCGTACTGTAAAAACAGCGATAAAATTACTCATGTTTATGAGAAAGCAAAAATCTGGTATGACAGAAAAATCTGTTCAAGCATAGGGGGGATATAGAATGGACCATCCAATTCAAGGTTTAATGACAACCGCAATGCAGCATTTAAAACAAATGACTGATGTAAATACAATTGTTGGTGACCCAATTAAAGCGGCAGATGGAAGTGTAATTCTTACAGTTTCGAAAGTCAGTTTTGGATTTGCTGCTGGTGGAAGTGAATTTGGTAAAGTAGAACATTCAGGCCGTCATCCATTTGGCGGGGGAAGTGGTGGAGGAGTTTCTATTAATCCTGTTGCCTTTCTTGTTATAAATGGAGAAGGTGTGAAAGTATTACACTTAGATAAGCAAACACACGTCATCGATAAAATAATTGAATTAGCGCCACAAGCTGTTGATAAAGTGAAAGAAATGATGGATAAACGAAAAGAAGATGATCCTGAATTTCAAATTTAACGAATAAAGAAGCTGATCAGTGGATTAGCTTCTTTAATTTTTTTGTAAATAAAGCGATTTTATTTGCATTATCGATAGGGACAAACTATCATTTACATTGTACATATTTTGTTTAAAATAAGGGAGGATTTTTAAGTGGCAAATGTAACTTTTAAAGGTAACCCAATGACTTTAGTTGGAACAGAAGTTAAAGTTGGCGATCAAGCGCCTAACTTCCAAGTATTAGCAAATGACTTATCTCCAGTAAGTTTAGAAACATACAAAGGTGAAGTGAAATTAATTAGTGTTGTACCTTCAATCGACACAGGTGTATGTGATGCACAAACTCGTCGTTTTAACGAAGATGCAGCAGGTATTGAAAACGCGAAAGTATTAACAATTAGCGCTGATTTACCATTCGCTCAAAAACGCTGGTGTGCAGCAAACGGTTTAGAAAATGTTGTAACACTTTCTGATCACCGTGACCTTTCATTCGGTGAAGCTTACGGCTTAGTAATGAAAGAACTTCGTTTACTTGCTCGTGCAGTATTCGTAGTAGATAGCAATGACAAAGTAGTTTACGCAGAATACGTAGGCGAAGGTACAAGCCATCCAAACTATGAAGCAGCATTAGAAGCAGCTAAATCTGCGAAGTAATGTAAATGAAGACGACCTCTCATTAAAGTTTTACTTTAGAAGAGGTCGTCTTTTCTCATGTATTGTTAACTGAACCAATACATGAGAAAAGACGTTACATCATAAACAACTTGAAGGGGAGCTCTTTGCAAGAGGTCGCTTTTTCTTTTGGGAAAAATTTAGATTATGGTATGATATAAGTTATGTGTAAAAGAGAGAAGGAGGAATGTACGTGAGTCAGGCAGTAGAAACATTATTTTCTATTTTTGATTCTTCTACGGTAGTTTTACGTAAAGAATTAGATGTAACATATTTAGAGGCGCTTGTAGAAACAGGTGATAACTTGTTTGAAGGAGCGATTTTACAAGAGGAATTATCCGAATCAACAATTGAAAGGTTGAATCGTGAATATAGTACGTTTAATGAAGAAACATATAAAGGGGAAGAAATTCGTAAAGCATTTCAGCTAGCCATTTTAAAAGGAATGAAAGAGGGCGTACAAGCGAATCACGAAATGACGCCAGATGCAGTTGGAATGTTCATGAGCTACTTATTCCATAAATTTATGCAAGGTCAAAAAGAAATTACTGTTTTAGACCCTGCAATTGGAACTGGTAACTTAATGACTACATTGTTTAATAGCGCCAAAGAAGAACTAACAATGAGTGGATTTGGTGTAGAAGTGGATGAGGTGTTAATTAAACTTGCTTTAGTAAATGCAAATTTACAAAAGCATGCAATCGAATTCTTCCACCAAGATGGACTAGCACCACTTTATATTGATCCAGTTGATGCAGTCGTTTCAGATTTACCAATTGGTTATTATCCAAATGAAATTGTTGCAAGTGAATATACATTAAAAGCAGATGAAGGAATGTCATATGCACATCACTTATTTATTGAACAAAGTGTGAAACATACGAAAGAAGGCGGGTATTTATTCTTCTTAGTACCAAACTTCATTTTTGAAAGTGATCAAGCGCCAAAGCTACATGCATTCATTAAAGAGACATGCTTTATTCAAGGATTATTACAGCTTCCTGTTTCCATGTTTAAAAACGAGAAAAATGCAAAAAGTATATTTGTTCTCCAAAAGAAAGGCCAAGGTGTAACAATGCCGAAACAGGCACTACTAGTGGAATTACCTAAATTCTCTAACATGAAGGCTATGGAGAACATTATGGATCAATTGAATACTTGGTTTGCAACACATAAATAATACGATATATATGTAACAGGGTTAGTAATTAATGTAGTACAGTTTTATAGGATATGTAATGTTTTTTAATATATACAAGATTTAACTGAATTTTTTTGAAATCTGTAATATATTTTTTTTCTTGGTGTTATAATTTTTTCACTTGAAATATATGTCGGACGATGTTTAAATTAAAATCGTGAGTATAAAATTTACTAATGATGAAACGTTTTCATAATGAGTGAATTTAATTAGATAAAATCGAGCGGTTTGTGGAATGATCCACACAACTACCAAGAGAAAAAGGGGCGAAAGACTAGATGTCAAAAATCATCGCGATTAACGCAGGAAGCTCTTCCTTAAAGTTCCAATTATTTGAAATGCCAAGTGAAACAGTATTAACAAAAGGTTTAGTAGAACGTATCGGTTTAGAAGATAGTATCTTCACTATTACTGTAGATGGCGAAAAACAAAAAGAAATTACAAACATCCCAGATCATGCAGTAGCAGTTAACATGCTTCTTAAGAAATTAACTGAAAACGGAATCGTAAAATCTCTTGATGAGATTGGCGGTATCGGTCACCGTGTTGTACACGGCGGCGAAAAATTTGCTGATTCTGTTTTAATTGATGCTGAAGTATTAGCTGATATCGAAGAATTAAGCGATTTAGCACCACTTCACAACCCAGCAAACCTTGTTGGTATTAAAGCATTCCAAGAAGTACTACCAAACGTACCAGCAGTAGCAGTATTTGATACAGCATTCCACCAAACAATGCCGGAATCTGCATTCCTATACAGCTTACCATATGAATACTATGAGAAATTTGGCATCCGTAAATACGGTTTCCACGGAACTTCTCATAAATACGTAACAGAGCGTGCGGCTGAATTATTAGGTCGTCCACTTGAAAGCTTAAGCCTACTTTCTTGTCACTTAGGTAACGGTGCAAGTATCGCAGCAGTAGAAGGTGGTAAGTCTATCGATACTTCTATGGGCTTCACTCCACTTGCTGGTGTAACAATGGGTACACGTTCTGGTAACATTGACCCTGCGTTAATTCCATACATCATGGAAAAAACAGGCCAAACTGTAGAAGAAGTAGTTAGCGTATTAAACAAGAAGAGTGGTATGTTAGGTCTTACTGGTTACTCTAGTGACCTACGTGACATCATTGCGAAAGAAGAAGAAGGCGACCACCGTGCGAAAGTAGCACTTGACGTGTTCGTGAGCCGTATCCATAAATACATCGGTTCTTACACAGCTCGTATGAAAGGCGTTGACGCTATCATCTTTACAGCTGGTGTAGGTGAAAACAGTGCAATTATTCGTGAGCGCGTATTAGAAGGCCTTGAGTACATGGGCGTATACTTCGACGTAAAACGCAATAACGTATTCGGTGAAGAAGCATTCATCAGCTTCCCACACTCTCCAGTAAAAATTATCGTAATTCCAACTGACGAAGAAGTTATGATTGCTCGTGACGTATTACGTCTTGGAGATATTGGTTAATATACTATATGAAAAAAAAGACGAGATCCTATAGGATCTCGTCTTTTTTCTTTTGGATATATTTCAAAATTTCATCCGGATATAGTAATTTTTCTTTTTGAATGAATGCAGTGAGGGAAATCCATTTTGCATATGACAGTGTTTGTTCATCTGATATATTCAGTATTTCCATTTCATATAGTGACATGTCTAATAAGCGTAAAGAATATAGCTGAATGATTTCATGACCAATTTCTCCATCTAGATGAAAGATGTTTTCTAAGCAGCCTAAATAATTGGTGATTTCCACTTCTGTGTGAAGCTCTTCTTGAAATTCGCGAATAACAGTATGTGCTGATTTTTCACCAAGTTCAATTGATCCGCCAAGAGGTCGGTAATATGTTTCATCGCCTGTATGATATTCTTGTACGAGAATATCATACAGGCGATCGTGATGTATAGCGATGCCAAAAGCTTTTGCACGTGGATACATATATAATCACTCCTTATTTATTTTGTATAAGGATGATTATAAGGCAGGGTGTGATAAAAGGTGACGTGTATTTAAGCGTTTGGCCGAATTGTGATGCCATTAAATAAGTCATTCCAAAATGCTTCATTGTACTGGTATATATCCATCACTGGGCATTTTATAACACAAATATTTTGTAATCCCCAATCTTCTTGGGCGATAGTTGGTACATCTTCAGGAATGAGTAATAGGACAGAGAATGTATGTTTAACTATTTGAGATAAAATTTGTTCCAAGGAACGTGCTTCTTCGTATGTTCCTCCCGTTCGAATAAACAATGTGGATTCTGCCGTTTCGATTGTAGTTAGAAAACGATTAATTCGATGCTCATAGTTTAACTTAATTTCTGTATAAGAAGGCCAGGATGTTGGTGTGTTTACATCTGTTTTAAAGTCGTGACAGGAGTCGATTTCATATAGGTTGTCACGGAGTCTTAATTTCGCATCATCATCCCAAAATGAGATGAAGGATAAGTTTTCGAACTGTAAAAAACGGTCAAATCGATTTTGTAATAATAAATTCACTTTTTCTAATGAAGGGCTTAGCATAAAATCGATAACACCAAAAAATGGTGATAATTCGAATTGATATAAAGCCCAAGCAGGCCAGCAGTTTTGTCCTAAGCTGAATACTGCATTATATTCTTTTTTTATATTGGATAGATTCATGTGATTCATCTCATCCTTTTTGCTAATATTTTATGTCACTAAAAAATGGTATGTGAATAAAGATAGACAAGCATATTTGCAAAGAAGAAGCAGAAATATGTTACAATAGAAAAAAATCGAACGAGGTGGTTGTTACGATGCGATCGAAGCGAGAACAAGCCATTTTAGACAATATAAAAGAGTGGGAAGGGCAATTAGTAGAGCAAGAAGCGACCGATTTTCAAAAGATGTTTGATAAGTGGTTGCATACGACAATTGCGAAACTGCCTGAGAAAAAACGAAAAGACTTTTTTACGAAAGCAGATGGATGGCTCTTTCATTTGCATGCGCTTATTCAAAGTTCACAATCACAGCTAGATGCACGTAATCGTATTTTAGGAACGTCGAGATTATTTGATGAATCGATTGAGCAACTTGAAGATTTGAAGGCGTTATCTATTGATCAATTAACATACATAGCAGAGCAGCAAACAGCACGTCATCGCCTATATTCATTCGTACAAGGCGGAGCAACAGGTGCTGGTGGTTTATTATTATTAACGGCTGATTTTCCGGTTATGATTGCGTTAAATGTGAAGGCTGTCCAACTTGTTGCGACATCATTTGGGCATGATGTGAACAAGCCGTATGAAATGATGCTTGCGTTAAAGGTATTCCATGCAGCATTATTGCCGGCGAGACTTCAGCAATATGCATGGTACAATTTACTGAGAGAACTCGAACAAGAGGATTCATTCTTCTATGAAGGAGACGAAGCAGTATTAAAGCCAGCTTCTACTGAGGTTGTGTTAAAACAAATTTTGAAGACGTTTTCGATTTATGCTCTTCGTCGTAAAGTATTCCAAGGCATTCCTGTACTCGGAATGGCGATTGGCTCTACAGTGAACTATCGCTTAACGAGGAATGTTACTGAATTTGCAAATAAGTTTTATCAAGTACGCTACATATTAGAAAAAGAAAAGAGAGCATGAAAAAAAGCGAGAGGCCGAAGCCTTTCGCTTTTTAGTTTGTCGCATGTTTTTTGGATATTGGAATAGAAACGGGTTGCTTTGCTGCTTTCTTTTCTGTTTTTGGATAGTAAATTAAATCCAATGTTTTTGCCTGTACGGCAATCGAAAGAATAGTAAAAGCAATTTCTGTCCAATTTAAATAATATAATGAAAGCGCAAGAACAATCGCGTCAAAGACGAAGAAAATTTGCCCAATTGTAAACCGAGTTCGTTTACTTAATATAATTGTTAAAATATCGTCTCCACCGGTTGCACCGCCAAATCGCAATATAAAACCGAGTCCAATACCAGCTAACGCACCGCCAACTACTGCAGCTACAAATAAATTATTTGATAAATCTACCGTAAAAGGAGAATAATTTTCCATAAGGGAATAAAATACTCCAAATGAAAGTGAACCTAAGAATGAATAGCCAACCATTTTTCTACCTAAAAATGAAGCACATAGTAAAATAATAGGGATATCCATTACTACAGTTGAAATAGATGGTGAAATATCATAAAAATTTTGGATAAATAGTGCAATACCTACAAAGCCACCTTCTGTTAAGTGGTTTTGGAAGTGAATGTGATATAGCGCTGCTGCTAATATAAATGAACCGATTAAAACCATAAAAACTTCTTTAATAATTTGTCGACTTTGGATGTTCCTCATCGTTATTCCTTCTTTCCGTAGTTAGTAGTCCTTTTGGTGTTGTAAACTAACTACGAGCTCACATGTAGCTTTCAGTTAGTTTACGAAAAAAACTAACTACGCTATATGTCGCTGAAGAAATAACGAATAATCCTCTCGTCCATCAATTCTCCCTACCTTCGTTTTAGTTTAAGTCTTAAAGCGACTAAACAAAACGGGGAGTAGGATTCTTCATTTAGCAATCCTGCTCTTCTTTGTTTTGTTTAGCTAGTAACAATTAAGTCCTAAACAAAACGCTATGTGTAAGAAGAGTCTTTTTTTTGCCAAATTATCCTTCGGGCAATCATAATTTCCCCACTCTCGTATTTTTTTTCGCTAGACTAAAGTATCTGAGCTAAAAAATACGCTACGTGTATGATTCGTCAATACGATGCCACATGCTCCTTCGAGCGATCATGATATCAAAATCCCTTCCTTCAAGATTTATATTATTATATCATACTTTCAAAAAATACATGCGGATGGAAACCGACAATAACCGGAGGGAATCTACAAAAAATGTTATGTTTAAATATTTTTGTAGAAAAGCCTAAGTTATTTCGTAGAACTGGACAACTTTTAGAAGTTTGTCCAATAAGTAAGAAAAGAAGGGTTTTTATTCAATTGTATTGTTCTCATCACTTTTATCTTTAAAAAATGCATCCCAGCTAATGATACTTAAAAAAGTTAAAGCGATAATAATGAAAGCTCGCATAAGTTTGAGACCTCCTTTTGTACATAGTATATGAATAATTTGTTTCGGAATGTGTCATTTTTTTACAAGCTCTAACTATTATGAGAGTATATTAATATAGATAGATGAGGGGGAGAATGGAGATATGCTAAAAGACATGTTTAAAAGAAAAGAATTAAAATGTGTTTCATGTCAGAAAAAGATTCAATATGAAGAAGAGCTAGTTGCTTTTGTAAAGTTGCCGAAAGAAAGAAGTATATTAGTAGGCCCGTTTGATGTATGTTTAGCAAAAACGGCGCAAGAAATATATTGCAAAGCTTGTTACGACAAAAAAGCATGACCCAAATTAATTGAGGGGCATGCTTTTTTCATTGGTGTGCTTTTCCCTCAGATACGTTTTGGGTTAGACGATACCAAAGCCAAAGATCGTTAATAATTGAAGCAAGATCGGCAATTTCTGAATTTAGCTTGCAAGAAATTCCAAAGTCTTCTTCGTTATTTAAGTGGTGTTGTTTAGCGTTAATATGGTGCTCAAGTTCCTTTATGCGATCAGGTATTTTTCCGCGAACTTGCTCCCATTTTAATAAAATAGAATGCTGCGCTTGTTCAGAGATGTCTTCCCATTTTTCTTGTATGTTCGGTACTTCAATTCCTAGATGTTCATTGTATATAAAATACTTTTTCATAGACACCCCTCCATTTTCCTTCCTCTATTTTACATAAAAAAAGAAAGAAGTTCGACGGAATTGTTTGAAAAAATTTTATAAATTCCCCTTGATTCATTTTATGAAAGGTGATAAAGTTTGGATTATTATAAGAAAAAATGAATATTTATTCTTTAGGGGGATGCAAAATGGAGAAGAAAAAAGTTGTATTAGCATATTCCGGAGGTCTTGATACTTCCGTTGCAATTAAATGGTTACAAGAGAAAAATTATGATATTATCGCGCTTTGCTTAGATCTAGGGGAAGGTAAAGACTTAGCGTTTGTAAAAGAAAAAGCACTTTCAGTAGGTGCAATTAAATCATATATGATTGATGTTCAAGAAGAATATGCGAATGAATATGCATTGATAGCGATGCAAGCTCACACGTTATACGAAGGGAAATATCCTCTTGTCTCTGCATTATCTCGTCCGCTTATTGCAAAAAAATTAGTAGAAATTGCAGAGCAGGAAGGCGCAAGTGCAGTTGCACATGGATGTACAGGAAAAGGGAATGACCAAGTTCGTTTTGAAGTTTCTATTCAAGCGTTGAATCCATATTTAGAAGTTATTGCGCCCGTACGTGAATGGAAATGGTCACGTGAAGAAGAAATTGCATATGCAAAAGAAAATGATATACCGATTCCAATTAATTTAGATAGCCCGTTTTCAATCGATCAAAACTTATGGGGACGCAGCAACGAATGTGGAATTTTAGAAGATCCATGGGCAGCGCCGCCAGAAGACGCATACGAGATGACGTTGGCATTAGAAGATACACCGAATAAACCAGAGTTTGTAGAAATCGGATTTGAAGCAGGGGTACCGACGACTTTAAACGGCACTGCATACCCACTCTCAGAACTAATTAAAACGTTAAATGCACTTGCTGGAAAACATGGCGTGGGACGTATCGACCATGTAGAAAATCGCCTTGTCGGTATTAAATCTCGTGAAGTATATGAATGCCCAGCAGCAATGACATTAATAACAGCGCATAAAGAACTTGAAGATTTAACACTTGTGAAAGAGGTCGCTCATTTCAAACCGATGATTGAGCAAAAACTAACAGAATTAATTTATAACGGTTTATGGTTCTCACCTTTAAAACAAGCGCTCAATGCTTTCTTACAAGAAACGCAAAAAAATGTAACAGGTACAGTACGTGTGAAATTATTTAAAGGTCATGCGATTGTAGAAGGGCGTAAATCTGAGTACTCTTTATACGATGAAAAATTAGCAACGTATACTGCCCAGGATGAATTTAATCATGATGCAGCAGTTGGATTCATTTCATTATTCGGTTTACCTACGAAAGTATACAGTCAAGTGAATCAAAAGAAGGTGGAAGCGTGAGCAAACTTTGGGGCGGACGTTTTACAGAAGAAGCGGAAGCGTGGGTTGAAGAGTTTGGAGCATCCATCTCCTTTGATCAACAATTAGTAAATCAAGATATAAAAGGGAGTATCGCACATGTAACGATGTTAGCAAAGCAAGGCATTGTTACGAAAGAAGAAGCAGAGAAAATAAAGATAGGGCTTCAATATTTACTAGAGGAAGCGAAACAAAATAAATTGAATTTCTCAGTCGAGGCTGAGGACATTCATTTAAATATTGAAAAGATGTTAATTGAAAGAATCGGTGAAGTAGGAGGGAAACTTCATACAGGCCGAAGCCGTAACGATCAAGTAGCGACAGATATGCATTTGTATTTAAAAGAAAAAGTAGAAGATATTATAAAAGCTACAAAACAATTGCAAACTGTTCTTGTTCATCAAGCGGAAAATAACATTGAAACAATTATGCCCGGCTATACGCACTTGCAACGTGCACAGCCGATTTCATTTGCGCATCATATTCTTGCTTACTTTTGGATGTTAGAGCGCGATGTGAATCGTTATGAAGATTCGTTAAAGCGTATTAACATTTCACCATTAGGAGCAGGAGCACTAGCTGGTACAACATTCCCGATTGACCGAGAATATAGTGCGGAGCTTCTTGGATTTAATGGAATCTATGAAAATAGTTTAGATGCGGTAAGCGATCGTGATTTCATATTAGAGTTTTTAAGTAACTCATCTATGCTTATGATGCACTTATCACGCTTTTGCGAAGAACTTATTTTATGGAGTAGCCAAGAATTTCAATTTATTGAAATGAGCGATCAATACGCAACAGGAAGCAGTATTATGCCGCAGAAGAAAAATCCGGATATGGCGGAACTTATTCGTGGTAAAACGGGCAGAGTATACGGTAATTTATTCAGTTTACTTACAGTAATGAAAGGATTGCCGCTCGCTTACAATAAAGACTTACAAGAAGATAAAGAAGGAATGTTTGATACAGTGAAAACAGTAGAAGGATGCCTTCATATTATGGCAGGCATGCTTGAAACGATGACTGTAAACAAAGAAAAAATGGGGCAAGCTGTGACGCAAGACTTCTCTAACGCAACAGAAATTGCCGACTATTTAGCAAGCAAGGGACTGCCGTTCCGTCAAGCTCATGAAATTGTCGGGAAACTAGTTCTTCATTGTACGCAAAAAGGAATCTATTTATTAGATGTACCACTTGAAACGTATAAAGAAATGAGTCCGTTATTTGAAGAAGATTTATATGAAGTTCTTTCACCTTATGCAGCTGTAAAGCGCCGTAACAGTGCTGGCGGGACAGGATTTGAGCAGATTGAAAAGGCTTTGGAGAAGGCGAAGGGGTTAACTAAAGAAGTTATTAGGAATTGAGTTGGAAAGTACGCCAGTCTGTGAAAGTCTGGCGTACTTTCTTTTTTACTAGTGTGTAAGTTATAGTATAGTGAAAAAACACAATTTAGGGGAAATTTATGAAAAAAATAGTATTTATCATTTTACTGTTAATTAGCTTAATTGCAAACGTGAAAGTATTTCTTTTGGACAAATATATGTTTGTTGGTGAACAAGAAAAGCGAGAAGAAGCGATTATCGCAACGATGTGGCACTTGCAAGAGAAAGGATATAAAGAAAGTGATATTTCATACATAAAACCGGCCTTTTATAGTAAAATCGGTTCTTACGGTATGAATGTACAGTTTAAAGATGAACCAAATGAATCGTATACATATAGAGTTTCGAAAGATGCTAAAACAAATAAAATAACTGTACACCAAGATAGCAATGAGCCAGGTGGTATGGGTGGGAAGCATCAAGAGCTTAAATAGATATAGGAGACTGCTGATAAGTAATATGAGCAGTCTTTTATATTTTTAGAAGGGAGTCGAGCATTTTATAGTTGTTCTTCATAATGCTAAAATGATGCTTCTCATGAATCGCTAATAGTTGAATAGATTGAATAAGGTTAGGGTAGTGAGCAATCGGATCTAAAAATACGATATGTCCTGCAATATTTTCTTCTGTATTTTGAACTAGTTTTTTTATTTCATCTGTTTCACGTGAAAGTAAGTCTTCTAATTCTGTTACATTCATAGAATCATAAACTTTTTTTGAAGGGATTAAAATCCAAGGTGCTTTCATTCCTCTGCCATGCTTCTCCTTGTATTCGGCATAAATGTCATGAATTTCAGTTGCGAATGGGGTGTTTCTTCTTAGTTTGGCATAGGGGATAAGAGTGAAAGAGAATTTAATCGCTACTTTTAGCATCCTTGTAATTAAATATAAGTGATAAAAGTGTTCACCAATAGACCATTTTCCGTCCTCTTTTCTATGCCATAGTTGTTCTTGTGAAAGTGAATGAAGCTCAGGAAGGAACTGGTTTCTTTGCACATGTAATGTGTGAAAATGTTTTGAGATATTTTCAGATTTCATATTCTGGTATCCTCTGCGTTTTTTTCCTAATTATAACATTTTTCGTATAGATGTAATTAAGCCTAGAACAATATGTTCTAGGCTTAAAGCTTCATTGATTAATCATACTTGTGGCGATCTTCTGTAATTCGAATGTATTCAATATCCATTAAATCTCTAAGTAATGCACCGTGACTTAGTTCAACACCATGTTTTTCTTTAAAATGCTCGCGAATCATATCTAACATTTCGATTTCTTTCCCATTCACATCTAAAATAATGCGTTCATAATCATCCATGTAGCATCCTCCTTTTCTAAACACATATATTTTGTCCGTCTATTTCTAAAAAATGTATGTTAACCTAATGTTAGGAAATGAGAAAGGAATGGAAGATGAGACGTATTTATCCCGCATTAACGGGCAGTAAGACCCCCACCTCAAAATTCAGCGAAAGCAAAGAAGTTAGGTGGGGGATCAACTGCCCGTAAAAGCCCGATTGGTTCAACTAATAATCAGTGGGGGATGAACAAAACCCCCACTGATTAAAGTTTCACTTTATTTTGTAGGGTTAATTTTGTACACGCTAATTGTATTACACGTTGCATTCCCAGAAGTATTTTCATTTGAGAATGTAACAACAATGCATATAGCAATCTTTATCTTTACTTTATTTGTAGTAGATTGCTGTATTTCTGTATGGCTTTCTAGAAAAAAGAAAGTACAAGAAGTAAAAGATAAAAAAGAAATAGAACGGAAAAAGAGAAAACGTTCATTTTGGATGATGACGTATTGTTTTTCTTTAGTGATTGCTGCTGCATTTTTTAGTGAGCATATTCCACTAGAAAGATTGGATATTGAATTTTGGGCAATTATATTTACATGTTATTTTTTCATGCACTTTCTTCCTTATATGAAAGAAAAGCGAGAGAACAAGAGAGTAAGAGAATAGAAGAAGACATAAAGAAACTTGGAGAACACAAGTGGTATTTAAAATCTAAAATCATATATGTTCTTTGTTTTATTACGCCGCCAATTGGTTATTTGTATGTTTTTTTACTTCGCAAAAAAATGACAGAAGATGCAAAACAAACGTACTTAACGGTTGCGACGTTAATGATGGCGTTATGGTCTTTGAAGTTCCTTCCGCCTTATGTGTTGGCAGGTACCGTTGTTGTTGTAGCTTGTCTTGTATTTATAGTGAAGTTTGTGAAATGAAAAACACCAAGCCTATGTGGACTTGGTGTTTTATTTATAAATTAAAGATCACCTTGCTCCTCGTCACCACGAACAACAAGGACATCGCATTTCGCATAGCGAATAATATGTTCAGAGACGCTACCAATTAGGAAACGTTCTACAGCATTTAAACCAGTTGCACCACACATAATTAAATCCACTTTATGGTTTGGAGCGATTTCTTTTGAAATTTTAGATTTAGGATTACCAAATTCTAATACAGTTTCCACTTTTTCAAGACCAGCTTCAAGCGCAGTTTTTTTGTAGTCTTCTAATAAGTCTTCTGCAAATAGATTTGCACGTTCAGCAATTGCGCGGCTATAAGCCTCTACTGCTGAGTATGCTTTTACATCAACGATATGAGCAATTGTTAATGTTGCGTTGTTTCGTTTTGCAACTTGAATTGCTTTTTTAAAGGCTTTTTCTGCTTCTTTAGAACCGTCCACCGCAATTAAAATATTTGTATATGTATTATTCATAGTAAATTCCTCCCAATCATTTTTATTACCGTTTACAACTTTATTATAAAACAAATTTTGGTAATGTGCTTGTTGGAAACGTTACAGAATTTTGAAAACTTTGCCTTAATTCATTTTAGTTGTAATTGAAGCGAGAACTTGTTACATATGGAGTATAGCAATTTAAAAGGAGGCATGTTTGTGAGACACGCGCTCATTACAGCCGGTACGAAAGGTTTAGGAAAGCAAGTAACAGAAAAGTTATTGGCTAAAGGATATTCAGTAACAGTAACATATCATAGCGATACAAGTGCTATGGAAACAATGAAAGAAACATATAAAAATATGGAAGAACGTCTACAGTTCGTGCAAGCTGATGTCACGAAAAAGGAAGATTTACATAAAATAGTAGAAGAAGCGATGAGCCGTTTTGGCAAAATTGACTTCTTAATTAATAATGCTGGTCCTTACGTATTTGAAAGGAAAAAATTAGTCGATTACGAAGAAGACGAATGGAATGAAATGATCCAGGGTAATTTAACAGCGGTGTTTCATTTATTAAAACTTGTCGTACCGATTATGAGAAACCAGCAATTTGGCCGTATTATTAACTATGGATTTCAAGGGGCAGATAGCGCGCCTGGATGGATTTATCGTTCAGCCTTTGCAGCTGCGAAAGTCGGACTTGTTTCTTTAACGAAAACAGTCGCATACGAAGAAGCTGAATACGGTATTACTGCGAATATGGTATGTCCTGGTGATATAATTGGTGAAATGAAAGAGGCAACGATTGAAGAAGCACGAAATCTGAAAGGTAGTAACACACCAATTGGTAGATCTGGAACAGGGGAAGATATCGCAAGAACCATTTCGTTTTTATGTGAGGACGATTCTGATATGATTACTGGCACGATTATTGAAGTAACAGGCGCTGTTGATGTTATTCATAGACATCGATAGAATTAAATAAAGTGAAGTTTCGAATAATTGGACAGTTTATCCTTTATACTGAAAGGTGCGGATAATACTGTCCTTTAATGTAAGATTAAATCTATCGGAAAACTCGTCTTATTTTTTGTCAAATATTGAGATATTATGTTAAAATATAAGAGCGTAGAAAGCGCTTTAAAAAATGATTCAGGGGTCATTTCATAACTCAAGGGGGAACTAATAATGCGTATCGGTATTCCAACAGAAATTAAAAACAATGAAAACCGCGTGGCAATGACGCCAGCGGGAGCTGTACATTTAGTGCAAAATGGTCATGAAGTTTTTGTTCAAAAAGGAGCAGGTATAGGATCAGGCTTTACAGATGAAGAATACGTACAAGCTGGTGCGAAACTTGTTGAAACTGCTGAAGAAGCATGGAATCAAGATATGGTTATGAAGGTAAAAGAGCCAGTTGCAAGTGAATACGGTTATTTCCGCGAAGGTTTAATTTTATTCACATACTTACATTTAGCTCCAGAGCCAGAATTAACGAAAGCATTAATTGATAACAAAGTCGCATCAATTGCATACGAAACAGTACAATTAGATAATCGTTCATTACCATTACTTGCGCCAATGAGTGAAGTTGCAGGTCGTATGGCTGCGCAAATCGGTGCACAATTCCTTGAGAAAAACAAAGGTGGTAAAGGTATTTTACTTGCAGGCGTTCCAGGGGTGAAACGCGGAAAAGTAACAATTATCGGTGGTGGTCAAGCTGGTACAAACGCAGCGAAGATTGCAGTAGGTTTAGGTGCAGATGTAACAATCATCGACTTAAGTGCAGAACGTCTTCGTCAATTAGATGACATTTTTGGAAACCAAGTAAAAACGTTAATGTCTAACCCGTACAACATTGCAGAAGCTGTAAGAGAATCTGATCTTGTAATCGGTGCGGTATTAATCCCAGGTGCAAAAGCGCCAAAACTTGTAACAGAAGAAATGATTCAATCAATGGAACCAGGTTCTGTCGTTGTAGATATTGCGATTGACCAAGGTGGTATTTTCGAAACAACTGACCGTATTACAACTCATGACAACCCAACTTATGAGAAACATGGTGTTGTTCACTATGCAGTTGCAAATATGCCAGGTGCGGTTCCACGTACATCAACTCTTGCATTAACAAACGTAACAGTACCATATGCAGTACAAATTGCGAACAAGGGCTATAAAGATGCTTGCTTAGGCAACACTGCATTACTAAAAGGTATTAACACATTAGATGGATATGTAACATTCGAAGCAGTTGCAGAAGCTCACGGTTTACAATATGCAGATGCGAAAGAGCTTCTTGAAAAAGCTCCTGCTTTATCATAATAGAAATAAAATAAAGACCTTTCCTTTGTAGGAAGGGTCTTTTTGTTTAAACTAATTATCTAATTTCTTCACAATTTTCAAGCCGAACATCATTGTGAAGAAAAGAATTCCAAACAAGTAATACAGGGCATACTCTACTCGTATCGTCGAATTTTCGTTAGTGATATATAAAACAAATAGTATCGCAGAGCCAATTAAATGAGAAAGACCGAAAATTTGCGCCATAAATTTTAAGCCCATTTTTTCAATTCTTTCATCTGTCTCAGGTAATGGGTATTTCTCGGACTCTTTCTTTTTGTTCTTAAAGAATATTCGTTTCACTACTAATAGTACCAAGTCTAAGAGTATGTATACGCCAGCGAATAGAAGGACGGAACGAATCTTTTCTTCATCACTACTATTGAAATAAAGAAAAGTCGATCCTAACACTAAAATGGTAAGATGTGAAATGAATTCTTGATTAAAAGTATTTTTCATTCTTTTTCCTCCCCAGTTTTATCTAATTGAAATAAATCTTCTACTTTACAGTTGAAAAACTCACATAATTTCAATGCTAATTCTAAACTTGGGTTGTATTTATTCTTCTCGATAGCGATGAGGGATTGTCTAGTGATTTGAACAGAGGAGGCTAATTGCTCTTGGGTGATGTCTCTAACGACGCGGAATTGTTTCACTTTATTTTTAATCAAATACACAAAGTCTCCTTTTTGTAAATTTGTTACATTTATAATATCCATTTATAGGTAAAAAGTAAATGAAACTTTACAAAAAGTAAATAAAACTTTACGTGAAATATAGCTTGTTATAATGTTATTTTTTGTGATAATTTGGAATTGAGTGAAAAATGAAAGTCAAAAGAGGAGATTCAATGGGAAGCAAAAAGAGGAAGCAAAAACAAGCTAAAAGACAAAAGTACATAAAGAAAAAACAGGAACAGAACATACCTTTTTCACAAAAAGTAGTCATTATGATAGAAAAAACATTTCGGTATATTTGTATGGCTCTGTATGTAATTTTGTGTATGTATTCATTTGGAGTGTTTTACAGTTTTGAGATAACTCCTAATATTATTGAGAGTATTTTAGTATTTATCCTTGTTGCAATAGAATTAGTCTTATTCGTTATATTTTTTGATACAGTATGGCCTAGTCATGAAAGTAAGAGTGATAGGAAAAGAAAAAAGAGAAAAAAATCTTCCTATGCTTCAAGCTCATCAAGTGGATTTGGTGACTATAGTAGCAACGATTGTAGCAGCTCAAGTGATGGTGGAGGTGACTGCGGAGGCGGTGGCGACTAAGTTAGTTTTTTCAGAAGAACGACTAATGAAAGGATGGGACGAAAGATGGAAACTGTGAACTTAATAGAATTAACAAAGGGTATTCAAGATCAACACAAAAACTTTGTTGTTTCAAATATAAATAATCATTGCTTACGAATCGCCGTATTTACTGGTGAATATGATTGGCACTATCATTCTAATTCGGACGAATTATTCATTGTATTAGAGGGAGAATTACTTATTGATTTTCAAGATGGGGAGACAGCAATTTTAAAACCGAACGATTCCATCTTAATTCCAGCATGCACAATTCATAGAACGAGAGCATTAAGGAGAACGGTAAATCTTTGTTTTGAAAATATAGAGGCTGATACGATTAAAGTGGAGCAATTATGAAAAAATTATCTGTAGCCCAGTATAGAAAAATCCTTCCGATTTTAGAAGGTCATACAAGGACAACAACCTTTGCTCATGCGGTATGTGATCAAATTATAGATGGTGAAGTTTTTGCAAACGAGAAGTTAACAGCAGGACTAATTCGTACAGCTAATGGTATCTATTATTTATTTGGTGATACGGATGATCAAAATTATAACGAATATTTATTTGCATATTTAAAAATGGCTATTGAAAAAACAGAGAAGAGATTTACATTGTTCACTTCGAGTGACGAGTGGGAAATGATGTTAGAAGAGCGTTTTAGTAATGCATTTCGGAACATTCCACGAATGACATTTCAATTTCAAAGAGAAGTTTTTGAAGATAGAAAAATAGAATTAAATAAAAATACATATGAAATTAAACGTATTGATAAAAGTGATATAGAACGAAGTAATGAATTTACAGAGGATTATTATAAAGAATATTGGGGATCAAAAGAAGTGTTTTTAAATAACGGCTTTGGTTTTTGTATAGAACAAGATGGGATGATTGTAGCCGAATGCGTCTCAATATTTAGAGGGAATGGTTTTGCTGAAATTGATATTGCAACACATGAAGCACATCAAGGGAAAGGGTTAGCTCAAGCTGTCGCAACATGTTTCATTGAACAGTGTATACAAAATCATATTACACCATGCTGGGATTGTAATGTAGATAATATTCCCTCGCAAAAATTAGCTAGTAAATTAAGCTTCCATAATCCAGTAGAATATGTTTTGTTTGTCCGCAAGAAAATGGGGGAATAAAAGATGAACGTAGAATTAACAAGATTCAAAGTCAAGCCAGGTAAAAGTCATCGCGTAGATGAATGGATGCAGCTTCTTAATGATAATATGAAAGAAGTGCTTTTGACATTAAACGACGAAAAGATGTATGTAGAGACAATTTTCCGGGAAATAAGAGATGGAGAAGAGTACTTATATTGGTATTCTGTGCAAGGAGAAGGCGGGGCTCATGTCGAAAATTCTCATCATGCAATTGATAAAAAGCACTTAGCGTTTTGGTATGAATGTATTGATGAAGAAGCACTGGCTGTCGATCTGAAGACGGAAGTCGTTATGATTCAAGATGTTGTGAAAGAAGCGATGAAATAATAGAGTAGTATTTTGTAAAGATAAACCATCCTCTTTTTTTGTGAAATATATATTATTGGGGATGCTGTAAGATGCGAATTAGTCATAAATATATCACTCTCAATGAAATAGAGATAATCAGAGACTCATTAGATAAATTGCATGAATATCATAACAGTAAA
Source organism: Bacillus mycoides (assembly GCF_000832605.1). Taxonomy (GTDB): domain Bacteria; phylum Bacillota; class Bacilli; order Bacillales; family Bacillaceae_G; genus Bacillus_A; species Bacillus_A mycoides. Next base: position 1,352,839 of record NZ_CP009692.1, read on the forward strand.
TCAAAATATTTTTCTGGTGATTATCCAAGAATGACATTTGAGGAACGTATTGAAGATTATAAAAAAAATTCAAAGTACGGAGAATATAGAATTGAACTATTGATTGAGTTAGAAACAGATAATATATTAGGCTTTTGTATAGCGTATAGTAAAAGCGTAAGTGGGAAGATTGAAGTTTTATTTGTTGATGAAAAATATCGAAGAAACGGATTCGGTTTGAAATTAATGAATAGTGCAGTGGAATGGTTTAAAGAAAAGCAAGTAGATGACATTGAATTAATAGTAGTGTACGGAAATGAAGCTGTATCGTTTTATCAAAAGCTGGGATTTTATCCACGTTCAATTATTATGACAACTAAATCATAAAGATATTATGAGAATATATCTTTTAAATGAGTGGAAGTTTTTATTTCGAAAAAATTGATTTGTATGTTAAAAAATTAAAATATATGTGCTTTTTATTATGAAAATTTTTTTGGATTTGAAGGGAGTTATGCAAAAGTAACAGAAGGTGTGAAAAATGATTTAACAATAAACTCAAAAGAGTTTCTGTACCAAATGAAGTCTTTAGCAAAAAATAGTGAAGGTATACCAAGTGATTATTTTGAACAATATTATAAAGAAATAAAAAACACGAAACTAAAAGACATACCAATATACGGAGTAGTCGTAACTGGAAAAACAGAGGATTTACAAGGTTTACAAGGAGCGCTATATATTAAAGCGGCTGTTAGAGGTGTAACAGTGGAGAAATATTAATTACAGTTAATTAATGTGAATAATCAGAAAATTTATGTTATAATATGGGAAAAGGAGGTTTATATGAGGCAAATACATGGAGCAATTTATATTTACATAACAATGTTTTTCGTGGCGATATCCTATGGATTAGGGCACGTGTATTCGCATCCTATACTAACTTTTTTAAGCGGAGCATGTATGGCGTTTGCGCTTCTTGTGCACCTTTTCTCAGTATGGATCGTGAAATTTCAAATAAATATTAGTGAGATAGAAGAAGGCACTTTTTAAAGGGCCTTCTTTAATAAAAAGGTAGCGATCACGCTACCTTTTTTCTTATTTCACAAATTGTAATTCTTTCGGGAACTTCGTTAAGATTTCTGATCCGTCTTTTGTGATGTAAATATCATCTTCAATACGAACGCCGCCTACGTTTGGTACGTAAATACCTGGCTCGATTGTGAAGACCATACCTTCTTTTAATAGAGACTCATTGCCTTCTTTTACATCTGGATATTCGTGTACGCTAATTCCAAGTCCGTGACCAAGTCGGTGTGGGAAGAAGTCTCCATAACCTGCATCTGCGATAACAGAGCGAGCGGCGTTGTCAATTGCACCAAATGTAACGCCTGGTTTACATGCTTCAACTGCTTGTAGTTGTCCAGCAAGTACAGTGTTGTAAATGCGAGTTTGTTCTTCAGAAAGTTCACCAAATGCTACTGTACGCGTAATGTCAGAGCAATAACCTTCAATGATTACACCTAAATCAAATAGTACGAAATCGCCGCGTTTCATTTTGTTTGCACCTGGAATACCGTGTGGAAGAGCAGAGTTCGCACCTGCTAATACCATCGTGTCAAATGACATTTTATGTATGCCTTTTGTTTTTAATTCGTGTTCAATGATTGCTAATACTTCTAGCTCACTACGATTTTCTTTAATTGCATTTACACCAACTTCAACAGCATAATCTGCCATTTTAGCCGCTTCACGCAAAATAGAAAGTTCTTTTTCATCTTTAATTAAGCGAAGTTCGCGAACTTTCTCTTCAGCTGATTTGAAAGCTGCATTTGGGAATAACTTTGTTAATTCTTCGTAACGTTCTACGTTTAAATGTTCTTTTTCAATTGCAACTGCATTTGCATCAATACCACGATCTTTAATTGCTTTTGCAATCATATCCCATGGTCTGTCCGTATCAGTAAATCCGATAATCTCATGTGCCCAGCCAGCGTTACGTGCTTGGCCTTCTTCCATTTTAGGACAAATTAAAATAGGCTCTTTTTCTTGGAATACAAACATACCAAGTAGTCTTTCATGTGGTTCACAGTGGAAGTTTGTCATGTAGAAGACGTTCGGTGTAGAAGTTAAGAACGCAGCTTCTACGTTTTTTTCTTTTAGCCATTGCATTAAATTTTCTAATCTAGCATTCATCGATTGGCACCCCCGAGATATTTAATTACAAATATAACTTTACATCGGAGGAAAGTGTTATGACAAGTAAATAGATGTTAGAAAAGACAGGGAATTAAGAAATCATGTAGAATAAAAAGTGTGAATGTGAATAGGGGAGGAATGTAATGATGAAAGTATCTTATCACGGGCATTCAGTTGTAAAGATTGAAACGGATGGCAAAGTTATTTTAATTGACCCATTTTTAACAGGAAATCCGACAACAGATTTAAAAGCTGAAGATGTAAAAGTGGATGCAATTCTTTTATCTCACGGTCATGGTGATCATGTTGGAGATACAGTAGAGCTTGCGAAGAAAAATAATGCAGTTGTTGTAGCACCATTTGAACTGGCGACATTTTTAAGTTGGCAAGGTGTAAATACACATCCAATGCATATTGGAGGTTCTCATGAATTTGACTTCGGAAAAGTGAAGTTTACACAAGCATTCCACGGTTCTAGTTATATTGACGAAGAAAATAAGACGATTACATATACAGGTATGCCAGCGGGTATTTTGTTTACAGCAGAGGAGAAAACGGTATATCATGCAGGAGATACTGCTTTATTCTCTGATATGAAGTTAATTGGAGAACTGAATAATATTGATTTAGCATTTTTACCAATTGGCGATAATTTCACAATGGGGCCAGAAGATGCTGTGTTAGCAGCAAAATGGATAGAGGCGAAAACAGTTGTACCGATGCATTACAATACGTTCCCAGTTATTGAACAAGATCCATATCAATTTGTAGGAAAGCTACAAAATTGTACAGGGAAAGTATTAGAAGCTGGAGAAAGTATTACACTATAAAAAAGAAACCCTTCATTTGAAATGACAAGTGAAGGGTTTTTTATGTGTGTAGTACAGTTTTTAAAGCCTGTATTTGTTTAGCTGATTCTTCTCGTTTTGTACGTGGCTGTTCAGGTGTTTCATTCAATTCCATCGCAACTTTTTTCCCATCTACGAAAGCTAAAAACACAGCACCTATAACCTCTAAAAACTTTTTCATAATGTATTCGCTCCTTTGTTTCATTTCTTGTCTTAATTGTATATTGAAGCGTGTGGACAAACTATCGAACGAGATGACAATACCATTACATTGTTGTAATAGAATGACTGGTGTAATGTAAGGAGCATTTTGTTATAAAAAAAATAGTACAGACATACAAAGAGAGAGTGTAACAGTTTTGGAAATATAGTATACTGAAAATACAACACATGAAGAATTTAGGGAAAAGAAAGTATGGTGAAACCATTTGGCTACCAAACATAATCAAATTTTAGAACATATTAATAGCCTGCCAGTAGGGCATAAAATTTCTGTGCGGCAAATTGCGAAAGATTTAAGTGTAAGTGAAGGGACCGCTTACCGTGCAATTAAAGACGCAGAAAATAAAGGATATGTTAGTACAATTGAACGTGTCGGAACAATTCGAATTGAACAAAAGAAGAAAGAGAATATCGAAAAACTGACATATGCAGAAGTCGTTAACATTGTCGATGGTCAAGTACTTGGAGGCAGAGAAGGACTACATAAAACATTAAATAAATTCGTAATTGGGGCTATGAAATTAGAAGCGATGATGCGCTATACAGAAGCAGGGAATTTACTTATCATCGGTAACCGTACGAACGCACATCAATTAGCATTAGAAACAGGGGCTGCTGTATTAATTACAGGTGGATTTGATACAGAAGAGCATGTGAAAAAGTTAGCAGATGAATTGAAATTGCCAATTATTTCAAGTAGTTATGATACATTTACGGTCGCAACGTTAATTAACCGTGCAATTTATGATCAACTTATTAAGAAAGAAATTGTACTAGTTGAAGATATTTTAACACCAATTGAAGAAACACTATATTTAAAGCCTAGTGACATAGTGCAGAAATGGCATGAGTACAATGAAGAGACGATGCATGGACGTTATCCAATTGTGGATGAAAATAAAAAGGTGTTAGGTATCGTAACTTCGAAAGATATGATTGGTGTTGCGAAAGAAACACCGATTGATAAAGTTATGACGAAACACCCTATTACGGTAAACGGAAAAATGTCTGTCGCAGCTGCAGCACGTATGATGGTGTGGGAAGGTATTGAATTACTTCCTGTTGTGGAGGATGGAAATAAATTGCAAGGTATCATTAGTCGTCAAGATGTACTTCAGGCCTTGCAGATGATTCAGCGTCAACCACAAGTTGGTGAAACGATTGATGACATTGTAACGAATCAATTTATGACGCCGAAAGAAGCAAAAAATGAGCATTTATATCAATTTTCAGTGACACCACAAATGACGAATTCAATCGGGACGTTATCTTACGGTGTATTCACAACAATTGTGACAGAAGCAACAAACCGCGTCATTCGTGCGCAGAAGAAGAGCGATTCAATTGTTGAGAACTTAACAATTTATTTCGTAAAACCGGTTCAAATTGATAATGTTGTATCGGTTCATCCGAAAGTATTAGAAATTGGCCGTAAATTTGGTAAGGTTGATGTAGAAGTACATCATGAAGGTAATGTTGTCGGGAAAGCATTACTTATGGTGCAGTTAATCGATAAATAAAAAGGTGGAACAAATCGCTTTGGTTTGTTCCATCTTTTTTGTTTTATTGGGTTTTGAAGCTGTTGCTAAAGATGTGGAGGAGTTTTAGCTGGAAATATATATATAAGGAGAGATGATTGTATAATTAGAAAAAACAGAATATTAATCCATTTAGAGTGTATACTATGATATAATTAGATTGTAAGATAATGGATGACGGAAGGGGGATGCAATATGTCATCAGAATTACTCTTTTTTGGTGGTATCGCACTCTTTTATTTCCTTGTGATGATACCAATTCAATACTTATACTTACAAGGATTAAATGAAAAAAAGAAACGAACAGGATTATCTCAGCAAGAACTATACAAACAGATGTCTTTTGGAGAAGAACAATTACATTTTCACGTGCAAGGTAATCCCTTTAATATACCATCTGCGTTTGTTGCATATATGATTTTGAAAGTGAAGGGACGTAAAAAAGCATCACAATGTTGATGCTTTTTTTACGTTGTTTTATAAGATTCGGCTTCTTTGACTGCTAATGGTAGAAAGTGTTTATATTGGCGGAATCCATTAAATGTACTCGCGCTGCCAAGTAACATAAACAAAACACCAACGATAATGCGTGCAGTTGAAAGTTCTAAAAAGAATTGGTTTATCCCAAAGAATAGGACGAATAAGCCGAGTGCCATTGCGGATTTTCCAGAGAGCCAACCTTTCTCCATTGGACGGTTTGTACGAAAGAATTTTGTTTTATAGAAGAGGTACAACACAAATGAGATGATAATACAAAAGACGAATACTGGCATAATACACGCTCCCATCGATTGGTATAAAAATAACAATTTAGAAAAAAGAAAAATCTAAACTTTCTAACTTTTATTATAAAGCAATTGTTCGCATGTATGAAATGTTTTCCGTTATAATGGGGGATAAAGTGAAACTTTAATTAGTGTGGGGAGATCCCACGTGCTAATTATTAGCCCTCACCAATCGGGCTTTTACGTGCATCCAGGCTCCAAATTAATTTTGCCCCATTGTTTTTAATACTTTTGAGGTGGGAGTCTTACTACACGTTAATGCGGGATAAAATGAAGAAGTTGAATAAAAAGGAGATTATACATATGCATGAGCAAATTTTAGGAGCAATTAAAGAGTTTGATACAATTATTATTCATCGTCATGTACGTCCGGATCCGGATGCGTTAGGTTCTCAGTGCGGACTTGGTACAATTCTGCAAGAATCGTTTCCAGAGAAAAATATTTATATGGTTGGGTACAACGAGCCTTCTTTATCGTTTTTACGAGTAATGGATGATATTGAAGATAGTGTATATGAAGATGCACTTGTTATCGTTTGTGATACAGCGAACCAAGAGCGTGTTTGTGATCAGCGTTATGCAAAAGGAAAGATGTTAATTAAAATTGATCATCATCCGAATGAAGACCCGTACGGAGATATTACATGGGTGGATACGACAGCAAGTTCTACAAGTGAAATGATTTATGAATTTTACAGTTATGGAAAAGATAAAGGATTAACGATTTCAAAGGAAGCAGCTCGCCTTATTTTAGCGGGTATTGTTGGAGATACAGGGCGTTTCTTATTCCCGAATACAACAGCGAAAACACTTCGTTACGTAAGTGAGCTCGTTGACATGGATGTAAAATTCACAGATTTATACAATGAAATGTATAAGACGAAAGAAAAAATTGCTCGTTTGAACGGTTATATTTTACAAAACTTTACGATGGTAGAAGAAGGTGCAGCGTACATTAAATTAACGAAAGAGGTACTAGAAGAGTTTGATGTACTTTCTACTGAAGCATCTGGTGTTGTCGGAGCACTTGGTAATATTGATGGATTAAAGGCATGGGTTCTATTTTTAGAGGAAGATGATGTTATTCGTGTTCGTCTTCGTTCAAAAGGACCAGTTATTAATAAATTAGCAATGCAATATAATGGCGGAGGACATCCGATGGCTTCTGGTGCAAAAGCATCTTCTTGGGAAGAAGCAGATCGCCTGTTTGCTGATTTACGTGAGCTGTGTAGATAAAAATTGTATGTTGAACGAAAGAGAAGGAGAGGCACAGAAGCCCTCCTTTTTTTTATTTTTCTTTCTCTATATCAATACTAATTTCAAGTACGGTATCAAAAGAGACTGTGTCTACTTTAAAGCGGTATATACGATCGTAATGTTTGTACGTTTTATTTTCGATGACTTTTTTGAGCAGGTCTTTATTTTTTGCGATGCTTTGAATGTTTTTCGTTAAAAGATGCTGGAGATCATTATGGATAGAAGTGGTCATGTTTTCAAGTGTAAGATTGTCTAAATCATATTTTTTTCGATTTATAATTTTTATTTTGATTTCTTGAATTGTTAAGAGCCGTTTATTTTCTGTGTTCAATTTCTCTTGGTCTTCGAGAAGGACGTGGAGTTTTGCTTCTTGTTTTTCGATAATTTCTTTTTGTTCTGCTATTTTACTAGTTTGTTCTTCTTGAAATACACCGTATATGTACAAAAAAACAAACCAGCTCAATACTCCTCCAACAGCAGCGCCAGCTAAAACTAAATACCACCTTTTGGCTGTATTGGCACTGGGTACTCTCATACATGTTCCTGTGTAAGCCATTTAATAATAATAAGACCAGTTTGCATACCGCCAGTTGCAAAAAAAATAAGGAGAATTTGTTTTACGATATCTTTCATATCTCCGCCAAAGAAGCTTCTTTCAAAGCTATAAAAGGTATCGAACGTTCCGCCAATTGCTGCAACGAGTGCCCAAATTCTTAAATTTTGGGCGAATTGATTAATATAGGTTAGAGTTGGTTTTCCGATGAGAAATGCACCAAATCCGCCTATTAATGAACCACCAAGTATAACTCCAAAGGCAATAAAATAACTAATAATAAGCAGAGAGAAAAAAGTATGTTCTCTTACATCCATCGTCATTCCCCTTTCTTCTTCATATATATGGACAAAGTATGAGAAGTATGTTTTGATTTCCGCTTTCCTCATCACCTATAATAAAAGTAGTCACATAGGTAAAGAGAGGGTACAACAGTGAAGTTTGTGCATTTACAATGTCAAACCGTTTTTAGTTTATTAAAAAGTGCTTGTAAAATTGATGAGCTTGTCATTCGGGCGAAAGAGCTTGGATTTTCATCGCTGGCCATTACAGATGAAAATGTTATGTATGGAGTTATTCCGTTTTATAAAGCATGCAAGAAAAATGGTATACAGCCTATTATCGGCTTAACAGCTTCTATTTTTAGTGAAGAAGAAGAAAGGTCTTATCCACTTGTCTTACTTGCTGAGAATGAAATAGGCTATCAAAATTTATTAAAGATCTCTAGCAGCATTATGACGAAGTCAAAAGAAGGTATCCCGAAGAAGTGGCTTGCTCATTATGCGAAAGGGTTAATTGCAATTTCACCAGGGAAAGACGGAGAGATTGAACAGCTATTATTAGAAGACAAAGAGAGTCAGGCTGAAGAAGTAGCTCATACGTATCAAAATATGTTCAGCAATTTTTATATAAGTTTGCAGCATCATGCAATTCAAGATGAACTGCTTTTACAAGAAAAACTGCCTGAATTTATTAATAAGGTAAACGTTCCAGTCGTTGCAACAAATGATGTTCGCTATATTAATCAAAGTGACGCACTTGTTCATGAATGTTTATTATCTGTTGAAGGCGGAACGAAAATGACTGATCCAGATAGACCGAGAATGAAAACGGATCAGTATTATTTAAAGTCATCGGATGAAATGGGAGCACTATTTTCTCATGCTGAGGAAGCGGTTCAAAATACAATAACAATCGCGGAACGTTGCCAAGTAGAAATTCCTTTCCATGTAAATCAATTACCGAAATTTCCTGTTCCATCTAACGAGACGAATGATACGTATTTGCGCCGTGTTTGTGAAGAAGGCTTGCAGAAACGCTATGGTACGCCGAAAGAAGCGCATATAGGACGTTTGGATCATGAATTAAATGTTATTTCTCGTATGGGATTTAGCGATTATTTCCTCATCGTATGGGACTTTATGAAATATGCACATGAAAATCATATTTTAACTGGGCCAGGCCGTGGATCGGCAGCTGGTTCACTCGTTTCTTACGTATTGGAAATTACAGATATTGATCCGATTGAATATGAATTATTATTTGAAAGGTTTTTAAACCCTGAACGTGTGACACTTCCAGATATTGATATTGATTTTCCAGATATAAGACGTGATGAGATGATTCGATATGTGAAAGATAAATATGGTCAGCTTCGTGTTGCTCAAATTGTAACGTTCGGAACTCTTGCAGCGAAAGCCGCAATTAGAGACATTGCTCGTGTAATGGGGCTCCTGCCAAGAGATATTGACATATTTTCAAAACTTATCCCATCAAAGCTTGGTATAACGTTAAGAGATGCATATGAGGAATCGCAATCGCTCCGTGAGTTTATACAAGGGAATCTGTTACATGAGCGTGTGTTTGAAATTGCAAAACGTGTAGAGGGATTACCGCGTCATACGTCTATTCATGCAGCTGGCGTTATTATGAGCCAAGAACCGTTAACGGGAAGTGTAGCGATTCAAGAAGGGCATAACGATGTTTATGTTACGCAATATCCAGCTGATGCATTAGAAGAACTTGGATTGCTCAAGATGGACTTTTTAGGCTTACGTAATTTAACGTTACTTGAAAATATTATAAAATTTATTGTTGAAAAAACTGGGAAACAAATTGATATAAGAAATTTACCTCTGCAAGATGAAAAGACGTTTCAATTGTTAGGAAGAGGGGATACAACAGGTGTATTCCAGCTTGAATCAGGTGGTATGCGAAATGTACTTCGTGGGTTAAAACCGAATGAATTTGAAGACATAGTCGCTGTTAACTCGTTATACAGACCAGGACCGATGGAACAAATTCCAACCTTTATTGAATCGAAGCATGGGAAAAGACAAATTGAATATTTACATCCGGATTTAAAGCCGATTTTAGAAAGAACATACGGCGTAATTGTATACCAAGAACAAATTATGCAAATCGCATCGAAGTTAGCTGGATTTTCGCTTGGAGAAGCGGATTTGCTGCGCCGTGCAGTGAGTAAAAAGAATCGTGATATTTTAGATCAAGAACGTAAGCATTTTGTTCAAGGTTGTTTGGAAAATGGATACGATGAGACATCTTCAGAACAAATTTATGATTTAATTGTAAGATTTGCGAATTACGGTTTTAACCGAAGTCACGCTGTAGCTTACAGTATGATCGGATATCAGCTTGCATATTTAAAAGCAAATTATACGCTGGAATTTATGACTGCGTTATTATCAAGTGCAATTGGAAATGAAGATAAGATTGTGCAGTATGTACGAGAAACGAAGCGGAAAGGTTTTCACGTTTTACCGCCTTCTCTTCAGAGAAGTGGTTACAACTTCCAAATAGAAGGAAATGCGATTCGATATAGTTTACTTTCGATTCGGAATATCGGAATGGCTACCGTGACGGCATTACTCGAAGAACGAGAGGAAAAAATGTTCGAAGATTTATTTGAGTTTTGTCTTCGTATGCCATCAAAATTTGTAACAGAGCGAAATTTAGAAGCGTTTGTCTGGTCTGGTTGTTTTGACGGTTTTGGTGTTTCGAGGACGACGTTATGGAGAAGTCTTAAAGGAGCGTTGGAGTATGCAAATCTTGCACGTGATTTTGATTTAGGGGATGCTGTTCCGAAATCAAAATACGTACAAGGAGAAGAGCTATCCTTTATTGAACAGTTAAATAAAGAGAAGGAAGCACTCGGTTTTTATTTATCTAGCTATCCGACAGCGCAGTATGCGGAACTAGGAAAAGAATTAGAAATTCCATCTCTTGCTCAGGCGATGCGACATAAGAAAAAAGTACAAAGAGCGATCGTATATATAACAAGTGTGAAAGTTATTCGTACGAAAAAGTTGCAAAAGATGGCGTTTATTACATTCTGTGATCAAAATGATGAAATGGAAGCCGTTATTTTTCCAGAAACGTATATACATTTTTCGGACAGGTTACAAGAAGGTGCAATCGTTTTAGTTGATGGTACGATCGAGCAAAGAAATCATAAGTTGCAATGGATCGTGAATGGACTATATCCGCTAGAAGAAATGGATGTTTATGAAGGAATGAAAGAAGCGTCTGTTTACGTGAAATTGCCGTCTCAATATGAAAAAAAGCTTGTAAATCAAGTTACCAAAATATTGTTTGATTATTCAGGTTTTACGAAAGTACTAATTTATTATGAAAAGGAACATAAAATGGTACAATTATCTCGAAGTTTATCGATTCATCCAAGTGAAGAATGTCTAGGAGCACTTCGAGAAATTGTCGGTGACGAAAATGTCGTTGTGAAAATATAATGGACAATTTCCCTACACTTCGATTATTATAGTAGTAGTGTTCGTGGTCAGACCACTTGGAGAAATTGATATCAGCAAGCATAATTTGAGGAGAGTGGATAGTTTGTCAACACTTCGTGAAGAAGCACTTCACATGCATAAAGTGCATCAAGGAAAATTAGAAACTGTATCAAAAGTAAAAGTAGAAAATGCAAAAGATTTAAGTCTTGCATATTCTCCAGGGGTTGCAGAGCCTTGTAAAGAAATTTATGACGATAAAAGTAAGGTATATGAATATACAATGAAGGGAAATATGGTAGCAGTTGTGACAGATGGAACGGCTGTACTTGGTCTTGGTAACATTGGACCTGAAGCATCTCTTCCAGTAATGGAAGGTAAAGCTGTATTATTCAAGAGCTTTGCTGGTGTAGATGCATTCCCGATTGCCTTAAATACAAACGATGTAGATAAAATTGTTGAAACTGTAAAATTAATGGAGCCAACTTTTGGCGGTGTAAACTTAGAAGATATCGCAGCGCCAAACTGCTTCGTTATTGAAGAACGTTTGAAAAAAGAGACAAACATTCCAATATTCCATGATGATCAACACGGAACAGCTATCGTAACAGTAGCAGGCCTTGTGAACGCGCTGAAGTTAGTTGGAAAGAAAATGTCTGACATTAAAGTTGTCGCAAATGGTGCAGGTGCAGCAGGTATTGCAATCATTAAACTTTTATATCGCTATGGTGTACGTGACGTTATTATGTGTGACCGTAAAGGTGCAATCTATGAAGGTCGTCCTGTCGGTATGAATCCGGTGAAAGATGAAGTTGCAAAATATACAAATAAGAGTCGTATAGAAGGTTCTTTAGCTGATGTTTTACAAGGTGCGGACGTATTCATTGGTGTATCTGCAGCAGGTGCATTAACTGAAGAGATGGTTCGTACAATGAATGACGATGCAATTATTTTTGCAATGGCGAATCCGGTTCCAGAAATTATGCCAGAATTGGCAAAAGCAGCGGGCGCAGCTGTTGTTGGAACAGGTCGTTCTGACTTCCCGAACCAAGTAAATAATGTACTAGCGTTCCCAGGTATTTTCCGCGGTGCACTTGATGTACATGCGACACAAATTAATGAAGAAATGAAGATGGCAGCTGTACAGGCCATTGCAGAGCTTGTATCAGAGGATGAGTTGAATGCAGATCATATCATTCCAGCACCATTTGACGCGCGTGTAGCGCCTCAAGTAGCGGCTTACGTTGCGAAAGCAGCAATGGAGACAGGAGTAGCTCGCCGTCAAGTAGATCCAAATGAAGTCGCTGAGAAAACAAAACAATTAGCGCTGATTGGTAAAGAATAAGCGAGGAATTTCCATTGACATCATCAAATACAAAAGTATATCTCGAAATTGTAAAAAAAATCCGTTCCATTATGGAAGAGGATTGTTTAGTAGCAGGGGATCGTTTGCCATCTGAGCGTGAGTTAAGTTCACGCTTAAATGTTGGACGTTCCTCTGTAAGAGAAGCATTACGTGCGTTAGAACTGGTAGGATTAATTGAAACGAGACGTGGTGAGGGAACGTTTATTCGAAACTTTTACGATAACGGTCTTGTACAATTAATTGCTCCGTTCTTGCTGCAAGATGAGAAAACAATTCGTGATTTATTACAAACAAAACGATTGCTTGAGAAAGATATGATTCGACTTGTATGTAATTTACCGAAAGAAACGTTTTCTGAAGTACTAAGTAAATTACACCAAGTGCTTGAAGAAAATGAAAGCTCAATTCCGGTGCTTCATCAAACGTTCTTTAAAACACTTATTGAACAATTCAATAATTATTTACTCTATCGCATTTGGATGATCGTAAATGATTACGTTGCAACTCTTTCTTGTGAAGTTTCAGGAGATTCTATCGAAATGTATAGAAAGCTTTATGCTACTTTGGAAGTGAAACAAGAAAATGATGCGTTAAAAATTTACGATGAATTAGTAGAGAATATACAGTTTCACTCGTAATGTATAAAATTTGTCGAAATGACCATGACACGTTATGACAAACATTCTACCGCATAGCGGTTAAAGTTAAACGTAAAGAGAGAGGTTATTAGACAGATTGAGAAGATAAGGCTAACATCAAACATTGGTGTTAGCCCCATTTTCTTCTTACGCTAACCTTAGCTCTCAATGAAGGGGGTCAAATTGTGCTAAGAGATTTATTCGTGAAAAAGAAAAAGTACGCTGCAATACCTTCAGAACAAGTACGAAAAGATGTACCAGATGGCGTTATGACAAAATGTCCGAAATGTAAAAAAATCATGTATACGAAAGAGCTTCTTAAAAATTTAAAAGTATGCGTGAATTGTGGATATCATCATCCGATGAATGCATGGGAACGCCTTGATAGTATATTGGACGAAGGTTCATTTCGTGAGTATGACAAAGAGATGGTTTCACTAAATCCACTTGAGTTTCCGGGATATGAAGAGAAACTAGAAAACGATCGTAAGAAGACTAAATTGAATGAAGCGGTTGTAACTGGTGAAGGAACAATTGATGACATGCTTGTTGTTGTTGCAGTAATGGATTCTCGTTTTCGAATGGGCAGCATGGGCTCTGTTGTAGGAGAGAAAATTGCCCGTGCGGTTGAAAAGGCATACGACTTACAAGTTCCATTTATTATCTTTACTGCGTCGGGTGGTGCTCGTATGCAAGAAGGGATATTAAGTTTAATGCAAATGGCAAAAACAAGCGTAGCTTTGAAAAAGCATAGTAATGCAGGAGGGTTATTTATTTCTGTTATGACTCACCCAACGACGGGCGGGGTTTCAGCGAGTTTCGCTTCACTTGGTGATTACAATCTTGCAGAGCCAGGTGCACTTATCGGATTTGCTGGTAGACGCGTAATTGAACAAACAGTGCGTGAGAAACTGCCGGAAGATTTCCAAACGGCAGAATTTTTACTAGAGCACGGTCAATTAGATGCGGTGGTGCATCGTGATGATATGAGAGAATCACTCCGTAAGATTTTAGAAGTTCATCAAGGAGGGGAAATGGCTGTATGGCAGAGCTAGAATTTGAGAAACCAGTTGTTGAGCTAAGAAATAAGATTCGTGAACTGAAAGACTATACGAAAAACAGCCAGATGGACTTCAGTGAGGAGATTCGTATTTTGGAAGACAAGCTAGAAAAACTAGAGGAAGATATATACGGCAATATGAAAGTATGGGACCGTGTTCAAATTGCTCGTCATGCAGAACGACCGACAACGCTCGATTATATTGAGCACTTATTTACTAATTTTTTTGAATGTCATGGAGATCGCCTATTTGGCGACGATGCAGCGATTGTCGGCGGCATTGCGAAATATAAGGGGATGCCCGTAACTGTAATTGGGCACCAACGCGGAAAAGATACGAAAGAAAATATTCGTCGTAATTTTGGGATGCCTCATCCAGAAGGATATCGAAAAGCACTGCGTCTAATGAAACAAGCGGAAAAGTTTAATCGTCCCATTATTTGTTTCATCGATACGAAGGGAGCTTATCCTGGTAAAGCAGCTGAAGAACGTGGACAAAGTGAGGCAATTGCCCGTAATTTATTTGAAATGGCGGGTTTAACTGTACCTGTTATTTGTATCGTTATCGGTGAAGGTGGTAGCGGTGGTGCGTTAGGTCTTGGAGTAGGAGATTACATTCATATGCTGGAAAATTCCACTTATTCTGTTATTACACCAGAGGGTGCGGCGGCGATTCTTTGGAAAGATGCTGGTAAAGCAAAAGAAGCTGCAGAAGCGATGAAAATTACAGCATTAGATTTGAAAGAATTAGGTGTAATTGACGAAATTATTCCAGAGGCAAAAGGCGGAGCACATCGTAATGTTTTGAAACAATCAGAAAATATAGATTTAATGCTTAAGAAAACTTTTGAACAATTAAGCGGAATTTCGAAAGATGAATTAATCGAAAAACGTTATGAAAAATATATGAAAATTGGGCAAGTTTCGTTTTCAAACGCTTCCATTGGGATAAAATAAGAAAAGCGTGCGTTCCTCTTCGCGAATGCACGTTTTTATTATGAAAAGACACATCTTCTCCATTGTGTTTTTGTATTTTTTCGTGTTATTTTATTATAAGGCAAATAATCTTTATGAGGTGAGTACAAATGAAACGTATTGGTGTATTAACAAGTGGTGGAGATTCACCTGGTATGAATGCTGCCATTCGTGCAGTTGTTCGTAAAGCGATTTTCCATGATATTGAAGTATATGGTATTTACCATGGATACGCTGGTTTAATTTCTGGTCATATTGAAAAATTAGAACTTGGTTCTGTTGGCGATATTATCCACCGTGGTGGTACAAAATTATATACAGCAAGATGTCCTGAGTTTAAAGACCCAGAAGTACGACTAAAAGGAATCGAGCAATTAAAGAAACATGGTATTGAAGGACTTGTCGTTATTGGTGGAGATGGTTCGTACCAAGGCGCAAAAAAATTAACTGAGCAAGGATTCCCATGTGTAGGTGTACCAGGTACAATCGACAATGATATCCCTGGAACAGACTTCACAATTGGTTTTGATACAGCTTTAAATACTGTTATTGATGCAATTGATAAAATCCGTGATACAGCTACATCTCATGAACGTACATATGTTATTGAAGTAATGGGACGTCACGCTGGAGATATCGCATTATGGGCTGGTTTAGCTGATGGTGCAGAAACTATCTTAATTCCAGAAGAAAAGTATGACATGGAAGATGTTATCTCTCGTCTGAAACGCGGTAGTGAACGTGGTAAAAAGCACAGTATTATCGTTGTAGCTGAAGGTGTTGGAAGTGCAATTGACATCGGTAAGCACATTGAAGAAGCAACAAGCTTTGATACTCGTGTAACTGTATTAGGTCACGTACAACGTGGTGGATCACCAAGTGCACAAGACCGTGTATTAGCTAGTCGTCTTGGCGCAAGAGCAGTTGAATTATTAATTGCTGGTAATGGCGGACGTTGTGTTGGTATTCAAAATAATAAACTTGTTGATCATGACATTATCGAAGCGTTAGCTCAAAAGCATACAATCGATAAAGATATGTATCAATTATCTAAAGAATTATCTATCTAATCGGCTTAATGCCTTGTATTTGGGAACGGTTTCATAATTTTCGGAGGTGCAATATGCGTAAAACTAAAATTGTATGTACTATAGGTCCTGCTAGTGAAAGTATTGAGAAATTAGAGCAATTAATGGAAGCGGGTATGAACGTTGCTCGTTTAAACTTCTCTCATGGTAGCCATGAAGAGCATGGAGCTCGTATTAAAAATATTCGTGAAGCTTCAAAGAAAACTGGTAAAACAGTTGGTATCTTACTTGATACAAAAGGTCCAGAAATCCGTACACATGACTTCGTAGACGGACAAGCTGAGCTTGTAACAGGTGCAGAAGTAATTCTTTCTACTGAACAAGTATTAGGAACTGCAGAGAAGTTCTCTGTATCTTATGCTGGTCTTTATGATGATGTTGATCCAGGTTCTCGTATTCTAATCGATGACGGTCTTATCGAACTAGAAGTAATCGAGAAAGCTGACGGAAACATCCGTACAAAAGTATTAAACAGCGGAACTGTAAAAAATAAAAAAGGTGTTAACGTACCAAACGTAAGCATTAAGCTTCCTGGTATCACTGAAAAAGACGTGCAAGATATCGTTTTCGGTATCGAGCAAAAAGTTGATTTCATCGCAGCATCTTTCGTACGTAAAGCATCTGATGTATTAGAAATTCGTGAATTATTAGAAGGGCATAACGCTCAATACATCCAAATCGTACCAAAAATCGAAAATCAAGAAGGTATCGACAACATCGATTCAATCTTAGAAGTTTCTGACGGTTTAATGGTTGCTCGTGGTGATATGGGTGTAGAAATTCCACCAGAAGAAGTACCATTAGTACAAAAACGTCTAATCAAAAAATGTAACGTATTAGGCAAACCAGTTATTACTGCAACACAAATGTTAGATTCTATGCAACGTAACCCACGTCCAACTCGTGCGGAAGCAAGTGACGTAGCAAACGCAATCTTCGATGGAACAGATGCAATCATGCTTTCAGGTGAAACTGCTGCGGGTCAATACCCTGTAGAAGCTGTAACAATGATGGCTAACATTGCGGTACGTGTTGAAAAATCATTACAATATGAAGATATGTTCAAAAAACGTATTAAAGAGTTCACACCAACAATTACAGATGCAATTAGCCAATCTGTTGCGCACACAGCACTTGCTCTTGATGTAGCTGCAATCGTAGCTCCAACAGAAAGTGGACATACTGCGAAAATGATCTCTAAATACCGTCCGAAATCTCCAATCGTAGCTGTAACATCTGACGAGCAAGTAGGACGTCGTCTTGCACTTGTTTGGGGTGTTCAAGCATTTATGTCTGAGAAACGTGCAGCTTCTACTGACGAAATGTTAGATACAGCAATTCAAACAGGTATGGATGCGGGTCTAATCGGACTTGGAGATACTGTAGTAATCACTGCTGGTGTTCCAGTTGCTGAAACTGGTACAACAAACTTAATGAAAATCCACGTTGTTGGTGAAAAAGTTGCTAAAGGGCAAGGAATCGGTCGTAAATCTGCAAAAGGTAAAGTGGTTGTAGCGAAAACAGCTGCTGAAGCTGTAGCGAACGTAAACAAAGGTGATATCCTTGTTACAACAAGCACAGATAAAGATATGATTCCTGCAATTGAAAAAGCTGCTGCTCTAGTTGTAGAAGAAGGCGGTCTAACAAGCCATGCAGCTGTTGTAGGTGTATCAATCGGTATTCCTGTTATCGTTGGTGTAAACGGCGTAACAACAACTTTAAAAAATGGCCAAGAAGTAACAGTTGATGCAGCACGCGGAATTGTTTATAATGGACATGCGGAAGTGCTATAAGAAGTAATACGGAGAGAAGGATCGGAGTCCTTCTCTTTTTTTTTACACAAAAAAGGATAGAGATAGCTTTAAATACCTGAAATCGCTTTGAAAAACGTTTATTATAATGTTTAGTGGAAGAGGGTTATTTGTCCTTTATGAAGCTTGTATGAGCGTTTTAAGGGGCTTATAAGGGGTTTTGCAAGGGTGATACTTTCAAAACTTTTAAATGAAATATGAAGGAGTGCGAGCTATGAAGTGGTTACTGTTCTTACTTATTTTAGTGCCGGCGATTGAGATTACGGTGTTAATAGGATCGAGTCATGTAATAGGTTTATGGTCTACGTTCGCTATGATTGTATTTACGGGTATTGTGGGTGTATATTTGGCGAAACGACAAGGGTTTAAAGTACTTAGAGAGATTCAATTTAGGCTAAATAGAGGAGAAATGCCGGGTGATGCGGTTCTAAATGGTATTTTTATATTCGTAGGAGGTATTCTTTTAGTACTGCCTGGATATGTGACGGATATAATAGGTTTTATCTTTGTTGTTCCTATAACGAGGGCTTTATTGAAGCCGGCTGTTATGAAGTGGATTGATTGGAAATTTAGAAAGAGAACTACTATTATTGTTCAGAAATAACGCGTAGATTATAGCGATCTACGCGTTATTTTTTTATTTGCTATTTATAGTCAATCGTTAGCTTCCTGCTCGGGTTGGATTTTTGTTAGTTATTAAGCGATAGGATGCAGAGGGTTCTTGTGAATGAAAAGTGTTACATTAGGATGCTGTTTTTTGCTTGTAGTAAGATTCGACTAGTGAGCAGAAGTTAGACAGGAGAAGAAAAATTACTGATTAAAGGGTTCATCTGCCTCGTTTTGTATATTTATTCGTTTACATAAAAAGTAATAAATGTAAGTAATAATTATAAAATATATAGAATAAAAATGTATTTTCGTCCTAAAATATGCGTTTTTATGCAAAAAAACAAGAGGATTATCCTTTTTTAGGAAATTCTCTTATAGATGTAGGTAGTACAAAAAAGTACAGTGAGTAATCAGTGGGAATTTCCCACTGATTACAGTTGATTTTTTATTGTGTATGAATTAGGAAATATTATTTTGATGGTGAACCCTTAATGAATTTCCATAAGTCGTGGAATACATGAGCTTTGTGTAATGTATTAAGTAGTACTAATATGACTGGACCGATGATTAATCCTAAAAAACCAAAGAGCTTAAAGCCGACAAATAGAGCGATGAGTGTCGCTAATGGATCTAGTCCAATATTAGATGAAAGTACTTTTGGCTCCATGATTTGTCTTTGGACAATCACGACGATGTATAGGATGAGAAGACCGATGGCGAATGCAGTATCGCCTGTGAAAAATACGTATATAACCCAAGGAACGAAGACGGCTCCAGTTCCTAAATACGGGAGTAAATCTACAACCCCTGTAATAATCGCGATAGTAATTGCGTATGGCACGCGTAATATTAAAAGGCCGATTAGTACAATGATAGTTGTCATAGATACGAGTGTAAGTTGCGCTTTAACAAAACCAAACAAAGCTTTTCTTAAATCGACAAAAATAGTTTTTCCGTATCCATGCAAACGATTAGGTAGAAGTTTTCTTACTTTATGAGCAAGACGGTGCCAATCGTAACTAATGAAGAAGGTGGCTAATAAGACGAAGACAAGGACAGTTAAAGTTGTTGGTAATGCACTAATGAAATTTGTTAACCCACTTATAATGGCGGTTAAAAGTTCTTTCATTTGTGTCGTTGCTTCGGTGCCTAAGTTTTGAATGTTTTGTGTAATAGTGTATCGCTGTGGTTCTCCGAGATGATTAAATTTAGAGATTAAATCATCATAGAGAGGCATAATATGATTAAGTGCAAATTGTTGGGCGAATGCAACGATATCTGGAAACTTAACTGTAACAATTTGTAGTAAGTACGTTGTGGCAGATATTGCTTCAGTTACAAGGTATGTAACAAGTCCAACGATAGCTCCGAATACGAGAATTAAGCTAACGAGTACCGCTAATGCGCGAGGGAATTGTAGTTTTTGATTAAGGAAATTGACGACAGGATTAATCAAATAAGCGAATGCAAAAGCGATAATAAAAGGGTAGATAAGACCTGACATGTACAGCAATGCATAGAACCCAACTACCGTTGCTACAATGACAAATATGAGTCGTAATATCATATATAGTAAGTTTCGGTTCAAAGATGTATACCTCCCATTCCAATTTGGATTATCCTAATTCGTTCAACTTATAACTAGTGAGATTCACTGATCAAAGTTTCACTTTATGTTATAGTGGAATGATGGATTTAGCCTGCTTCTGCAGCGGATTAATGACTACAGAAGCTTGTTGGTGATGCTTCTACTATATGGTAAAAACTTCATTTTCTCTCCTTTTTATTTTACCTGTTTCTTATTATAAAAGAAAGGAGAGACATCCGCTTTTAAATGTATATGCATGCTTTATTTTTTTCTGGTTAAAGTCTTGTTTGTAATTTTGAAATGCGCATGAAAATCAATTTGTTTCTTTATTATAATTGGTAAATACGCATCGATATAGCATGTATAACGATAGGTTTAAAGGTATTTTTGTTTGGAAGCGAGTTCATTATTTTCAGAAAGGAAGTGCAAACATGATTAGTCAGTCAACGTTATTTTTATTCATACTACTTATTATAGGACTTATTGCTAAAAACCAATCGCTTACTGTAGCTATTGGAGTGTTATTCTTATTGAAATTTACGTTTTTAGGAGATAAAGTCTTTCCTTATCTACAAACGAAAGGGATTAACCTTGGTGTAACAGTCATTACAATAGCAGTGCTCGTACCGATTGCGACAGGGGAAATAGGCTTTAAACAACTCGGAGAAGCAGCGAAATCGTATTATGCATGGATTGCTTTAGCCTCAGGTGTGGCGGTCGCTTTGTTAGCGAAAGGCGGCGTACAATTATTGACGACGGACCCACATATTACAACCGCACTTGTTTTTGGGACAATTATAGCTGTAGCTTTATTTAATGGAGTCGCTGTAGGTCCATTAATTGGGGCTGGAATTGCCTATGCAGTTATGAGTATTATACAGATGTTTAAATAAGGAATTTTATAGTAATATAAAATTTTTGAATTCTTTCTGTTCACAAAAGTCAGATAATTGTTTATAATAGGATTAGAAACTTTGAAAAGTTACATAACAGCAGAGACTTTACACCAGATAAAATAAAAACAACATAAAACAATTTTATAATGATATTGTTTTATGTTGTTTTTATCATAAACTCTTCGGAATTCATTTTCCTCACTAACTTGTTGTTCTGAGCGTGAGGATTCGGGGAGACATTCACGCTCATGCTTTCCATGTAAGCAATGGACAAAAAGAGGGGAACATCGCAATAAATTTGCATGAACGTGCATTTTGCTTGCCTAAAGAGTGAACGAGCGTTCATAATTTATAAGGGGAGCAAATAGATATAAGGAGCAAGGTTGGGAGAATTTTCAGGAAAAGGAGAGAATGTCATGACTGTTATTCGAGGTTTAGAAGGGGTAGTAGCAACAACATCATCTGTGAGCTCTATTATTGATGATACATTAACTTATGTTGGGTATAATATTGATGATTTAGCTGAGAATGCTACGTTCGAAGAAGTAGTGTACTTATTATGGCACCGCAAGCTTCCTAACGAAAAAGAACTAGCGGAATTTAGTGGGACAGTATCTGAATACTATAAGGTACCAGGTGAGGTTTTAACATATTTGAAACAAGTAGATTTAAAAATCGCGCACCCGATGTCGGTTTTACGAACTGCGATTTCCATGCTATCATTATATGATGAGAGCGCTGAAATAATGGATGGAAAGTCTAATTATTTGAAAGCGGTTAAATTACAGGCTCAAGTCGGAACTTTAATTGCGGCTTATGCAAGAATTCGCAAAGGTTTAGATGTTGTTGAGCCAAGAAAAGATCTATCATTAGCTGCAAACTTCTTGTACATGTTAAATGATCGTGAGCCAAATGAAGTTGAAATTGAGGCTTTTGATAAGGCACTTGTACTTCATGCCGATCATGAGTTAAACGCTTCTACATTTACTGCACGTGTTTGCGTAGCTACACTTTCAGATGTGTATTCTGGTATTACAGCAGCAATCGGTGCATTAAAAGGTCCTCTTCACGGCGGGGCAAATGAAAATGTAATGAAGATGTTAACTGAAATTGGCGAAGAAGAAAATGTAGAATCATATATTCATAATGCTCTTCAAAATAAAGTGAAAATTATGGGATTTGGTCATCGCGTATATGAGCATGGTGATCCACGCGCGAAACACTTACGCGAAATGTCTAAGAGATTATGCGTGCTTTTAGGAGAAGACAAATGGTATAATATGTCTATCAAAATTGAAGACATTGTAACAAAAGAAAAAGGTCTTCCACCAAATGTTGATTTCTATTCAGCTTCTGTATACCATTGTTTAGGAATTGACCATGACTTATTTACACCTATCTTTGCAATTAGCCGTATGTCAGGCTGGTTAGCTCATATTCTAGAACAATATGAAAACAACCGTTTAATCCGTCCGCGTGCTGATTATGATGGACCGACACATCAAGTGTACGTTCCGCTAGCGCAACGATAAGCGAAAAACACTATTTTGATAGTGAAAATACGCTTTCAAAAGTCTGATTTTTTTGGGAAGATGTAATGATTAGAATATTTAAATTTGACTAACGGTTTGAACTGAGGGGTTATTCCCTCAGTTTCATACATATGAAATTTCAAACATGGGGGTTATCACATTGACGACAGGTGAAAAAATTACTGTAACTAATGGTGTTATGAATGTACCAAACAATCCGATTATTCCATTTATCGAAGGAGATGGAATTGGTCCTGATATTTGGGCTGCAGCATCTCGCGTAATAGAAGCAGCAGTTGAAAAAGCTTATGATGGTGAGAAGAAAATCGTTTGGAAAGAAGTGCTTGCAGGGGAAAAAGCATTCAACCAAACAGGCGAGTGGTTACCAGAAGAGACTTTAAATTTAATTCGTGAATATTTAATCGCAATTAAAGGTCCACTTACAACTCCAGTTGGTGGTGGTATTCGTTCTCTAAACGTTGCGCTTCGTCAAGAATTAGATTTATATGTATGTCTACGTCCAGTTCGTTACTTTGAAGGTGTTCCTTCACCTGTAAAACGTCCGGAAGATACTGATATGGTTATTTTCCGTGAAAATACAGAAGACATTTACGCTGGAATTGAATATGCACAAGGTTCTCCAGAAGCAGAAAAAGTTCTTGCTTTCTTAAAAGAAGCAATGGGTGTTAATAAAATCCGCTTCCCAGAAACATCAGGGATTGGTATTAAACCAATTTCAGAGGAAGGGACAAAGCGTCTTGTTCGCGCTGCAATTCAATATGCAATTAACGAAAAACGCTCTTCTGTTACATTAGTTCATAAAGGAAACATTATGAAATTTACAGAAGGTGCTTTCAAAAACTGGGGTTACGAAGTAGCTGAACAAGAATTCGGCGACAAAGTATTTACTTGGGCTGAATATGATCGCATTGTTGAAAAAGATGGAAAAGATGCAGCGAATAAAGCGATGGCAGACGCAGAAGTGGCTGGGAAAATCATCGTAAAAGATTCTATTGCAGACATCTTCTTACAACAAATTTTAACTCGTCCACGTGAGTTTGATGTTGTTGCAACAATGAACTTAAACGGAGACTACATCTCTGATGCACTTGCTGCACAAGTAGGTGGAATTGGTATTGCACCTGGTGCAAACATTAACTATGTGACTGGACATGCTATCTTTGAAGCTACACATGGTACAGCTCCAAAATATGCAGGTTTAGATAAAGTAAACCCATCTTCAGTTCTTCTTTCTGGTGTATTATTATTAGAGCACTTAGGATGGAACGAAGCTGCGAATTTAGTAACTGATTCAGTTGAGAAAACAATTGAATCAAAAGTAGTAACTTATGATTTCGCACGCTTAATGGAAGGTGCAACAGAAGTGAAATGTTCTGAGTTCGCTAATGAACTTATTAAAAACATGGATGTAGCGATAATCAAAAACGCATAATTAAAGCGGGGGGTAAATTATGACAATCAAACGCAAGAAAGTTTCAGTCATCGGTGCAGGATTTACAGGAGCAACAACAGCATTCTTATTAGGACAAAAAGAACTTGCAGATGTTGTATTAGTGGACATTCCACAGCTGGAAAATCCAACAAAAGGGAAAGCGTTAGATATGTTAGAAGCGAGCCCAGTACAAGGTTTTGATGCTAACATTATTGGTACATCTGATTACGCAGATACTGCTGATTCTGACGTTGTCGTTATTACAGCAGGTATTGCGCGTAAGCCTGGTATGAGCCGTGATGACTTAGTAGCAACAAACTCTAAAATTATGAAAAGTATTACGCGCGACATTGCGAAACATTCACCAAATGCGATTATTCTTGTATTAACAAATCCAGTTGATGCAATGACATATTCTGTATTTAAAGAAGCAGGATTCCCGAAAGAGCGTGTTATCGGTCAATCGGGTGTATTAGATACAGCTCGTTTCCGTACATTTATTTCACAAGAGTTAAACCTTTCTGTGAAAGACATTACAGGATTTGTTCTTGGTGGACATGGTGACGATATGGTACCTCTTGTACGCTATTCCTATGCAGGTGGCATTCCGTTAGAAACATTAATTCCAAAAGAGCGTTTAGAAGCAATCGTAGAACGTACACGTAAAGGTGGCGGTGAGATTGTAGGCTTATTAGGAAACGGTAGTGCATATTACGCACCAGCAGCTTCTTTAGTTGAAATGACAGAAGCGATCTTGAAAGATCAACGCCGTGTATTACCAGCTATTGCGTACCTTGAAGGTGAATATGGTTATAGTGACCTTTACTTAGGGGTACCAGTAATTCTAGGTGGTAACGGAATTGAAAAAATTATTGAATTAGAACTTCTTGCAGATGAGAAAGAAGCGTTAGATCGCTCTGTAGAATCTGTACGTAACGTTATGAAAGTTCTTGTTTAATAATTAAATATAAGTGGAAAAAGATTCGGGGCCCCGAATCTTTTTCTACTATATATTGAAATGTTTTTTTGAAATAATATGAAAACGCTATCATTTGGTGTATCCTATAATGAAACTATAGACTTATACTATACATTGCCCTCATCACAGTAAATTTCGGATAAGGTATCGCTTTTAGTAGGATAATAAGGTGAAAAAATCGGAGGGGGTTGTAACATGTTAAAGAAAAAAGTTCAAATTGGTCGTAGAATGGATGAAATTACAGTAGGAGAGAAATTATCTATCACTGAAAAAATTGAGGATAAAGATTTGTTATTGTACTTAGGGTTAACGAATGATGCCAATCCATTATATATTCAGCATGATTACGCATCCCAAACTCCGTATGAAAAGCCGATTGTCCCAAGCATTATGCTAACGGGACTGATTACAACGGCGGTTACGAAATATTTACCAGGTCCAGGTAGTCATATTACTAGGAAGGACCTTACGTTCGTGAAACATGTTCACCATTATGAAACGTTACAAATCCACTTTGAAGTTGTGGCTGTTTCAGAGGAGGAACATACAATTGATATGCTTGTATTTGCTCATGATGAAAAAGGAGAAACTGTTGTAAAAGGTTCATTAACAGTAACACCACCTTTTAAATCTGTTTCCATTATGGAAAAAGCATTAGATAATTTTTAAAATATGAAAATATGAATAGCGCTAGCATACCTTTTATAAGGGGCTAGCGCTATTTTAGTTGAAAAATCCTTCTTTGAACCCTTCAGCAAATTCTGAACAACCTGTTTTAATCGTATCCCAGCTAGGTACGTTAAAAGTAAGGAAACATGTTACTACTAAAGTTAAAATAGGTAGTAATATTCGCATAATAGCCCCCTTTTATCAAATTTATTTATATATTTAAATTAATAATATGATTATTGGTAATTGAAGTCAATTAAGGGGGAGATTTTTTTAGATGAAGTGGAAAAGAGAAGACGTTATCTTTGAAACGATAAGAGAAGCTGAAGTATGGGCCGATTCAATCGCAAATGAAATGTACGGGAAAGTATTTGATGGATATGAAACACCAGATTATAAAATAGCGTATGCTCTTTCGTTTTTCCTAGCGCAAAATCGAGAGTTTATAGTTCATACGGAAGAAGAGTTTAAAAAAGACAGATTCATCTATAAAGTTTGGATAGCGACCGGATAGAGGGAATGAAGTTACGATTGCTTTTATTTTCCGAAACTCTAGTACAAACGAGCTCCATGAATAGACAATTATATTGAGGGAGACCTTGTTTTCTAGTATGATGAGAATAACGGGGAAAATACTAGGATGAAGAAGGTTTCAAGTCTATAACTTGGAGGAAAAGAATGAACAATCGTATTTTAGTAGTTGATGATGAGGAATTTATCTTAACTTTAATTGAATTTAATTTACAACAAGCTGGGTTTGAAGTTATTACAGCAATGGATGGAGAAATGGCGCTTCAAAAAGCGACTACAGAACGCCCAGATTTAATTATATTAGATTTAATGCTTCCAAAAATGGATGGTATGGAAGTTTGTAAAGAATTACGATTGCAGCGTATTATGACGCCGATTTTAATGTTAACAGCAAAAGATGATGAATTTGATAAGGTGCTAGGTCTTGAGCTTGGGGCTGATGATTATATGACGAAGCCATTTAGTCCAAGGGAAGTTGTTGCTCGTGTGAAGGCGATTTTGCGCCGTACGAAATTACAGCAGGAAGAACAAGTTTCAGAATCGCCAGATGAAGAGAGCATCAAAATTGGAGAGCTTAAAATTTTACCGGAGTTTTATGAAGCGTACTTCCAAGGAAGGAAACTGGAATTAACACCGAAAGAATTTGAGTTACTTGTTTATCTTGCGAAAAATAAAAGTCGTGTATTAACTCGTGACCAATTATTAAGTGCTGTATGGAATTATGATTTTGCCGGTGATACAAGAATTGTTGATGTCCATATTAGCCATTTGCGCGATAAAATTGAACAAAATACGAAAAAACCGACGTACATTAAAACGATACGTGGTTTAGGTTATAAATTAGAGGAGCCAAAAGTGGATGAATAAGTTTCGTTCCAGGCTTCTTTTTACATTTGTTTCTCTTATCGTTTTTATTTTAGTTGGACTAGGTGTATTATTAGAAACTGTATTTGAAAACTACTATATAGATCATGCTAAAGAGAGAATGATAAAAGAGACACAGTATGTTGCGGTATTAGCAGAAGAGCAAGGGTTTGATGCTGTTTTAAAAAAGCCTTATGTATTTGAAAAGTTAGAAGAAAAAATACCAGCTTCTATTATATTTGTTGATGAAAAAAAGAAAGTTCAATATAGCGGAGGGCAACCATCTGCATTTAATCAAGAGATGATTAAAGAACTTTCTTCTGAAGCAGCAAAACAACGAAGTAAAGTGATTACGCAAGAAACAGATCAAAAGAATGAATTTTATCATGCGGTGTTCGTTCAAGATCTAGCAGGAAAACAAGGATATATTTTGGTGAAAAGTACAATTGAGCCATTGAAAGACGTACATCAAAAAACGTGGGGATTATTAATTATAGGATTTGTTATCGCTTGTCTCGTAGTCGTATTTTTAGGTATGAAAATTACGGGGCAATATATTAGGCCGATTGAATCGGTTACGAAAGTTGCCATTGAATTAGCGAAGGGAAATTATAAAGCACGCGCTTATGAAAGTCATTCGGATGAAACAGGGATGCTGAGTAAAGCGATTAATATTTTAGCTCGTAATTTACAAGAGATGACTCTTGAGCAGGAAATGCAACAGGATCGTCTGCATACGTTAATTGAAAATATGGGAAGTGGAATGATTTTAATTGATAGCCGCGGTTATATAAACCTTGTAAACCGTTCTTATAAGGAAACTTTCCACGTAACAGATGAAGAATATTTAGATCGCTTATATTATGAATCGTTTCATCATACAGAAATTATTGAGCTTGTGGAAGAAATCTTTATGACAGAAGTGAAAGTGCGTAAACAAATGTTATTGCCGCTTGGAATTGAGCGAAAGCATTTCGAAGTATATGGAGCGCCAATTATTGGGACGAACCATGAATGGAAAGGTATTGTTCTTGTGTTCCATGACATAACAGAGTTAAAGAAATTAGAACAAATGAGAAAAGACTTTTTAGCGAATGTTTCTCATGAACTAAAGACGCCAATTACTTCTATTAAAGGTTTTTCAGAAACGCTCTTGGATGGGGCTATGGATAATAAAAAATTCTGCGAACATTTCTTACATATTATTTTAAAAGAAAGTGAACGCATGCAAGGATTAATTGAAGATTTATTAGACTTGTCAAAGATTGAGCAACAAGGGTTTAAACTAAATATGGGGACCGTTGATATGAAGGAACTTCTTGAAGATATTCATATGGTGCTTGATAATAAAGCGGGAGAAAAAGAAATCTCTTTACAAGTGAATGCATTAAAACGTGTCTCTGTCATTGGGGATCCAGGTCGCTTGAAACAAATCTTTATTAATTTAATTAATAACGCGATTGTATACACACCGGCTGGAGGCGTTGTTTCTGTTGAATTGGCAGAAGATAAATATAATGCTTATATAAAAGTATCTGATACTGGAATTGGTATTAGTAAAGAGGAAATCCCACGTATTTTTGAACGCTTTTACCGAGTGGATAAAGCAAGAAGTAGAAATACGGGTGGAACGGGTCTTGGTTTATCAATTGTAAAACATTTAGTTGAAGCGCATCAAGGTACGATTACAGTGGATAGTGAGGTTGGGGAAGGAACAACATTTACAGTTGTTTTACCAAAATCAGCTACTGAAAAATAGGATGAAGGATATTTACAATATATTAACAATGGCTTAATTAAATATTAATAAAGCTCTGTTAATATAATATATGAAAACCCCTTCATCCAAGGAGTAATTTTGGACGAGAGTAGTTATGCTATTCTCGTCACTTCCCTTTATGCCAATGTAAGTCTGTTTATATATGATAGAAAAAAACCGTTATTTTTCTTCTCTCTATTAGTCATGTTAATATAGAGAGAGGACAGGAACGGTTTTTTTCTGTGGGAAAAATCGTTTCAAATATGTATGGGGAGGTTTGTAGTTTGGAAAAAAAAGTCGTATTAGTAGATGGTAATAATATCGCGTATCGTGCTTTCTTTGCACTACCGCTTTTAAATAACGACAAAGGTATACATACGAACGCAATTTATGGTTTTACAATGATGTTAATGAGGATACTAGAGGAAGAAAAACCGACGCATATGCTTGTGGCGTTTGATGCGGGGAAAACAACATTCCGTCATAAAACGTATAGTGATTACAAGGGAGGGCGTCAAAAGACTCCACCTGAGTTATCAGAGCAATTCCCGTTTATTCGTGAGGTGCTTGATGCATTCAATGTACCGCGTTATGAGCTGGAAAATTATGAAGCGGATGACATTATGGGAACGTTAGCGAAAGAAGCGAGTGAGCAAGGGTTTCATGTTAAAGTTATTTCAGGAGATAAAGATTTACTGCAACTTGTTTCAGATAATACACTCGTATGTATTCCTCGCAAAGGGATTACGGAGGTAGATGAATATACGAAAGAAGCTTTATTTGAGAAATATAGCTTATCACCAAAGCAAATTATCGATATGAAAGGTTTAATGGGAGACCAATCGGATAACATTCCAGGTGTACCAGGTGTTGGTGAGAAGACAGCCATTAAATTATTAACGCAATTTGAAACAGTAGAAGCAGTATATGAAAACTTAGATCAAGTGAGTGGAAAGAAATTAAAAGAAAAGTTAGAAGCGAATAAAGAACAAGCTCTTATGAGTAAAGAACTTGCGACTATTATTACAGACGCACCGATTACTGTGCATGTAGATGATATGGAATATAAAGGGTATGAACCAAGCGATTTGATTCCAATGTTCGAGAATTTAGGATTTACATCCCTTTTAAATAAGTTAGGTGTTACGCCGGAGGAAACGGCTCCAGCCGAATTAGATGATATTACATTTGATATTGTAGAAGAAGTTACAGAAGAAATGCTTCAGCAAGATAGTGCGCTTATTGTTGAAGTGCAAGAAGATAATTATCATAAAGCCGATATTCAAGGTTTTGGTATTCAAAATGAAAATGGTTGTTACTTCATTCCAGCCGATGTTGCTCTTAAATCGGATGCTTTTAAAGAGTGGCTTGCAAATGGAGAAATGAGAAAACATACATTTGATGCGAAGCGTGCTATCGTTGCTCTCAAGTGGAAAGGTGTAGATATTCAAGGGATTGACTTTGATTTATTAATTGCCGCTTATTTACTTGATCCAGCCGATACAGATAAAGATTTCCGTACTGTAGCGAAAATGAAAGAAACGCATGCCGTAAAATCTGACGAAGAAGTTTACGGGAAAGGTGCGAAGCGTGCTGTTCCGGAGCTAGAGGTAGTAGCGGAGCATGTAGCTCGTAAAGTGCATGTATTATATGATGTAAAGCAAACGTTCTTAGAAGAATTAAAAAAGAACGAGCAATATGAATTATTTACGGAATTAGAATTACCACTTGCACGTGTATTAGCTGATATGGAAGTGAAAGGTGTAAAAGTTGATACGGAGCGTCTTCGTAATATGGGAGAAGAACTTGCAGGTAGATTAAAGGAAATGGAACAGGAAATTTATAAGCTTGCGGGAACAGAATTTAATATTAATTCACCGAAGCAACTTGGGGTTATTCTGTTTGAGAATTTAAACTTACCAGTTATTAAAAAGACGAAAACAGGTTATTCTACGTCGGCGGATGTATTAGATAAACTTATGGATCGTCATGAAATTATTCCAAATATTTTACATTACCGTCAATTAGGAAAGCTAAATTCAACTTACATTGAAGGTTTATTGAAAGTCGTACATGAAGATTCATCTAAAATCCATACTCGTTTTAATCAAGTGTTAACGCAAACAGGTCGATTAAGTTCAACAGATCCGAACTTACAAAATATCCCGATTCGCTTAGAAGAAGGAAGAAAGATTCGTCAGGCATTCGTTCCATCAGAAGAAGGATGGATCATGTACGCGGCTGATTATTCACAAATCGAACTTCGTGTGCTTGCTCACATTGCAAATGATCCAGGGTTAGTTGAAGCGTTCCGACATGACATGGATATTCATACGAAAACAGCTATGGATGTATTTGGTGTTGGGAAAGACGAAGTAACATCTAACATGAGACGACAAGCAAAAGCTGTTAACTTCGGAATTGTGTATGGTATTAGTGATTATGGTCTTTCGCAAAACTTAGGAATTACAAGAAAAGCAGCAGCGGAATTTATTGAAAAGTATTTAGAAAGTTTCCCTGGTGTACAAGAATACATGGATGAAATCGTAAAAGATGCGAAACAAAAAGGATATGTGGTTACATTATTAAATCGTCGCCGTTATATTCCGGAAATTACGAGTCGTAATTTCAATTTACGTAGCTTTGCTGAGCGTACAGCTATGAATACACCAATTCAAGGTAGTGCGGCTGATATTATTAAAAAAGCGATGATTATTATGGCAGATCGTCTAGAAGAAGAAGGATTACAAGCGCGTCTTCTTCTGCAAGTACACGATGAATTGATATTTGAAGCACCAAAAGAAGAAATTGAAAAATTAGAGAAGCTTGTACCTGAAGTAATGGAGCATGCAATTGAACTAGCCGTTCCATTGAAAGTTGATTATTCTTACGGTCCAACTTGGTACGATGCGAAATAAGGACGTGATGAAATGCCGGAATTACCAGAGGTTGAAAACGTTAGACGGACGCTTGAAAATCTTGTAACAGGAAAAACGATTGAAGATGTCGTTATTACTTATCCCAAAATAGTAAAACGACCGGATGATGTAGAAATTTTTAAAGAAATGCTAAGAGGCGAGACAATTGAAAATATAAAGCGAAGAGGTAAGTTTTTGCTTTTGTATGTAACGAACTATGTAATTGTTTCACATTTGCGCATGGAAGGTAAGTTTTTACTTCATCAAGAGGATGAGCCGATTGATAAACATACGCACGTCCGTTTCTTATTTACAGATGGAACTGAATTACATTATAAAGATGTGAGAAAGTTTGGTACGATGCATCTCTTTAAGAAAGGTGAAGAGTTGAATCAAATGCCTCTTGCTGACTTAGGCCCGGAGCCATTTGATGCTGAATTGACACCGCAGTATTTACAAGAAAGATTGCAAAAAACAAATCGTAAAATAAAAGTCGTATTATTAGATCAGCGTCTTTTAGTAGGGCTTGGAAATATATATGTAGATGAAGTGTTATTCCGTTCTCAAATTCACCCAGAACGAGAAGCTGCATCTTTAACAGAAGAAGAAATAGAAAGAATTTACGAGGCGATTGTTACAACGCTGGGCGAAGCTGTTAAGCGAGGCGGAAGTACAATTAGAACGTATATTAATTCACAAGGACAAATTGGTTCGTTCCAGGAACTTCTAAATGTATATGGGAAAAAAGGAGAACCGTGTGTGACTTGCGGTACGCTATTAGAAAAAACAGTTGTTGGCGGAAGGGGAACACATTACTGCCCAATTTGCCAACCTAGAATATAGAAAAGGGATAACATCGGATAGGCATTTGTCATATACATAGAGCAGAGCTATGTATAAGGGAGGAGCTTACCGATGTACCTTTATTTATCTCTTATTTTATTAGCTTTTACATTAAGCTTAGATAGCTGTAGTGTAGGGCTAACATACGGGTTAAGGAGCGTAAGAATTCCACTAAGATCAATTATAATTATCGGGATCTGTTCAGCAGCTGTAATGCTCGTTTCCATGGGAATTGGACATATGATCGCGAAAATATTTTCACCTGTTATCGCAACGCGTATCGGCGGATTTGTTCTTATTGGAATAGGTATTTGGGTATTATATCAATTTTTTCGAAGTGATAAAAAAGAAGAACCGAAGCAAGAGGAAAAGGTTTGGAAACTAGAAATTGCTTCGCTAGGGTTAGTGATTCAAATTTTGCGGAAGCCGACTGTTGCAGATTTTGATAAATCAGGAACTATCTCTGCAGGAGAAGCGCTACTTCTCGGTATCGCTCTTTCTATAGATTCGTTTGGTGCTGGAATTGGTGCATCTTTATTAGGTTATGCACCCGCGATGATGGCGGTATTAGTCGCGGTTATGAGTTCTTTATTTTTATTTATTGGAATGAAGCTCGGTACGATTTTATCAAATATGAAATGGTTACAAAAATTTACATTCCTGCCTGGGGTATTACTCATTATTATTGGAATTTGGAAAATGTAAGTATGGGCGTGGAACATTAGTTTCGCGCCTTTAATATTGTGAGGAGGATTATTATGACAGTAGTAATTGGATTAACAGGAGGCATTGCAAGCGGAAAAAGTACGGTATCAGAAATGTTTCGTGAAATGAGTATACCGGTTATTGATGCAGATATTATTGCGCGAGAAGTTGTAGAACGAGGAAAACCGGCATATAACAAAATTGTAGAGGTGTTCGGAACGGAAGTGTTACAAAAAGATGGAGAGCTTGATCGACCAAAGCTTGGGAGTGTCGTTTTTTATAATGAAGAAAAACGATTGCAGTTAAACGAAATTGTTCATCCTGCGGTGCGTGAAGAAATGAATGCACAAAAGGAGATGTACATAAAAGAAAGTATGCAAGCGGTTGTGTTAGATATCCCTCTTTTGTTTGAAAGTAAATTAACAAATCTCGTTGATCGTGTTTTAGTTGTAGCAGTCACACCGAATACGCAATTGGAACGTTTAATGAAACGAAATAACTTTTCAGAAGAAGAAGCAACGGCTCGTATTCAATCTCAAATGCCATTAGAAGAAAAAGTAAAGAAGGCAGATAAGGTAATTTATAATGATGGCACAATTACTGGAACGAAAACACAATTAGCTTCTATTTTGAAAGAATGGAACATTATTGATTAAAAAATTGTGGAATTAATGAAAATGCTTAGTGACATATCTCCTTTTTGTGTTATACTATTATTGGGATTGGAGATAAATAGTATAACGCATTCAAGGGGGATAACATATTATGACTCGTGTGGCAATTAATGGATTTGGACGTATCGGGAGAATGGTATTTCGTCAAGCAATAAAAGAAAGCGCATTCAAAATTGTAGCAATAAATGCAAGCTATCCATCAGAAACGTTAGCGCATTTAATTAAATATGATACAGTTCATGGAAAGTTTGACGGAACAGTGGAAGCATTTGAAGATCACTTACTAGTTGATGGGAAAATGATTCGCCTTTTAAACAACCGCGATCCAAAGGAGTTGCCTTGGAAAGATCTAGGTGTTGAAGTTGTAATTGAAGCAACTGGTAAATTTAACTCTAAAGAAAAAGCAATTCTTCATGTTGAAGCTGGAGCGAAAAAAGTTATTTTAACAGCACCTGGTAAAAATGAAGATGTAACAATCGTAGTTGGTGTGAACGAAGACCAATTAGATATCACAAAGCATACTGTTATTTCAAATGCATCTTGTACAACAAACTGTTTAGCGCCTGTTGTAAAGGTGTTAGATGAGCAGTTCGGAATTGAAAACGGTTTAATGACAACTGTTCACGCTTATACAAATGACCAAAAAAATATTGATAACCCACATAAAGATTTAAGAAGAGCGCGTGCTTGCGGACAGTCCATCATTCCAACAACGACGGGTGCTGCAAAAGCGCTAGCAAAAGTTCTTCCACACTTAAACGGAAAACTTCATGGTATGGCACTTCGTGTACCAACACCAAACGTGTCTCTTGTTGATTTAGTAGTAGACGTAAAACGTGATGTAACAGTTGAAGATATTAATGAAGCATTCAAAACTGTTGCAAACGGTGCATTAAAAGGAATTGTAGAATTCAGCGAAGAGCCTTTAGTGTCTATCGATTTTAATACAAATACACACTCAGCTATTATTGATGGTTTGTCTACAATGGTAATGGGTGATCGTAAAGTGAAAGTACTTGCTTGGTATGATAACGAGTGGGGCTACTCTCGTCGTGTTGTAGATCTTGTAACGTTAGTTGTTGATGAATTAGCGAAACAAAAAAATGTGCAACATATTTAAGTGAACGAGAGAGGGCAAGTGAAAATTTGCCCTCTTTTTTATTTTTTTCTGAAAAGGAAAAAAATTATATAAGTATATTTTTAAATAGTGGACATACCACGAAACGTTGGGATTACTGTATTCGTGAATCATTAATTTTTTTTAGGGAAAAGTAAAGAGGAAAATATGACAGAAAATCGAAAAAACTGTTGTTGCAAAATGAAAATAAACAAAGTATACTAACACTCGTAAACTTAAGAGCTGAGGTACGTAGTCACTACTTAAAGGGTTAGGACCTCTCTGGACTAACTTTCCCCCGTGGTAGTGGAGCAAGCCAAATTGCAAATTAGTTTTCAATTCGAACAGTTAGAATAAATTTACAAGGGGGAACTGTAGAATGGATACTATGGATACGATGGGTCGTCACGTGATTGCTGAACTTTGGGATTGCGATTTCGACAAGCTTAATGACATGCCGTATATTGAACAATTATTTGTGGATGCAGCACTAAGAGCTGGTGCTGAAGTACGTGAGGTTGCTTTTCATAAATTTGCACCACAAGGTGTAAGTGGAGTAGTAATTATCTCGGAATCACATTTAACAATTCATAGCTTTCCGGAGCACGGTTACGCAAGTATTGATGTTTATACTTGTGGGGATCGTATTGATCCAAATGTTGCTGCAGAATATATTGCAGAAGGTTTAAACGCGAAAACGCGTGAGAGCATCGAGCTTCCTCGAGGCACTGGTAGCTTCGAAATTAAGCAGAGAGAAACAAAAGCTCTTTAAAAAAGAACATAATTGATTTAAAATGTAAAGAGGTGTATAATGCACCTCTTT
Source organism: Bacillus mycoides (assembly GCF_000832605.1). Classification (GTDB taxonomy): domain Bacteria; phylum Bacillota; class Bacilli; order Bacillales; family Bacillaceae_G; genus Bacillus_A; species Bacillus_A mycoides. Next base: position 1,388,879 of record NZ_CP009692.1, read on the forward strand.
TTTAGTTTATATAAAATAGGATCACGATATGTAATAACTTAGAGTGGTCATTATAGAAGAATGAGTTATATAATATTGTATATATATTTTCACATGTAGGTGAGTAGCGAAAGAATAAAGATTATAGTGTAAAGGAGTGAATGAATTGCGTTGTCCATCCTGTTTTCATAATGGAACAAGAGTGTTAGATTCGCGTCCGGTAGACGAGGGGCGCTCTATTCGAAGAAGAAGAGAGTGTGAAAGTTGTTTAAGTCGCTTTACGACATTTGAAAGAGTAGAAGAATCACCTCTTATCGTTGTTAAAAAAGAAGGAACACGAGAAGAGTTTAATAAAGAGAAAATTTTACGCGGTTTAATTAAAGCGTGTGAAAAAAGACCTGTATCTTTAAGGCAGTTAGAGGAAGTAACACAAAGTGTGGAGCGTGAACTTCGTAACTTAGGTATATCAGAAGTGAAAAGTGATATGATTGGTGAAATTGTTATGGAAGAACTTCGTGATATTGATGATGTTGCGTACGTACGTTTTGCTTCTGTGTATCGTCAATTTAAAGATTTAAATGTATTTATTGAAGAATTAAAAGATATACTGCAAAAAGAGAGAGAGTAGAAGGAATCTCTTTATATACTGTAAGTAAACGAGATAAGAGAGCTAGAAGCGGAAGCTAATAGCTCTTTTTCGCTAATAAATTATATAATAAAGATAGAACGAGTGAAATGTAGGCTAGATTGGATGAGAGAAAGGAAAAGCAAGAATGGAAAAACAGTCATGGATGGAGCTATTGCCGATTGATCGTTATAAAGTAAGTGCGAAAGGGTTGTTACATAATTACGACCGGAAAGTATTAACGATGTTGTATCAGCCGTTAATAGGTAGTAGAGCTTTTAGCTTATACATGACACTATGGGGAGAGTTAGAGCAAGATCGTGTGTTTGGAAAAGAGAATACACATCACTCCCTTATGGTGACTATGCAAATGCAACTTCCTGAAATATATGGGGAACGAGTAAAGTTAGAAGCGATTGGTCTTTTAAATGTATATATTAAGAAAGAAAAAGATATTCGGATGTTTATATATGAATTGCAACCACCTTTATCTCCGAAGCAGTTTTTTGATGATATTGTTTTAAGTATCTTTTTATATAATCGCTTGAGTCGGACAAAATACAACCAAGTAAAGCAATATTTCTTAGAAGAAGAATTCGATTTTGCTTCTTATGAAAATGTTACGCGCTCCTTCAACGATATATTTGATTCGTTTAACCCAGGTCAGTTTGAATATGCGCAAGAAGAACTGCGTATCCCGAAAACGACAATTATGCCAAGTAACGAGAATGGGGATGCTCCGAAAGTTTGGAACGATTTCTTTGATTTCTCGTTATTTGTAGACGGACTATCAGCCCTTGTTCCTAAAAAGGCGATTACAGATCAAGTGAGAGAATGTGTTATTACACTCGCTTATGTGTACGGTGTGGATGTGTTATCGATGCAAAATATCGTTCTTGGCGCAGTGACAGAAGTGCAAACAATTGATATCGAAAGGCTTCGGAAGGGAGCACGCGATTGGTATCAATTCGAAAATGGTCAAGCGTTACCTGTATTAAGTGAAAGAGTGCAACCTCATGCTGCTCGTACAATGAAAGAGAAAGAGCCATCTACGCAAGAAGAGATGCTAATGAAACAGTTAGAGGAAATCTCGCCAAAACAACTATTGAAAGAGATTTCAGGCGGTGCAGAGGCGACGAAAGCGGACTTGCAAATCGTTGAGGATGTAATGACAAATCAAAAGTTAACGCCAGGGGTTGTGAATGTACTTATTTATTACGTTATGCTACGCTCAGATATGAAGCTTGCTAAAACGTATGTCGAGAAGATTGCTGGACATTGGGCGCGAAAAAAGGTCGGTACAGTAGGCGAGGCGATGGCGCTAGCGAAAGAAGAGAATCGTCAATATCAAGAGTGGGCTGAGACGAAGAAAAAAGGTCGTACAGCGAAGAAAACAGTGCGAAAAGAAATGGTACCAGATTGGCTTAAAGAAGAGTCGAAAGAAGAGAAAGAACCTGTAAAAAATGACGTAAGTGCGAAAAAAGATGCAAGTACGTTAGAAGATGAACGGAAACGATTAGAAGAAGTATTGAAAAAATATAAGCGTGATTAATAAAAGAAAATGAACGCTCTTTGAGGTGAGAAAATGGAGCATATTCAAAATTCATTTACGAAATTAATGGAAAATAAAAACTTTAAAAATAGATATGAAGTCTTAAAGGCAGAAGTGATGGCGCACCCTCGTGTGAAAGAATTTATAGACGAACATAAAGGTGAAGTAACGACTTCTATGATTGAACGAAGTCTTGTGAAGTTATATGAATATATTGGACAAAGTGTAGGGTGTGCGGATTGTCCAGATTTAGGGTCATGTAAAAATATGCTACAAGGATATGAGCCGAAGCTCGTCATTCAAGGTAAGATGATTGATATTCAATACGATCGTTGTATTAGAAAAGTAGCATATGATGAGAGAAAAAAATATGAAAAACTCGTTCAAAGTGTATATATGCCGGTTGACATTTTGCAGGCAACTATGGAAAATTTAGACCCTTCAGATTTAGATGCACGTATTGATGCAATAGGTGCAACGAATGAATTTTTAAACACATACGAACCAGGTAAAAAAGCACAAGGTTTATATTTGTACGGTAAATTTGGTGTAGGGAAAACGTATCTTTTAGGGGCAATTGCAAATGAGCTTGCGCGAAAGAAAATTAGTTCGATGCTCGTATACTTCCCTGAATTTTTACGTGAAATCAAAAGTTCGATTCAAGATAATTCGATTAGCGGAAAGATTGATGCTGTCAAACGTGTACAAGTATTAATGTTAGATGATATCGGGGCAGAAGCGATGTCAAGTTTTGTACGTGATGATGTACTCGGTGCAATCTTGCAATTCCGTATGTTGGAAAACTTACCGACGTTCTTTACATCTAACTTTGATTTCAAACAGTTGGAACATCATTTAACGTATACACAGCGCGGTGAAGCAGAAGAGATGAAAGCGGCCCGTATTATGGAACGAATTAAATATTTAGCGAAGCCAATCCCAATTGGCGGGAAAAATCGTCGTAATAAGTAAAGAGCGAGCTGAGAAGCTTGCTCTTTTTTATCCCGCTATTGGCGGGCAGTAAGACTCCCACCTCAAAATTCGGCTGTAAAGCAAAGAAGTTAGGTGGGAGCCCTGCTGCCCGTAAAAGCCCGATTGGTGCGGGCTAATAATCAGTGGAGGATGGACAAAACCTCCACTGATTAAAGTTTCACTTTATTTTAATCATTTTTTCAGAGTAGCTTGTATCATTTTTTTCTCCCTCCCTTAATATATATAAAATTAGCAAGCCATATCGAGTGGATGTTCTAACGATGGGAGATAGGTTTCTACTAAGAGTGAACTTCCATAGATCGGACTCTTATAGGATTTGTAACGTATAGATGCAATCCTTTAGAGCGGGGATAAAAGGGGGGACAAAAGTGATTGAAATTTGCTTCGAAGAAAAAAATGATGCTGTGTACGTATACAGACAACTAACGAAAAGAACAGAATCCTTATATAAGGAAACAAGTGTATATTTAAATGAACAAAAGGTTGTTATTCATATACCATTATGTGAATCAAATTATATTGAAAAGATTTTATTGCCAGTATTACTATATTTCATTATGAATGTGAAACAAAATGAATGGATTCATACCATTTTAAAGGAAAAGTTTTTTTATGAAGAACAAGAAGAGTGTCATCAAATATTGCATATGGCACATGAGATTTTAAAGGAAAGAAGAAAAGGAGTAGCTAGTGATTTAACACGTCAAAAATTTGAATCTTATATTGCGTCGTCTTTGAATGATTGGCTTTGTGATCCGCTCTCATTCTCGTTTTCATCATACGTTCGTTTTCGTCTTCGTACATATAGGGAAATGGTAACTAAGCTTGCTGAAGTTGCAATTGATGAGTATAAGATGGAGCAGGAATACCAAATATTCATTGAGACACTTCGCCAACAAGTAAGTAGCCGGAAATCACGTTTGTCCTGTGTACATCTTATTTTTGATGAAAGTTTTATTTTCTATGATGATAAAGGTAGGCGTTTAAAACAGGAGAAATTGGTTCAATATATAGATGAAGAATTATTAAAGAAACAGGATGTATATATCGATACGAAAGTAATTGCACCACTTCTTTCTATTTCGCCGAAAAAGATTTATTTATATACGAAAGAACAAGATCATAATATGATTATTACTTTGCGAAATGTATTTCAGGAACGAGTGCAACTACATGGATTACATGAATTTGAGCGCAATGTGAAAAATTTAAAAAATAAAGGTAACGCCCTTGATTTTCTAAGTTTTTGAGCATATAATTACCTACATAAATGAAATATATTGAAATGTCATGATGAGGACATGGGTAGTTTTCTACGATTTTCAGAGAGGGAAGCCTTAGGGTGTGAGCTTCCTAGTACGGGATAATTACTTACCACCTCTAAACTTTAGCAGTGAACGTTTTTCTAGTAATTGCTAACGGACAACACCGTTATGTTGAACTTGAGCAATTAACAATAAGGTTAATTGGAACAAGGGTGGAACCACGAATTCAACACTCGTCCCTTTTTATGGGATGAGTGTTTTTTATTTTGAAAAAAAAGAGGAGTGACCAGTGATGGCAGATGTAGTTAAAATTACTTTCCCTGATGGAGCTGTGAAGGAGTTTCCAAAAGGAGTAACAACTGAAGAAATCGCAGCTTCTATTAGCCCAGGCTTAAAGAAAAAAGCTGTGGCTGGAAAATTAAACGATGAGATGATCGATCTTGTTACACCAATCGAAGAAGATGGTGCAGTTTCTATTATTACATTAGATTCTGAAGATGGCTTATATATTTTACGCCACTCAACAGCTCACCTTTTAGCACAAGCGTTAAAACGTTTATATAAAGATGTTAAGCTTGAGCTTGGCATTGGTCCAGTAATCGAAAATGGCTTCTACTACGATATTGATATGGAAGAAGCAATTACAGTTGAAGACTTCAAAAAAATCGAAAAAGAAATGCAAAAAATCGTGAACGAAAACTTAGAAATCGTTCGTCATGAAGTGCCACGTGCAGAAGCACTTCGTCGCTTTGAAGAAATCGGCGATGAGTTAAAATTAGATTTAATTAACGATCTTCCAGAAGATGCAGTTATTTCAATCTATGAGCAAGGCGAATTCTTCGACCTTTGCCGTGGTGTTCACCTTCCATCTACAGGGAAGATTAAAGTGTTTAAATTATTAAGTGTTGCTGGTGCTTACTGGCGCGGCGATAGCAATAATAAAATGTTACAACGTATTTACGGTACTGGATTCGTTAAGAAAGCAGAATTAGATGAGCACTTACGTATGCTTGAAGAAGCGAAAGAGCGCGATCACCGTAAATTAGGTAAAGAGTTAAAACTATTTACTAATAGCCAAAAAGTAGGACAAGGTTTACCACTTTGGTTACCAAAAGGTGCAACAATTCGCCGTATTATCGAGCGTTACATCGTTGATAAAGAAGCAAGCTTAGGCTATGATCACGTATACACTCCAGTATTAGGAAGTAGAGAGCTTTATGAAACTTCTGGTCACTGGAACCATTACCGTGATGGCATGTTCCCATCAATGGAAATGGATAATGAAGAGTTAGTTCTTCGTCCAATGAACTGCCCTCACCATATGATGGTTTATAAAAATGATATTCACAGCTACCGTGAATTACCAATCCGTATTGCGGAACTTGGAACAATGCACCGCTATGAAATGTCTGGAGCATTATCTGGATTACAACGTGTACGCGGAATGACTTTAAATGATGCGCACATTTTCGTTCGTCCAGATCAAATTAAAGAAGAATTAAAACGTGTTGTAAACTTAACGTTAGAAGTGTACAAAGATTTCGGTTTAGAAAACTATTCATTCCGTCTATCTTATCGTGACCCAGCAGATACTAAAAAGTATTATGCTGATGATGAGATGTGGGAAAAAGCACAAGGTATGTTAAAAGAAGCTATGGATGAAATGGGTCTTGATTACTATGAAGCTGAAGGTGAAGCGGCATTCTATGGTCCGAAACTTGACGTTCAAGTTCGTACTGCTCTTGGAAAAGACGAAACACTTTCAACTGTACAATTAGACTTCTTACTTCCAGAACGCTTTGAATTAACTTACGTTGGTGAAGACGGTAAACAACATCGTCCAGTTGTAATTCACCGTGGTGTTGTATCAACTATGGAACGTTTCGTAGCCTTCTTAATTGAAGAATACAAAGGTGCATTCCCAACTTGGTTAGCTCCAGTTCAGGCGCAAGTAATTCCAGTTTCTCCGCAAGTACATTTAGACTATGCGAAGAAAGTACAAGATGAATTACGACGTGCTGGTATCCGTGTTGAATTAGACACTCGTGAAGAGAAAATTGGTTACAAAATCCGTGAAGCACAAATGCAAAAGATTCCGTACATGCTTGTAGTAGGTGACAATGAAGTTACTGAAAATGGCGTTAACGTACGTAAATATGGTGAACAAAAATCAGAAACAATCGCATTAGATGCGTTTGTTGACATGATTAAGGTAGAAGGAAAACGATAAGAAAGAGCCGCGGTATACCGCGGCTTTTTTATGTATTATAAAAAAGAAAATCTAGAAAAAATAACCAAACAATACTTATCATAAAAAAGTATTGCAAGTATGCTGGTTGTTTGTTACAATATTTCTTGTTGTTAGTAAAACACATCGCGTCTTCTTGACAGACGTCATGTCCTATGATAAACTCATCAAGGATAATAGAATATGGTTTTGACAAGTAGAAGCACCCGCTTCTCACCTGATGGACGCATTCGCAGTTAGCAGGTAAATGTATTTCTTACTAAAGATATTACAAGTGTGGGTGCCGTGTGCCCGCACTTTTTTTGTTCGGGTTCTACAATTGCAAAACGTATTCTAAGAAAACCTTGGAGGTGGCTTACTATTAGCAAGGATATGATGATTAACGAGCAAATTCGTGCACGTGAAGTACGCTTAGTTGGCGCAAACGGCGATCAACTTGGAATCAAGTCTCGTAATGACGCTTTAGACTTAGCTGCAGGTCTTAATCTTGATTTAGTATTGGTTGCTCCAAATGCGAAACCACCAGTATGCCGCATTATGGACTACGGTAAATTCCGCTTTGAGCAACAGAAGAAAGAAAAAGAACAGCGCAAAAATCAAAAAGTAATTAGCATGAAAGAAGTTCGTTTAAGTCCAACAATTGATGAACATGACTTTAACACAAAACTTCGTAATGCTGTCAAGTTTTTAGAGAAAGGCGACAAGGTTAAAGCGTCAATTCGCTTTAAAGGACGTGCCATTACTCATAAAGAAATCGGTCAACGTGTTTTAGATCGCTTCTCAGAAGCTTGTGCTGAAGTTAGTACAATTGAATCTAAGCCTAAAATGGAAGGACGTAGTATGTTCTTAGTTTTAGCACCGAAAAACGATAAGTAATAGATAGAGGAGGAAATACCTATGCCTAAACAAAAAACTCATCGCGGCGCTGCAAAGCGTTTCAAAAAGACTGGATCTGGTAAACTGAAGCGTTCTCACGCTTACACAAGCCATTTATTCGCTAACAAATCTACAAAAGCTAAACGTAAACTACGTAAAGCTGGTGTAGTTAGCGCTGGTGACTTCAAACGCATTCGTCAAATGCTTGACAACTTAAAATAAGTTCGGCTGATATATAGAACAAACTAGGAGGTAATATTATGCCAAGAGTAAAAGGTGGTACAGTTACTCGTCAACGTCGTAAAAAAGTTATAAAATTAGCAAAAGGTTACTACGGTTCTAAGAGTACATTATTTAAGGTTGCTAACCAACAGGTTATGAAATCTCTAATGTATGCATTCCGTGACCGTCGTCAAAAGAAACGTGACTTCCGTAAATTATGGATTACACGTATCAACGCAGCAGCTCGTATGAATGGTCTTTCTTACAGCCGCTTAATGCACGGTTTAAAAAATGCTGGCATCGAAGTTAACCGCAAGATGCTTGCTGACTTAGCTGTTCATGACGAAAAAGCTTTCGCTGAATTAGCAACAGTTGCAAAAAACAACATTAACTAATTGTTTAAAACCTTAGAAGATTTTCTTCTAAGGTTTTTTTGTTTGCATTTATTGTAAAATCCTCCACTTATTATCGTTATTTCTTGCTCAAGTATATTAAGATGTGCTTGTAAGAATTTTTGTAACGATAACGAGGAGACTTTTACATGAAAGTAGGAAAGATTAACGGATGTGTCGTTATCGATATGACAAAATCAATATAAAAGCTATAGCGATATAAAAGAATATATATATAAAGTCAGGAGAATCCTCCTGACTTTTTTTATTTGAACTCATTCGTGAGAAGTGCATCTTTCCTAGCAGAAACGACACTGCTATAATGGAAAGATGATATGGAACTTTCATCAAGTGAACAATATATGAGTGATGATTGAAACGTATTTGCAAATTAAGGACAAGCTATCTTTATAAAGATGTAGGTAGCTGACTTGTTAATAAGAAACGAAAAATAATAATGAACTTTGAGATGAAACAACATTGTTGCGGAAAATGCGATGTTGGAGGAGGACAATAGAATGGACTTACTACAACTATTTAAATTACAAAAAGAATTAGATGACCGTATTGTGAAAGAACATGACTTACAACCCAAAAAATTGTTAAAAGAAAAAATGTTAGCTCTTCTTGTAGAAATTGGAGAACTTGCAAATGAAACACGTTGTTTTAAATATTGGAGCAATAAACCAGCTTCAGAACGTGAAGTAATATTAGAAGAATACGTAGATGGTTTACATTTTATTTTATCAATCGGAATCGATTTAGGAATTGATAAAAACTTCTTATTCTATAAATGTGCGCAAACGAATAAAACACAAGTGGAAATTTTCTTAGACACATATGCGAAAGTAATTCGTTTTACAGATCAACCTTCTATTACGAACTATATTGAACTATTTACAAGCTATCTTCGCCTTGGACAAGCGCTTGAATTTGAACAAGATGAAATTGAAAAAGCATATTTAGATAAAAATGAAGTAAATCATCAGCGTCAAACACAAGGATACTAATTTAATTTTTGAATATTTCAATTTCCTTTTGTATAATAAAGTGACTGAAGAAAAAGGAGGGTGTTGGCAATGATAAAATTAGACGATACATTGACAATGCTAAAAGAATTAACAGACGCACGCGGTATTGCGGGTAACGAGCGCGAACCACGTGAAGTAATGAAGAAATATATTGAGCCGTTTGCAGATGAACTTTCTACTGACAATTTAGGAAGTTTAGTTGCGAAAAAAGTTGGGGAAGAAAACGGCCCGAAAATTATGGTTGCAGGTCATTTAGATGAAGTCGGCTTTATGATTACGCAAATTGATGACAAAGGCTTCCTTCGTTTCCAAACGGTGGGTGGCTGGTGGTCGCAAGTTATGCTTGCACAGCGCGTAACGATTGTAACGCGTAAAGGAGATGTAACAGGTGTAATTGGTTCAAAACCACCGCACATTTTACCTCCAGAAGCTCGTAAAAAGCCAGTTGAAATTAAAGACATGTTCATCGATATTGGTGCTTCTAGCCAAGAAGAAGCGATGGAGTGGGGCATACGACCAGGAGATCAAGTTGTACCGTACTTCGAATTCCAAGTGATGAAGAATGAAAAGATGTTACTTGCAAAAGCATGGGATAACCGAATTGGTTGTGCAATTGCAATTGACGTATTAAAACAATTAAAAGATGAAAAGCATCCAAACGTTGTATACGGCGTTGGTACTGTACAAGAAGAAGTTGGTCTTCGTGGTGCGAAAACATCTGCAAACTATATTAAGCCCGATATCGCATTCGCAGTAGATGTAGGTATTGCTGGGGATACACCAGGTGTAACGGCAAAAGAAGCGCAAAGTAAAATGGGCGATGGACCGCAGATCATTTTATATGATGCTTCTGTTATTGGTCATACAGGTTTACGTGATTTCGTAGTTGATGTTGCTGATGAATTACAAATTCCATACCAATATGATTCTGTAGCGGGCGGGGGAACGGATGCAGGAGCAATTCACATTTCTGTAAACGGTATTCCGTCTATGGCAATTACGATTGCGACACGCTACATTCATTCTCATGCAGCGATGTTACATCGTGATGATTATGAAAACGCAGTGAAGTTAATTGTAGAAGTTATTAAACGTCTTGATAAAGAGGCTGTACATAACATTACATTTAATTAATAGAAAAAAGCGAAGGATAACCTCCTTCGCTTTTTTCATTTTTAAAACGGTCTTTCTAATCCTGCTGCAGTATGAGCTCCTAAAATAATTAAGCGAGTTAATTGCATTGCCATGAAATGTGGGGTATAAATCATGCCTCTTTTTAACCATGACATAATCATTCCGATATGAGCGCCTGTAACATAACTAATAAGAATATCACGAGGGACCATAAGGTCTTCATCATCTGGCTGGGAAATAGATAGGCTTAATGTTAAATGTGTTTGAATTGTTTTCATCATTTTATAAGAATAGTTTCCAGCTGCCTTATCGCCGAGCATAACGTTATAGAAATTAGTATTGTCTGCGATATGCTCAAACAAAGCTAAAAAAGTTGGATGCGGTGAATCAAAAGTGAGCTGAAAATCTTCTTTATTTCGATTTTGTGGTTTAATTACTGCAGCTAGTTTTTCTAACATTTCTTCTATGCTTTTTTCTAATAAATCATATTTATCATGGTAATGGCTATAAAATGTAGCACGATTTACAGGAGCGCGTTCCGCGATATGTTGCACAGTTACATTTTCGAAGCCCTTTTCGCCTACTAAAGCGACAAAAGCATCCTGTATGAGTTGTCTCGTTCGTTTTACACGTGGATCATTTGTATTTTTAATAGACATTTTTACTTCACCTCGTTTAATTTTTTAACCTTAAACAACACATGTATAGTGTAATGTTGTTTAAACAACATATAGGTTTAAATTGTTGGTTGTAGATTCGGGATAATTATTTATAATTATAAACGATAGTCCTTTAGAAATCAGCACCGCTAGGATGCAGACAAAACATAGTTTGCGTCGTAAAAGGTGTGCTTTTTTTGTTTAAAGGTTAATATAATTAACAATTAAACAATATAAACACTAAGGATATAAATAGTTTAGAAAAAAATTATATGCGATATAAGGAGAGGAATGCAATGAATCAGTTTCGAAGAATGGTAATTATCAACATTATCACATTAATTGTATTAGTTGGCGGCGGTATTGGCGGTTATTACTATTACAATCAAACAGAAAACTATTTAAAAACAGAAAATGCAAAGATTGACGGGAAAGTAATCCCAATTGCATCACCAGCAGCAGGTAAATTAACAGACTGGAAAGCTGAAGTAGGAAAAAACTACAATGAGAACGATAAATTAGGTGCGGTTACTGTAGCAGGAGCAAATGGTGAGCAAACAGTAGATGTAACAATTCCACAAAATGCAACAGTTGTACAATCAAACGCAACAACTAATGCGTTCGTTGGGGCAGGTAGCCCAATTGCTTATGCATTTGATATGAACAATTTATGGGTAACAGCAAATATTGAAGAAACAAATATTGATGATGTTCAAAAAGGCCAAACAGTAGATGTGTATGTAGATGCATACCCAGATACAACGTTAACAGGAAAAGTAGAACAAGTTGGATTAACAACGGCGAATACATTCTCGATGTTACCATCAAGTAACTCAACAGCGAACTATACGAAAGTAAAGCAAGTTGTACCAGTTAAAATTTCTTTAGATCATAGTAAATCAGTAAATATTGTTCCTGGAATGAATGTGTCAGTTCGTATTCATAAGTAAGGGGGAGATGAGATGTCCTCAATTGCAATTGTAGGATATGCACTATTTTGTATAATCGTCTTCTTCCTTATAAATCGTCTTTTACGAAAGAAAAAAACGAATGTGGGAGAAGAACAAGTCCCAGCCGTAAGTAAGATAGAAGTAAGTCAAGCAGAAACAGTAGAGAAAGAACTTGAACAAAAACAAGAAACAGAAGCTTCTAACGTAGTGGAATTAGAAACAGGGAAGCAAGAGCAAGTAAAACAGGAAAAAGAAATGCTGAAGAGACAATTGCCGGTAGAGAATGTGAATGTAAAGGCAGTTGTAGCTGTACTAATTCTCGGTATGTTCGTTTCTATTTTAAACCAAACGATCATTAATGTTGCATTGCCTCCATTAATGAACGAATTTAACGTATCAACTTCAACAGCACAATGGTTAATTACAGGCTTCATGCTTGTAAACGGAATTTTAGTACCAATCAGTGCATTTTTAGTTTCACGATTTACGTATCGTAAATTATTCATAGCAGCAATGTTATTCTTCACTGTAGGATCTATCATTTGTGCTACATCAGGAAACTTTACAATGATGATGACGGGCCGCGTTATTCAAGCGGTTGGTGCGGGTATTTTAATGCCAGTTGGTATGAATATCTTCATGACATTATTCCCGCCTAATAAACGCGGAGCAGCTATGGGGTTACTTGGGGTAGCGATGATTTTAGCACCAGCTATCGGACCAACTGTAACAGGTTGGGTAATTGAAAACTATAGCTGGAACTTAATGTTCTATGGGATGTTTGTTATCGGTTTAATTATTACGTTCTTATCTTTTAAATTCTTTACACTAGCTCAGCCAGTGTCTAAAACAAAGTTAGATGTATTCGGTGTTATTAGTTCAAGTATTGGACTAGGTAGCTTACTGTACGGATTTAGTGAAGCTGGAAATAATGGCTGGACTAGTGCAGAAGTTGTTATAACACTTATCATCGGTGTCATTGGTTTAGCTGTATTTATTTGGAGAGAGTTAACAACAGACAATAAAATGCTTGATTTACAAGTGTTTAAATATCCGACGTTCACTTTCACATTAGTAATTAACGCGATTGTAACGATGGCCTTATTCGGAGGTATGTTATTACTTCCAGTATACTTGCAAAACATTCGCGGTTTTACACCGATGGAATCTGGTTTATTATTACTTCCAGGATCATTAATTATGGGGATCATGGGACCAGTTGCAGGTAAACTATTTGATAAGTATGGTATTCGTCCGTTAGCAATTGTCGGATTAGCCATTACAACATTTGCGACATATAAATTTACAACGTTATCGATGGATACACCGTATAGCGTTATTATGACGGATTATATTATACGCTCAATTGGTATGTCATTCATTATGATGCCAATTATGACAGCTGGTATGAATGCACTGCCGATGAAATTAATTTCTCACGGTACAGCAACGCAAAATACGTCAAGACAAGTAGCTGGTTCAATTGGAACAGCGATATTAATCACGCTTATGACGCAACAAACTACTGCTCACGTAGCGGATTACGGCAATATGTTAACAACGTCAAACCCGATTTTAGTTGATAAAGTACACGGTATGGGCCAAAGCTTAGCGGCATTAGCCGGATCAGCTCAAGCAGGAGATGCGATGAGTACACAACTATTATTCGGACAAATTTCAAAGCTATCTGCAATTAACGGTATTAACGATGCCTTCTTAATTGCAACAATATTAGCCGGTATTGCTTGGGTGTTATCGTTCTTCTTACCATCAGGCAATAAACCAAATAGAAAAGCAGGGAATTAATTTCCCTGCTTTTTTGTCTTTTTAAAGAGTGAGATATAAAAAATGATAACCAGCTACGGAGCACAGCCCTGTTATAAACAAAATTGTTCCCATAGCACGAATGCTGGATATTTGTCTTCCACTTATAATAGCTAATAGTCCAGCTAAAGAGAAGAAACACCAATATAAAGTTCCTGAAATTGGAACCATCCCCTCTAAATCTATTCCAAAACCTATACAAATGATAGGAACAACGATAAGCGATATGCTAATTAAACCAGCTATAACGATAAATGATTTTCGATATTTCATTCCGGCAGCAATTAAAAAAATGCCAACGATGCCTTCACATAATAACAAAATAGGGGCTAAGATAAGCCAAATAAATAAGTTGGTAGATTCCATATGTAATAACCCCTTAACGAATAAAAGATGAATCAGGCATGGACATGAGTTGATAGCAAATAGCTGCAAACAGTCCTATTGAGAAAATAATGAATCCCATGTTGCGTATACTCTTAATTTTTGAACGTACCCCATTCAATCCTGCTAATAAACCAGCTAGAGAGAAAAGTATCCAATATAGGACAGGTGGAATGTGGAGAACGGTCTCTCCATTGATCCCTTTGTTCAAAAAAATAAAAGGCATTATAACGAATGAAAAGCAAATAATCCCCATTAAGATAACAAGTAATTTCCGATATTTAATTCCTGTTACCATTAAAAAAATACCACCAGCAATCCCGCATAGTAAGAGAAGTGGCGTAAAAAGTATCCAAATAATACTGAACATATGTAAACTCCTTTAAGTGAATTAAGTTATATTTTACTACATGAGGTTTATTTTGGATATTATTAATAAATATGTATAAATTGATAGAAATGAGAAGCAACGATACGAATTAATAGATGTAGAGAACGTTAGAGAGGAGGGGACATATGAAAATTAAAGAAGAGAACGTTGCAATGCAACTACGGAAAAGGAACGAAAAAGCATTATATTTTATTATCGACCGGTACAGCGGACTTATAAAAAGTATTATTCAGAAGCATTTAGCCTCTTTTCAAGATGTACAAGAGGAATGCATGGATGATGTGTTATTGGCAATTTGGAATCATATTGAAAAGTATGATGAGGAGAAAAATACTTTAAAAAATTGGATTGCAGCTATTACAAAATATAAATCTATCGATTATGCGAGGAAATATGCGAAGACAGTAAACGAAAAAGGATTAGATCAAATAGGTGAAATAGCGGTACATACCGATACTACTAAAAATGAAATTAGTAATGATATGGAACATATATTAGATCATTTAAAGAAGAACGATAAAGAAATCTTTATGAAGCATTACGTTGAAGAAGACAGTGTAGAAGAGATTGCAGAGAAAATGGGGATGAAAACTTCTTTTATATACAATCGTCTGTCGAGAGGCCGGAAGAAGCTAAGGGCATTATTTTTACATAATCGAATGAAGTAAATAAGAAAAGGGGTGAAGGAAATGAAAGATCCGTATGAAATGTTAAATGATCTAAAAATTGATGAAAATGAATATAAAGAAGTTAACTTAACTCATATAGAGAAAAAGAAAATACAAAAGCGAATTAGCAAAAAGATAAGAAAGAACAAAGGTCATACGAAACGTAATATAGCTATTGTAACATCGGCTGCGGCATTATTTATTATGATGATGACTGTAGATATGAGAAGGATGATTGCGGATATACCGTTAATCGGAAGTAAAATGGAAGACTACGTAAACAGTAGAGGGGAACCTTTAAAAGAATATAAAACGACAATAGGACAAACAGTTTATGATAACGGTGTAGAAGTAAGGTTAGATGAAGTGATGATAGATGAAGGGCAGATTATTGTTAATAGTACGTTTAAGTCTAACAGTGTTAATCTGGGAGATATTTTTTTACCGTACCCAGATGTTTATATAAATGGAAAAGAGTTAAATGGTAGTGGTGGTGGAGGTAAACAAAGAGTAAATGATTATACATACACATTTTTTACTACTACAAATTTGAAAGATTCACAAATGAAGCCAATGGAATTGGATGGGGAACTAGATATACAAATTATATATAGAAGACTTATGCCGTTAAAAGATAAAACCTCAATAAAAGGAGAATGGGGCTTTTCCTTCAAAGCATCTGGAGACAAATTAAAAGCTGAAACGAAAACAATCCCAATCCATAAACATTTTAAATTAGAAAATGGTCAAAAAATAGAAGTGGAAGATTTAAAAGTTTCTCCTATATCTACGAAGTTGAATTATAAAATGTTGAATGGAACGAAATTAGAGGTGAAATTTATCGCGAAAGATCAAGATGGAAACGAGTTAATACCCGACTCAGGTCTTACATTATCGAAAAATAGTTATTGGCGATTTGAAAAACTAGAAGATAGTGTAACGAAAATTATTCTGACGCCTGTTCTAACTTCTGGTGAAGAGGGAGAAAAGAAAACGAATTACCGAAAAGTGTTAACGGAAGAAGAGTTTGAAGTTGTGATAAAAGAGTGAAAGAGGTATCGCGATGATACCTCTTTTTAACTCAAGAATGCCAACATATTATTCATAATATGAAATAACATAGCTGGAATAATGGATTTTGTTTTTTTACATAAAATAGCCATTAATAATCCCATGAAGAAAGTAATTACCATTACTCCAAGTGAGTATGTATGAGCGATACCGAAGAAGAAGCTTGTTATGATGGCTGCAATCCAAAATGGAAAGCGTTCTGAGAAGAAGCGAAGTATAAAACCACGGAAAATAAGCTCTTCAAAAATTGGTGTGAGTATAGCGAAGCCGAGAAGTAATAATATTTGATACTGCTTAAAAACGTCTAAGTTTAGTGCGGAAGATTGCTGCTTCGTTGCGTCTTGGAACACATAATTTAACAAGATGTAATTGAGTATAATGTTTATAGCGAAGAAAAGAAGTAAGTATACGTATGTACGCCATTCTTTAAGTACTTTAAAGTTAAAAGATTTTAGTAGTAATTTTTTTGCGGGTTCGAATTTGAAAATGAAGAATAACAACACGGCTAGTTGTAATATGATACTTGCAGTATTTGCAATAGATTCATACAGGGCAATTTGTTTTTTATCTGTAAGGCCGGCTGTATAAATTGTTAAGGGCATTGCGAGGAACACAGTAATAAGTCCGGTTCCGAAAAAAGCGAATAAAACGGAGCTAATAAATTGTCCCCATGACATAGAGTATTTCTGTTCATTAGAAAGTTGTGTAGCGGGTTGCATTTGTAAAACCACCTCTTTATATTTGTATATTTAATTATAAAGTATTTTGCTTTTGAGTGTAACATTTAAATATTACATACAAAGGTGTATTTTTCGCAAAATAATAAAAGAGGTATCACCCTATAGTGATGCCTCTTTCTCATTGATAACTATGTTCTGCCTTGTCATTCAATTTCTTTTGCTCTATTTGTAATTCACGCTCTACCAATCGGTCTAATTGCTGAATTGCTTTCAATGCTTTTTCATAAGAAATCGTTCTATAATGATGCGCTCCGCCCGGTTCTTCATCTGCTTCGTCTGCCCATTTAATAATGTTTTGAAGAGATGTTCTTTCAATTTCTTGCTGTACTAAGAAAGAATCTGTATGAAGAAGAATCGCAATAGAAATTTCTTTTGCTAGTTTAGGATGTTCTCCTAATCTAATAAGCAATTTATGAGATCTTTCTGCCCCTTTAATCGCATGTATATCATTCTTTTTATACAAGTCATAGTCCCATTCGCCGCCCGTGTACCACGTATGATGTCCGATATCATGAAGGAAGCCAGCCTTTGTCGCAGCATCGACTGAGGCGTGATGCTTTTTGGCTAAGTGAAACGCATGATAAGCGACAGCAATCGCGTGGACCATTCCAGAACGGTTTACATATTTTTGCGTAATGTGATGTTTAAAAATTTGTTCAAGCGTAATACGGTGCATAAAACATTCACTCCTTTTATCCAATGATGTATATGAAGAAAAATCGATCGGTTTAAATGTATTTTGAACATTGTACTCCATCGGGGTAGCGTTAGTAAAGTAGAAATGTTTAGGAGAAGAAAAATTTTATAGACATAAAAGGTCACCTTAGTTTTTTTTCTAAGGTGACCTTTTATTGCTTATTTTTTTAATCCTTGCTCCAGTGTTCCTAACATTTCGTGTTTTTCATTTTCATCAGCATTTTTCCAAATGACTTCGAATAAAACGCCAAGACCTGGAAGCATTTTTTCTTCACCGCTTTGAATTGCATCGACAATCGTTTCTTGTAATTGGTCTTGTGAATTTCCAGATACATTCGCTAATACCGCGCCGCGTAAATTAAAACTCATTATCTTCACCTCTTCTTCAGAATTGAAACTGACGTTAGTTTTTGTTCTTTTTTATGTAAATATGTATGAAAAATAGGCTATAATGATAAGACAAGAAGAGAGGGAAATACATATTATGAAAAACATTGATTCAGTACAAAACCCGCGTGTGAAGCAGTGGAAAAAGCTGCAGACGAAAAAAGAGCGCGATAACAAAGCTTTATTTTTTGTAGAAGGATTCCATTTAGTAGAGGAAGCGTTAAAGGCAGGAGTTGTAACAGAACTTATCGTTTCAGATCAGACAGATCTTCCGAAAGATTGGACAGTTAATGATGTTGAAATGTATATTGTGCCTGAAGCAATTGTAAAAGTACTCCGCGAAACAGAAACAACGCAAGGTGTATTTGCTGTTTGTGAGAAACATGAGAAAGAAGTAGCTCTTACTGATGGGAAATTTCTTTTATTAGACGGCCTTCAAGACCCAGGTAATTTGGGAACGATTATTCGTACAGCGGATGCAGCTGGTATTCATGCCGTTGTGCTTGGAGAAGGGTGCGTTGATGTTTATAATAGTAAAGTACTACGATCTACACAAGGTTCTATTTTCCACTTACCGGTTGTAAAAGGGAACTTAGAAGAATGGGTAGACAAGTTAAAAGAAAATAACGTCCCTGTATATGGAACAGCTCTTGAAAATGGAGTTCCATTTGGTGAAGTAACCCCGGCTGGAAGTTTTGCATTAATTGTAGGGAATGAAGGAAGCGGCGTACGCCAAGAAATTCTGGCGAAAAGTGATCAAAACTTGTATATTCCGATTTACGGCGGGGCAGAATCATTAAATGTTGCGGTTGCAGCAGGGATTTTAACGTATTATTTACAAAGCCCAGTTGCGAATCGATAAAAAACTTCTTATAATAAGTTGAAGTACATGTTCATAAAAAAGTGGTGAAATGAGTATCGAACTTTTTTGAACATATAATAAAAGTATATTAATGAAAAACGTTGATAGAGAAGAGTAGCTTACAAAATCGCCATATAGGGAGAGAGTGCCGTAGACTGAAAGCATTCTTATGGTAGATGGAAGTGAATTCACCTCTGGAGTTGGCGCCAGGACCATTTATATGTAAAGGCGTTCCGGTCAGAATTGATCGTTATAACTAATGAGTGGGCAGACTTGTTCTGTCAATTTAGGGTGGTACCGCGAATTTACCTCGTCCCTTTTTGGGAGCGGGGTTTTTTTATTTTTAAAATTAGGAGGGTTCCAAATGGAAGCACGTTTAAAAGAGCTAAAGCAAAAAGCGTTAGAGCTTATTGAAGAAGCGAAAGAGCTAAAGGGCTTAAACGACGTACGCGTAGCGTATTTAGGGAAAAAAGGTCCAATTACAGAAGTATTACGCGGCATGGGAAAATTATCAGCAGAAGAGCGTCCACGTATGGGAGCATTAGTAAATGAAGTACGTGAAGCGATTCAAACGCGTCTAGAAGACAAAATTGGCAACTTAGAAAAAGCAGTAATTGAGGCGAAATTAGCTACTGAAACAATTGATGTTACACTGCCAGGTCGTCCTGTTGAAACAGGTTGTCACCATCCGTTAACAGCAGTTGTTGAACAAATTGAAGATGTATTCATCGGTATGGGTTATGAAGTAGCTGAAGGGACGGAAGTAGAAAAAGACTACTACAACTTCGAAGCATTAAACTTACCGAAAGATCACCCAGCGCGTGATATGCAAGATACATTCTACATTACAGAAGAAACGTTACTACGTACACATACATCTTCTGTGCAAGCACGTACGATGGAAAAGAATAAAGAAAAAGGACCGATTAAAATTATTTGTCCTGGTAAAGTGTATCGCCGCGATGACGATGATGCGACGCATTCACACCAATTCATGCAAATTGAAGGTCTTGTAATTGATAAAAACATTCGCATGAGTGACTTAAAAGGTACACTGCAAGTATTCGTGAAAAAGATGTTCGGTGAAGATCGTGAAATCCGTCTTCGTCCAAGTTTCTTCCCATTCACAGAGCCGTCTGTAGAGATGGATATTTCTTGTATGATGTGTCACGGTAAAGGTTGTGGCACTTGTAAAGGGACTGGCTGGATCGAAATTTTAGGAGCAGGTATGGTTCACCCGAACGTACTTGAAATGGCTGGTTATGATTCAAAAGAATATCAAGGTTTCGCATTCGGTATGGGCGCAGAGCGTATCGCAATGTTGAAATACGGCGTAGATGACATTCGTCATTTCTATACAAATGATGTACGTTTCTTACAACAATTCAAACGAGCGTAAGGGAAGGAGAGGATAAATATGTTCGTATCATATCGTTGGTTACAAGAGTATGTAGATATTAAAGATGTAACAGCACAAGAACTAGCAGACAAAATCACGAAAAGTGGTATTGAAGTAGAAGGTGTTGAAGTATTAAATAAAGGTGTAAAAGGTGTTGTAGTTGGTCACGTATTAGAATGTGAAAAACACCCAGAAGCTGATAAATTAAGCAAATGCTTAATCGATATCGGTGAAGAAGAGCCGGTTCAAATTATTTGTGGAGCTGCTAACATTGCAAAAGGTTTAAAAGTACCAGTTGCAAAAGTTGGCGCTGTACTTCCTGGTAACTTCAAAATTAAAAAAGCAAAACTACGCGGGGAAGCTTCTCACGGTATGGTTTGTGCTCTTCAAGAGCTTGGTATTGATGGGAAATTCGTTGCGAAAGAATATGCAGACGGTATCTTCATCTTCCCAAGTGATGCTGAAGTTGGTGCAGATGCACTTGAAATTTTAAATTTAAATGATGAAGTACTTGAGCTTGGTTTAACACCAAACCGTGCAGATTGCTTAAACATGTTAGGTGTTGCATATGAAGTAGCTGCTATTTACGGCCGTGAAGTAAAACTTCCAGCTATCGACTTACAAGAAACAGCAGAAAAAACTTCTGATTACATTTCTGTAAGTGTAGAAGCGAAAGAAGAAAACCCATTATATATTGCAAAAATGGTTAAAAACGTAAAGATTGGTCCATCACCAATGTGGATGCAAACTCGTCTTATGGCAGCTGGCATTCGTCCAATTAGTAATGTAGTTGATATTACAAACTACATTTTAATGGAATACGGTCAACCGTTACATGCATTCGATTACGATAAATTAGGTTCAAAAGAAATCGTTGTTCGTCTTGCAAAAGAAGGCGAAAAGATTCAAACATTAGATGCTCAAGAACGTACGTTACAAAGCCACCATCTTGTAATTACAAATGGCACAAAAGCGTTAGCTGTTGCTGGTGTAATGGGCGGAGCGGATTCTGAAGTTGATAGCGAGACAGTAAACGTTCTAATTGAGTCTGCATACTTTGCAGGTCAAACAGTGCGCCGTACATCAAAAGACTTAGGTCTTCGTAGCGAATCAAGTGCACGTTTTGAAAAGGGAATCGACCCAACACGTACATTTGAAGCAATTCAACATGCAGCTGCTTTAATGGCAAAATACGCTGGTGGAGAAGCACTTGAAGGTGTAGTAGAAGCTGATAACTTACAAGTACAAGAACGTACAGTATCTGTTACAGCTGAAAAAGTAAACCGTGTATTAGGTACAGATATTTCTGCGAGTGAAATGGGTACAATGTTCACAAACCTGAAATTCCCATTCACAGAAGTAGAAGGAACATTCCATGTAAATGTACCAGCACGTCGTCCTGACATTACAATTTCAGAAGACTTAGTAGAAGAAGTAGGTCGTCTGTATGGTTATGATCACATTCCAGTTACATTACCATCTGGAACAATGACACGTGGTAAATTAACATCAGCACAAACGAAACGTCGTAAAGTACGCCGCTTCCTAGAAGGTGCTGGTTTATATGAAGCAATCACATATTCATTAACAAGCGCTGACAAAGCGAAACAATATATGGTTGAGCCGAACGAAAAAGCTCCTGTAAATCTTGCGCTTCCAATGAGCGAAGAGCGTAGCCAACTTCGTTTAAGCTTAGTGCCACAATTGTTAGAAGCAGTTTCATACAATGTTGCACGTAAAAACGACAGCGTTGCATTATATGAAGTAGGTTCTATCTTCTTACCAACAGAAGCAGGAGAACTTCCGAAAGAAGAACAACATCTTGCAGGTGTTATGACAGGTCTTGCTCTTCACCATGCATGGCAAGGTGAGAAGAAAGTTGTAGACTTCTTCGTTGTTAAAGGTGTATTAGAAGGATTATTCGACGTACTTGGCGTGGCAAATCAAATCACTTATGCACCAGCAAAACGTGAAGGTATGCACCCAGGCCGTACAGCTGACATCGTATTAGATGGTGAAGCAATCGGATTCATCGGTCAATTGCACCCGGAAACAGAAAAACAATTAGATGTGAAAAATACATTCGTATTCGAATTATCTCTTGCAAAAGTATTCGGTGCAGACGCTGAGGAAACTTACTACTTAGCAATTCCACGTTTCCCATCTATGACACGTGATATGGCTGTTGTAGTAACAACAGAAACAAAAGCTGGTGAAATGAAGCAAGTCATTGCTGAAGCTGGCGGAGAACTTCTGAAAGACGTAGCACTATTCGACTTATACGAAGGTGAAAAAATGGAAGAAGGCAAGAAATCACTTGCATTCTCTATGAACTACTTCGATGCAGAACGTACATTAACAGACGAAGAAGTAACAGAAGCACATAACCGTGTATTAACAGCGGTAGAAGAGAAATTTGGTGCGGAGTTACGTAAGTAATAAAAAATTGCCGGATTAAGTCCGGCAATTTTTTTATGGCACGATTGTCGGAAAATGTCGGTAAGTCGATATATTATAAAAATCGCTGATATATTTTCTGGCATCTTGCATCTTTCTCTCGAATGTAGTACATTAATTTTAGTTTAACAAAACGAAAGACGATGATAAGGAAAAGTAGTA
The DNA here is from genome assembly GCF_000832605.1 of Bacillus mycoides. Lineage (GTDB taxonomy): Bacteria > Bacillota > Bacilli > Bacillales > Bacillaceae_G > Bacillus_A > Bacillus_A mycoides. The sequence goes on from NZ_CP009692.1 coordinate 1,411,846, forward strand.
TATACTATAATCCAAAGCGAGTCAGGGACGGTGAGAGCCTGATGAGGCGGTATATGTGAAGAACACCTTGGAGTTGCTAACCGAAATTGAAGCTTGTATTCAAGAGTAGACTTAGACGGGAATCCGGCCTGTTACAAACCGGGAAGTATGTATTACATACGAGTTAAAGTTGGTCTTTATGACAAATTGGGTGGTACCGCGAAGTTTAACCTTTCGTCCCTTTATGGATGAAAGGTTTTTTTGTATTTAAATATATGAGTAAAGGAGAATTTTACTATGGAAAACACATTAGTAAAAAGTCTGTATAGAGATACAGATAAATACGCAGATCAAACAGTACAAGTATCGGGTTGGATTCGTAACTTACGTGATTCAAAAGCATTTGGTTTCATCGAATTAAACGACGGTAGCTTCTTCAAAGGTGTTCAAATCGTTTTCGATACAGAATTAGAGAACTTCAAAGAAATTGCAAAGCTTCCACTAAGCTCTTCAGTTAAAGTAGAAGGTAAAGTAATTGCAACACCTGGAGCGAAGCAACCATTTGAAATTAAAGCAGAAAAAATTGATATCGAGGGCTTATCAGATTCTGATTACCCACTTCAAAAGAAGCGTCATACGTTTGAATACTTACGTACAATCGCTCACTTACGTCCAAGAACAAATGCATTCTCAGCAACATTCCGCGTGCGTTCTATCGCAGCATTTGCAATTCACCAATTCTTCCAAGAGCGTGGATTCGTACATGTTCACACACCAATTATTACTGGTAGTGATACAGAAGGTGCAGGCGAAATGTTCCGCGTAACAACGCAAGATTTAAACAACGTAGCAAAAGGTGAAGACGGACAAGTTGACGAATCAAAAGACTTCTTCGCTAAAGAAACAAACTTAACAGTAAGTGGACAGCTGAACGCTGAAGCTTATGCATTAGCATTCCGTGATGTGTACACATTCGGACCTACATTCCGTGCGGAAAACTCAAACACAACTCGTCACGCAGCGGAGTTCTGGATGGTTGAGCCTGAGATTGCATTCGCTGAGTTAGGCGATGTAATGGATCTTACAGAAGATATGCTGAAATATGCAATGAAATACGTACTAGAGCATGCACCAGAAGAAATGGACTTCTTCAACAGCTTCGTTGATAAAACAGTTCTAGAGCGCATGAACAACGTAATCAACTCTGACTTCGGTCGCATCACTTATACAGAAGCAATTAAAGTACTTCAAGAATCAGGTGCTGAATTCAAATACCCAGTAGAATGGGGTATTGACTTACAAACAGAGCACGAAAGATACTTATCAGAAGAAATCTTCAAACGCCCTGTATTCGTAACTGACTATCCGAAAGACATTAAAGCATTCTACATGCGTATGAACGAAGATGGTAAAACAGTAGCAGCTACTGATCTTCTAGTTCCTGGCATCGGCGAATTAATCGGCGGAAGTCAACGTGAAGAAAGAATGGACGTTTTAGTAGACAGAATTAAAGAATTAGGTATGAACGAAGAGGACTACTGGTGGTACTTAGAACTTAGAAAATACGGCGGTACAAAACACGCTGGATTCGGTCTAGGTTTCGAGCGCTTCCTAATGTACATCACTGGCATGGCTAACATCCGTGACGTAATTCCATTCCCAAGAACTCCAGGTTCTTCTGAGTTTTAAGATGAAAAAAGCGAGAGCAACTGCTCTCGCTTTTTTTGTTTGGAAAAATGTTGTTCATAGGTTCGTTCATATCTCACATATAGTAAAACGAATGAAATATTTATGGGCAAGGGAAGGGGTTTTTGTACAATGGGGGAGATTCCAAGTCATACAAAGTGGACACTGCATGACAAGTATGTGGTGATTACTGGTGCAACAAGTGGTATTGGATTAGCGGCAGCTAAGACATTTGCAGAGCGCGGTGCCAAACTAGGAATCATTGCACGTAACGAGGAAAAAGCGAATGCTGCTATTGCTCAAATTAAGGATGTAACGAATGGGGATGTGATGATAGATCTATTTTTAGCTGATATGGCTTCCCAACAATCTATACGCCGGGTAGCTACTGATATTTTGGAAAGGTGTCCGAGAATAGATATATTAGTGAATAATGCTGGTGCTTTATTTCAAACAAGGCAGCTTACAGAGGACGATTTGGAGATGACTTGGGCGGTTAACCATTTAGGTCCATTCCTAATCACTAATTTGCTGTTGGAGCGTTTAAAAGAAAGTGCTCCTGCTCGTGTTATCACCACCGCATCTCACGGTCACAAAATGGCTAAAAAGGGAATTGATTTCGGTGATTTAGATGCAGAACAACTTTATCGTGGTGTTAAGAAATTTATGGGTGGTCCTACAATGCGTTATGCTCAATCAAAACTAGCAAATATTTTATTTACCGCTGAATTGGCAAAGAGGTTGGAGGGGACGGGTGTTAGTGCATACAGCTTCGATCCAGGGCTAGTGGCTACGAATTTCAACCAGGACAATGGTCTAGTTGCTCGCTTAACTATGGCAGCAATGAAACCTTTCTCCCGTACACCCGAGAAAGGTGCTGAAACTCTAATATGGCTAGCAGAATCAACTGAATTTACTGATCATAGTGGTTATTACTATGCCGATAAGCAAATAGGAAAAATGTCTGAAGCTGCCTTGGATAAGGATGCCGCAAAACGTCTATGGGACATTAGTGAAAAACAGACAGGAGGATAAAAGAGTAGCCAGTATATGTTCAGATGGTTATGCTGAATAGTTTTTTACTCTTAAGTGAAAAGTAATCTTGGGGGTGATTGTAATGAGTAAGAAAGTGAAAACAGACCATTCTAGATCAAGCTTAGGTTCTCCGGAAGTGGAAGGACAAGGAACGACTACGCATGAAACGGGTTCTTATAAAGTACCTTCATCAAATAAGAAGCAGAAACGAAGTTAAACATAAAAAGGGAGTCATGGAGACTCTCTTTTTTAGGTGAATAGTAAATGAATATATATCAGTCTAAATTTAAATATATATATATATAGAATGAGTGCGGCGAAAATAGGAACGTGTGAGATCCTATTTATCCATTTTTCATTCATAAAAGGCGAAAAGAATTCAATTCTTTTCGCCTTGTTTAGTTCATCCATATCCTGTCGATACTAAAAAGTAGTTATTTTTTCAGTAACCGAAACGCCTTCTCTGTATTAGCAAAATGCACTTTCACAAACTCAGGTAGTCTTTCTTTACCGACTTTTTGAATTAATTTAGCAGCGGCAATATCAACTTGTTTACCAGCACCTTTCGGAAGTTGCATACCAGCTTTTTTGCTTAGTTCGTCAAATTTTTTTACGAATGAGTAACGAGCTAAAATGGAAGCGGCGGCTACTGCTAAATGGACACTTTCACCTTTTGTAGCGAAGTAAACATTTTCACGCTGTACCTGTTTTTGTTTCGCTAAATATTTATAGTATGTATCAGGCTGTGTAAATTGGTCGATTAAGATACCCTCAGGTGTTGTAGGTGCAATTTTAGCCAATAAGTTTGTGATGGCTTTGTTATGCAGTAAAGCTTTTAGTTTACCTTGGTTGTTTCCTTTATCAAATAGCTCGTTATATTTTTCATTATGAAGAACGAGGGAGCTGTAAGGAACAACGTGAAGGAGTTGTTTTGCAATCTCAGCAATTTGAGCATCATTTAAGTTTTTGGAGTCTTTTACACCAAGTTCTTTTAAAAGTGGAATTTGCTTTGCATCCACATATACAGCAACTACTGTCATCGGTCCGAAGTAATCACCAGTACCTACTTCGTCTGACCCTAGAATAGACATTGTGCCGATGGAAGCGGGCGGCGCATAACGATGTGAATTGACCGATTTTTTTACAGCTGATTTTGGTGTTTGAGAGACAGTTTGCCAACGAGAAGCTTCTGCTTCAGCACGTCCACCCTGAAACATCACTTTTCCTGATTTATAAGCTGTAATTGTGCAAGATTGAACTTTTGCCATAAAGATACCGCCTTGCGGAATTTTGGGGCTAAGTGCTTGTTTGTATTGTTGTTTCATGTCTTCAATTACTGTAGAACTTGTTTGTATTACGATAGAATTTGACAAAATGGTCGCTCCTTTTTTATGTTGTTATTTTTATCATATCGGATTGTTCTTTCTGTTTCCATATTATGATGGTTCATGGTATGATAAACTTTAGGATTCTGTACGTGATTGGAGGCCGGTGAGTTGTCACAACAAAAGGGAAATAAAAGTCGAATTAATGTAGAAATATATGGCCAACAGTATTCAGTTGTTGGCGATGAAAGTACAAGTCATATCCGCATGGTAGCAGCGATTGTGGATGATAAAATGCGCGAACTCAATGCCAAGAATCCTTCGCTTGATACGAGTAGACTAGCGGTATTGACGGCGGTAAACGTCATACACGATTACATAAAATTAAAAGAAGAACATGAGAAATTGAAAGAAAGTATGACACAAAAAGGAATTGAATAAACATGATTGATATTATTATCATTTTATTGCTTGTTATGGGATTCTTCCTCGGTTTACGCAGAGGATTTATTTTGCAACTTGTAAAGTTAACAAGCTTTATTATCGCATACCTCGTTGCATACTGGTATTGTAAAGATTTAGCGCCAGCACTTGCGAAAATTATTCCGTATCCATTTGATAAGAATGTTTCTGTTCCAGAATGGATAGATGCGAATAATATTGAGGGTGTCTTCTATCAAGCAATTGCGTTTATCGTATTATTTATTATTACAAAAATCGCACTTTCACTACTTGGTAATTTACTGAATATGTTTGCAGAAATCCCAGTTTTAAAGCAAGTCAATGCGGTTGCTGGGGCACTTCTTGGCTTTTTAGAAGTGTATATCATTCTGTTTGTCTTAATTATTGTTGGAACAATTCTTCCAATTGAACAAATACAAACACCATTACAAAAATCATCAATTAGCAAAATAATTGTAGACGATACACCGATTCTTTCTGAAAAGGTGAAGGAACTATGGCAGACAGGTAGCAGAGTGTAACTTCTCTTTTTTCGGAAAGAGAAGTTTTTTTCTATGAAAGAAAGGCGGGGCAATGATGAAAGTGAATAAAAAACAAGTTATCAAATTACTAGAGACAATCGGCCTATTTATGGAACTAAAGGGCGCGAATCCATTTAAAATATCTGCATTCCGTAAAGCGGCGGCAGCACTAGAAAGTGATGACCGTAGTCTTTCTGAAATTGAAGATTTCACAAAGATTCCAGGTATCGGAAAAGGAACGGCAGCAGTTATTCAAGAATATATAGAATCGGGAACATCTGAAGTACTACAAGAACTTGAAAAAGAAGTACCAAGCAGTTTATTACCACTATTAAAACTACCAGGCCTTGGTGGTAAGAAGGTGGCCAAGTTATACAAAGAACTTGGTGTTGTTGATATGGAAACGTTAAAAGCTGTTTGTGAAGAAAATAAAGTACAAGCTTTAGCTGGATTCGGTAAGAAAACAGAAGAGAAAATATTAGAAGCAATTGATCAAGTAGGCTCTCGTCCAGAGCGTTTACCAATTGCGATGGTATTGCCTATTGCCGGGGAAATAGAGGAGAAATTGTCGAATGTTGCTGAAATAATTCGTTTCTCACGCGCTGGTAGTTTACGCCGTGTTCGTGAGACAGTGAAGGACTTAGATTTCATCATTGCAACGACAGAGCCAGCAGTAGTGCGTGAACATTTACTACAATTTGATAATATGATTGAAGTGATTGCAAGTGGAGATACGAAAGTATCTGTTCGTCTTCAATATGAATATGATATTTCAATTGACTTCCGCTTAGTAAAACCAGAAGAATTTATTACAACTCTTCACCATTTCACCGGATCAAAAGACCATAACGTAAAAATGCGCCAAATTGCGAAAGATAGAGGCGAGAAAATTAGTGAATACGGTGTGGAAATCTTAGACACAGGTGAAGTGAAAACATTCGAAACAGAAGAAGCATTCTTCGCCCACTTTGGCCTTCCATTCATCCCACCAGAAGTGCGTGAAGATGGAAAAGAAATTGAATTAATTAAAGAGTATCCGAACTTAATTCAGTTCTCTGATATACAGGGTGATTTACATATGCATACAACGTGGAGTGACGGTGCTTTTTCAATTGAAGAAATGGTACAAGCGTGCCGCGCTCATGGATATAAATTTATGGCAATTACTGATCACTCGCAATACTTGAAAGTAGCGAACGGTTTAACGAAAGAGCGTCTTCGTGAACAAGCGAAAGAAATTGAACGTATGAATGAAAAGTATCCAGACATTACAATTTTGCGCGGGATTGAAATGGACATTTTACCAGATGCGACACTTGATTTTGACGATGAAGTATTAGCAGAACTAGATTATGTCATTGGAGCTATTCACTCAAGCTTCTCACAAGACCGTGAAACGATTATGAAGCGTCTTCGCACTGCACTTGAGAATAAGCATGTCACAATGATTGCCCATCCGACAGGACGTCTTCTTGGGCGCCGTGAGGGTTACGATGTAGATACAGATTTATTAATCCAGCTCGCAAAAGAAACAAATACAGTTTTAGAATTAAATGCAAATCCAAACCGTCTAGATTTAAGCGCGAAATTATTAAAACAAGCACAAGATGCTGGTGTAAAAGTAGCGATTAATACGGATGCCCATACACTTGAAATGTTAGAAGATATGGAAACAGGTGTAGCAGCAGCGCGTAAAGGTTGGATTCAAAAAGATAACGTGATTAACACATGGGATATTGAACGTTTATTAGACTATATTAAACGTAATAAGTAATACAGGGGGGACCTGCAACATGTTAGAACGAACGTTGCGTGTATTAGAATACAATAAAGTAAAAGAACAATTACTTGAACATACAGCATCTTCACTTGGTCGTGATAAAGTGAAGAATTTAGTGCCAAGCACAGATTTTGAAGAAATTGTGGAATTGCAAGAAACAACGGATGAGGCAGCGAAAGTCATCCGTTTAAAAGGACATGTACCACTTGGAGGGATTTCTGATATTCGTTCAAATATTAAGCGTGCGAAAATTGGAAGTATGTTAAGTCCTTATGAATTAATTGAAATCGCAAGTACGATGTACGGTAGTCGCCAAATGAAACGTTTCATTGACGATATGATTGACAACGGTGTTGAGCTTCCAATTTTAGAAACACATGTCGCGCAAATTGTGTCTTTATATGATTTAGAAAAGAAGATTACAAATTGTATTGGTGACGGCGGTGAAGTAGTCGATAGCGCAAGTGACAAATTGCGTGGTATTCGTAATCAAATTCGTACTGCGGAAAGCCGTATTCGTGAGAAATTAGAAAACATGACGCGTTCTTCAAACGCGCAAAAAATGTTATCAGATGCAATTGTAACGATTCGTAACGAACGCTACGTAATCCCGGTAAAACAAGAATACCGCGGCGTATATGGTGGTATTGTTCACGACCAATCTGCTTCTGGACAAACATTATTTATCGAACCGCAAGTAATCGTGGAATTAAATAACGCACTTCAAGAAGCACGTGTGAAAGAAAAACAAGAAGTAGAACGCATTTTAATGATGTTAACGGAAGAAGTGGCAGTGGAAGCTGATATTGTTTTATCAAACGTAGAAGTAGTTGCAAATCTTGATTTTATTTTTGCGAAAGCTCTTTATGCGAAGCGAATTAAAGCGACGAAGCCAATCGTAAATAATGAACGCTACATGGATTTAAAACAAGCACGCCATCCGCTTATTGATCCGGAAATTATCGTGCCAAATAACATTATGCTTGGTAAAGACTTTACAACAATCGTTATTACAGGACCGAATACAGGTGGTAAAACAGTTACACTGAAAACAGTCGGTATTTGTGTCTTAATGGCGCAATCTGGTCTTCATATTCCAGTAATGGATGAATCAGAGATATGTGTATTTAAAAACATCTTTGCTGATATCGGTGATGAGCAATCGATTGAACAAAATTTAAGTACATTCTCTTCTCATATGGTAAACATTGTAGATATTTTAGAAAAAGCTGATTTTGAAAGTTTAGTCCTATTTGATGAATTAGGTGCTGGGACAGATCCGCAAGAAGGGGCTGCACTAGCGATTTCTATTTTAGATGAAGTATGTAACCGTGGTGCTCGCGTTGTTGCAACGACGCATTACCCAGAATTAAAAGCATATGGATACAATCGTGAGCAAGTTATTAATGCGAGCGTTGAGTTCGATGTGAATACATTAAGCCCAACGTACAAATTATTAATCGGTGTACCAGGACGTAGTAACGCCTTTGAAATTTCGAAGCGTCTTGGTTTGTCTGATCGCGTTATTGATCGCGCTCGTAACCATATTAGTACAGATACGAACAAAATCGAAAATATGATTGCAAAGTTAGAAGAAAGCCAAAAAAATGCAGAGCGCGAACGAAAAGAAGCGGAAGAGCATCGTAAGCAATCTGAAAAACTTCATCGTGAATTACAGCGTCAAATTATTGAATTTAATGATGAGCGCGATGAAAAATTATTAAAAGCGCAAAAAGAAGGGGAAGAAAAAGTCGAAGCTGCGAAGAAAGAAGCAGAAGGCATTATTCATGAACTTCGTCAATTGCGTAAAGCACAGCTTGTAAATGTGAAAGACCATGAGCTTATTGAAGCGAAGAGCCGTCTAGAAGGGGCAGCGCCAGAGCTTGTGAAGAAACAAAAAGTACATGTGAAAAATACAGCGCCGAAACAACAATTACGATCAGGTGATGAAGTAAAAGTGTTAACGTTCGGTCAAAAAGGTCAATTGCTTGAAAAAGTAAGTGATACAGAGTGGAGCGTACAAATTGGTATTCTGAAGATGAAAGTGAAAGAATCCAATATGGAATACATTAATACACCGAAGCAAACTGAGAAAAAAGCAGTCGCAAGTGTGAAGGGTAGAGATTATCACGTGTCGTTAGAGCTAGACCTTCGCGGCGAACGTTATGAAGATGCAATGATGCGCGTTGAAAAATATTTAGATGATGCACAGCTTGCAAGCTATCCTCGTGTATCAATTATTCACGGTAAAGGAACAGGAGCGCTTCGCCAAGGTGTACAAGATTACTTGAAGAAACATCGCGGTGTGAAAACCTACCGCTACGGTGACATGGGCGAGGGAGGCCTAGGCGTAACAGTTGTCGAATTAAAATAGCAAACAACCAAACAAAAGGGGAAACCATTATATGTTTATGGACAAACTTGCAAAAGTATTGTTAGCTTGTTGCGGAATATTTTTGGTAATTGGGGTTATTTATTTAGTTGTTTTTGCGAAGTAAAGGAGCGTCAATCTTGGCATAATGATATTGCCATGGATTGAC